>CAZMLI010000282.1:1391-6654 GCA_964566865.1 uncultured Planctomycetota bacterium
AGCAGGCGGCGGTAGCACATGAAATCGCTGGCCGCGATGCGCTCGAGGATCATCCGGCGACCTGTCGCAGCAGCTTGGCCGCCAGATCGGCGGCCTGGGCGATCAGCAACGCCTCCGTGGTCGAGTCCGCCGCCAGCCGGCCGAGGGCCTGTACGGTGGCCGCCTCGAGCGCTTCTTGCTCGGAGGGCAGACGTAGACCCTCTCCAGGGGAATTCGCGGCGGCCATGGGGTTTACATTATCCCCCTGGCCAGTGGAGGTCAAACTGATTGCGCCCGGCGGATTGCGGATTGCGGATTTGATTGCGGATTCAGGGTTGTTGGGGCAGACTCAGGCCCATGACAGTCAAGAGCTACGCGGCGAGTGGGGTCGATGTTGCGGGTGAGGAGCCGGCACTCGAGAAGCTGAAGAAATGGGTCGGTCTGACGGCCCAGTTTCGGCCTGAAATCGGCACCAAGCTGGGGATGAATTCGTTCGCCAACGTGATTGATCTGGGTGGCGGGCGTGGTCTCGCGCTGGGCACCGACGGCGTGGGCACCAAGCTGCTGGTCTCGCAGATTGCCGATCGTTATGACACGATCGGTATCGACTGCGTCGCGATGAATGTCAACGATGTGGTGGCCGTCGGCGCGGAGCCGATCACGATGCTCGATTACCTCGCGGTCGAGGCGCCCGACGAGGACATGTTCGAGGCGATCGCCAAGGGGCTGTTCGAGGGCGCCAAGCAGGCTGGCGTGGCGATCGTCGGCGGCGAGACGTCACAGATCGCCGAGGTGATCAAGGGCGTGCGGCCGGGCAAGGGGTTCGACCTGGTCGGGATGTGCATCGGCACGGTGGCGCTGGATGAGGTGATCGATGGCAGCCAGGTGGTCGAGGGCGACGTCGTGATCGGCCTGCTCTCGAGCGGCGTGCACTCCAACGGGCTGAGCCTGGCGCGCAAGGTGCTGTTGCCGGACGGCGTCGACGATGGGGTGATCGTGCCGGAGTTCGGACGCACGGCGGTGGCGGAGCTGCTCGAGCCGACGCGAATCTACGTCCGTCAGGCGCTGGCGCTGGTGCGCGATCCGGACGTGCGTGTGCACGCGATGGCGCACATCACCGGCGACGGGTTCATGAACATGACGCGCGTGGCGGCCGAGGTCGGCTTCGTGCTCGACAGTCTGCCGGAGCCACCGGCGGTCTTTCAGCAGATCCAGCAGCGCGGCGGGATCTCCGACCAGGAGATGTACACCGTCTTCAATATGGGCATCGGTTTCACCATCGTCGTGCCCGAGGCGGACGTCGAACAAGCGCTGAAGGTGCTGGCGTGCCACAGCGAGCAAGCGGTCGTGATCGGGCGAGCCCAGGCCGACCCGTCGCGCACGATCCACCTGCCGGGGCCCGGGCTGGTGGGCACCGGGCGCCACTTCGCTTGCTGCTAGAACTCAGCACGACCCACACCCCGGCCACCGACCTGGGCTATCTGCTGCACAAGCATCCGGATCGGGCACAGAGCTTCAAGCTGAGCTTTGGCCAGGCCCATGTGTTCTATCCCGAGGCCAGCGACACACGCTGCACGGCGGCGCTGTTGCTGGACGTCGACCCCGTGCGGCTGGTGCGCGGCAAGGGCGCGGCGCAGCAGTACGTCAACGATCGTCCTTACGTGGCGTCCTCCTTTCTCAGCGTGGCCATCGCGCAGGTTTTTCGCACGGCACTCGCCGGTCGCTGCGAGGCGCGGCCGGAGCTGGCCGCCACGCCGCTGCCGCTCGAGCTGCGGATCAGCGTGCTGCCTTGCCGCGGCGGGGACGGCCTGCTGCGCCGGCTGTTCTGCCCGCTGGGATACGAGCTGGCCACCGAGCGTCACGGCGACTCCCCGTACCACAGCGTGACCCTCTCGCACACGTTGACCGTGCAGCAGATGCTGGGGCACTGCTACGTGCTGATGCCGGTGCTGGACAACGACAAGCACTACTGGGTCGGTCAGGCGGAGGTCGAGAAGCTGATGCGTCACGGCGAGGGCTGGCTGGCGAGTCATCCCGAACGCGAGGAGATCTCGCTGCGTTATCTCAAGCATCAGCGGCGGCTGGCGCGCGACCTGTTGCGTCGGCTGGCTGAAGAGGACGAGCCCGACCCGGATGCTCTCGCGGCCTCGGTCGCCGCCGAGGCCGAGACCGTGGAGCAGCCGCTGCGCCTCAACGACCTGCGCCTGCAGGCCGTGCGCGACGCGCTGCTGGAAGTGGGCGCGACCCGCATCCTCGATCTGGGTTGTGGCGAGGGCAAGCTGTTGCGCGAGCTGTTGAAGCAGCCGGGGCCACGGCAGATCGTCGGCCTGGACGTGAGCTGGCGGGCGCTGGAGATCGCGGGCAAGCGCCTGCGTCTGGATCAGATGACGCCGACACAGCGGGCGCGCATCGAACTGCTGCACGGTTCGCTGACCTACCGCGACGCGCGGCTGAGCGGTTTCGATGCGGCCGCCGTGGTGGAGGTCATCGAGCATCTCGATCCGCACCGGCTCGCCTCCTTCGAGCGTGTGCTGTTCGAATTCGCCCGCCCGGCGCGTATCGTGCTGACCACGCCCAACGTGGAGTACAACGTGCGCTTCGAGGGGCTGGCGAACGGGGCGCTGCGTCACGCCGATCATCGCTTCGAGTGGACGCGCGCCGAGTTCGAGCACTGGGCGACCGGGGTGGGGCAGCGCTTCGGTTACCGGGTGCGGTTCGAAGGTATCGGCGCCGAGGATCCGGCGCTCGGCGCCCCGACGCAGATGGGGGTCTTCGACCGTGACGACGATTGAGCTGCCCGAGCTGTGCCTGGTGCTGCTGATCGGCCCGTCGGGCGCGGGCAAGTCGACCTTCGCCGCGCGTCATTTCAAAGCGACCGAGGTGCTCTCGTCGGATAGTTTCCGTGGCCTGGTCTGCGACGACCCGGACGATCAAGCAGCGACCGCCGACGCCTTCGAGCTGCTGCGGGTGGTCGCCGACAAGCGACTGGCCCGCGGCCGGCTGACCGTCATCGACGCCACCAGCGTGCGGCGTGAGGACCGCGCGCTCTGGCTGACGCTGGCCAAGGAACATGACTGTCTGGCCGTCGCGATCGTCTTCGACATGCCCGAGGCGCTGTGTCACCAGCGTAACGGGGTGCGGCCCGACCGACAGTTCGGCCGTCACGTCGTGCGGGGTCAGCGCCAGCAGTTGCGCCGTGGTCTCAAGCGGCTGCGCAAGGACGGCTTTCGCTACGTCCACCGGTTCGACATGCCGGAAGCGCTCGACCGTGTGGAGTTGCAGCGCCATCGCCTCTGGACCGATCGGCGCGACGATCATGGACCGTTCGACATCATCGGCGATATTCACGGCTGCGCCGACGAACTCGAGAGCTTGTTGCAGAAACTGGGCTACGAAGCAGGCGTGCATCCGGATGGTCGCAGAGTGATTTTTCTCGGCGACCTGGTCGATCGCGGGCCGCGTGTTGTCGACACGCTGAAGCGCGTGATGGCGATGGTGTCGGCGGGGCAGGCGCTCTGCATTCCGGGCAATCACGACGTCAAGTTGCTGCGGCAGCTACGCGGTCAAAAGGTCAAGCTGCGCTACGGACTGGCCGAGACGGTGGCCCAGCTGGAGCTGACCGATGGGGAGTTTCGCGAGCAGGCCGCCAGCTTCATCGATGGTCTGATCAGCCACTACGTGCTCGACGGCGGACAGCTGGTGGTGGCGCATGCCGGGTTGGCCGAGAAGATGCACGGCCGGGCGTCCGGGCGGGTGCGCAGCTTCGCGCTCTACGGCGACGTCACCGGCGAGACCGACGAATATGGCCTGCCGATCCGCGGCGACTGGGCCGCCGACTACCGCGGCGAGGCCTGGGTGGTCTACGGGCATACCCCGGTGGCCGAGCCCGAGTGGCACAACCGCACGATCAACATCGATACCGGCTGCGTCTTCGGCGGCCGCCTGACCGCGCTGCGCTGGCCGGAGAAGGAGCTCGTCACGGTGCCGGCCGAGCGGCAGCACGCAGAACCCGCGCGTCCGTTGCAAGCCTCGCGCGCCGCACTGACAGCTCAGCAGCGGGATGACTCCCTGCTGGATCTGGCCGATGTCCAGGGCAAGCGCTTCATCACCACCCGGCTGCGCGCCAGCGTGACGATCCGCGAGGAGAACGCCGCCGCCGCGCTGGAGACGATCAGCCGCTTCGGCATCAACCCCAAGTGGCTGATCCATCTGCCGCCGACGATGTCGCCCTGCGAGACATCTCAGCTTCCCGGTCTGCTCGAACATCCGCAGCAGGCGTTCGACTACTACGCGAGCAAGGGCGTCTCGGAGTTGATCTGCCAGCGCAAGCACATGGGCTCACGCGCGCTGGTCCTGCTTTGCCGCGACGAGCCGGCGGCGCGCAAGTACTTCGGTGTCGTCGGCGAAGGCCGCGGCCGGATCTACACCCGCACCGGACGCCCGTTCTTCAAGGATGCCGAGTGGGAGCGCCAGTTGCTCGCGCGCCTGCACGCGGCGGCAGTCGCCAGCGAGCTGGATCGCGACTGGATGCTACTGGACTGCGAGCTGATGCCCTGGTCGGCCAAGGCCGAGGCCTTGATCACGAGGCAGTACGCCGCCGTCGCGACCGCCGCGACCGCGGGCCTCGATCGCGCGGTCCTCGCCCTCGAGCAGTGTCCCGCCGCCAGCGATCTGCTGACGCGCTACCGTCAGCGCGCGGAGCTGGCCCAGCGTTATGCCGTCTCCTACCTGCCCTACTGCTGGCCGGTCGATTCGATCGACGATCTACAGCTGGCCCCCTTCGCGCTGCTCGCCAGCTCGGAGGGCCTGCACCTGGATCAGGACCATCGCTGGCAGATGCAGACCCTCGCGCAGCTCTGCGCCCAGGACCCGCAGCTACTGCTGGCGACCGAACACCGCTACGTCCAGTCAGACGACCCCGCCAGCCGCGAGGCCGCGACCGCCTGGTGGACCGAGATGACCAGCAGCGGCGGAGAAGGCATGGTGGTCAAACCGCTGTCCTACATCGCCCGCGGCAAACGCGACCTGGTCCAGCCCGCCGTCAAGTGCCGCGGCCCCGAGTACCTGCGAATCATCTACGGCCCGGAGTACGACGCACCCGAGCACCTCGAACGCCTGCGCAAACGCGGCCTCGGCCACAAGCGCTCGCTGGCCCTGCGCGAGTTCGCCCTGGGCATCGAAGCCCTCGAACGCTTCGTCGCCGGCGAACCGCTGCGTCGCGTACACGAGTGCGTCTTCGGCCTGCTCGCGCTGGAGAGCGAACCGGTCGACTCGCGGCTCTGAC
>CAZMLI010000283.1:0-6644 GCA_964566865.1 uncultured Planctomycetota bacterium
GCGGCGTCGAAGTAGACCTCTTTCGGGTCGTTCTTCTGGGCCAGCCGCTGATTCATCGGGGTCTGGAAGCCCTTGCAGCCGATCGTCAACAGCACGAGCAGCAGGCAGCTCCGTCCCATGGGACTTCTCATCACTTGATCTTCTCCGCGAATGCGTGGGCTTCTCGTCCCAGGCCAGCAAGCTGGTCGATCACGGGTGCGATCGCCGATTTGCGCGTCTTCTTGGCCAGCGCGAGGTCCATGTCGCCCTTGAGCTTCATCAGCCGCGTCGCCTTGAACTGCAGCTCGAGCTGGCGGTCATCGAACAGGGTTTGTTGCTTGGGGGAAAGCTTGATCGTGCCCAGCGTGCGCAGCTCGAAGATGCTCAGCCGCAGCAGTTGGGTATCGAAGATCTGTGACCACTGCTCCCACTGGTGGCCATCGAATTGCGCCTGGCCGGAGGCCTGCTTTGCTTTGCTGGCCAGGTCGGCTGACATCTTGCTCAAGCGGTGGGCCTGGTGACGCAGCGATTGAGCGTGGATCTGCTTCAGCCCGTAGCGCTCGAGGATGTCGTCGAATAGCTGGGCGGCAGCCGGCATCAGCGTCTTCGAGACCGCGGCCGGCGGGAGCGGCTTGATCAGTCCTCTGGCCGTCAACTGACGCGCCAGCTCGAGCAGGTTGAGTAGCTGCAGGCGGTGGGACAGGGCGTCCAGACCGGGCAGCCCGCTGAACGAGCGGCTGCGCTCCTGCCGGAAGACCCACTCGGCGTTGCGCAGCTCCAGCAACCAGGTATTGCTGAAGCGGATCTCGGCCCCGCGGGCCTGGGCCTTGAGGGCGAAGAAGGTCCGCAGCTTCGTGCGTCGTTGCTCGCGATCGGACAGCAACTGGTAGAGCGCCATGCGCCGCGAGTCACGCGCGAATCGAGCTTGCCCGGCCAGCGCCGCGCGGACCTGGTCGGACGTGGGCAGGGGGCGGGCTGCGGCGGGGCCCCAGATCTTCCCCAGCCTGAGGATCTCCTCCTGGAGGTCCTTCGCCGGTTCGGCGGAAAGCAGGATCTTCTCGTAACGGAACAAGCCCTGCGCCTGGAAGACCAGCATCGAGAGCGTGCCGACCTTGCGCGAGAGGCGAAAACCCTCATCCTTGTCGAGCAGGTTGCGGTACTCGTACTGAAAATCCATCAGGTAGTTGATGACCCGGATCAGCGCCTTGTCGGTCTTGACGAAGGGGACCAGGTAGAAGGTGTCGCGTCGCTCGTCGTTTGTCTTTCGCACGCGTTCATAGTCCAGGTCCCAGAGGCCGCCCCACTTGCGCCAGGGCTTGAGGGCCTTGCCCTTGGGCAGCTTCTTGGCCTGCTCGAGCTTGCGCAGCGCGACGATCTTCGTAGACATGCTGCGGGAGAGCCGGTCGAGGATCCCGATCGTGGCGCCGGTCTCGGCCACCAGCTTCTTGCGCATCGCCGCCATCCGCTCGAGCTGATAGCCGGTGGTGATTTGTGCCTTGAGTGGCGTGCGGCCGACGAGCTTCGGGCGCACGGCCCGTGGCTGCCGGTTGGGATAGAAGGTGACGCCGATGTCGTAGCGGTCCGGAAACAGCGGCCTGTCGTACGGTCCCATCACGACCTTGAACCGCCCGCCCTTGACGAACGCACGCTCGCGCATGAACTTCAGCTTGTAGGGGCGGTAGATCAGATGGACCCAGATCACCGTGCCATCCGGCAGGTTGGCCTTGCCGCCGACGTGGATCCGCGTCGTGGGTTCGTTGGCGCCCTTGTCCTTCGCGACGACGATCCTGGCCTGATCGATCTCCAGGTCGGCGCTGTCTGCGCGCGGGGCGCCGACGAGAAAGAGAGAGAGCGCCAGGACCAGCGCGCCAGTCAGTCGCCTACTTGTCGGCCAGCGCTCCGAGCTGGAAGGCCGTCGGTACGCTGCTGGGGTATTCATGACCGGGTATCACAATCGCGCTCTTGATGCATTGTTCCTCACACAGTCCGCAGCCGGTACACTTCTTCGCGTCGACGATCGCGACATCGTAGAAGTCCCCGATCTTGCCCGAGGGCACCATCGCGATCGCGTCTTCCGGACAGACCCACTTGCAGTAAATGCAGCCGGTACAATCCTCCGGATAGACGATCGCCTTTTCCCGCTGGGTCATCTTCATCTTCTCCACCACGTTATCGTGGTGGTCGGTGATCGCGGCGACCGGGCAGACATTTCCACAGCAGGAGCAGTCGATGCACCACTCGGGGTGGATGATGTGCATCTCTTCCTTGTCGCCGAAGATGCAATCTTGTGGACAGACCGTGGCGCACGCGGTGCAGCCGATACAGTTGTCCATGATGAAGTGAGTTATCGGAGTCCCTCCCGTTCGGACTTCAGGCGCTTCCCATGAAGCTGCCTGAGTATACGTCGCATCCCCAGTGTGTCAATCCGAACTAGGGTCGGTGAATCGCCCCTGGCTGCGTTATGATGCCGTTTCAAACCGACCCAAGGAGATTCCCGATGCTGAGAGCCCTTGTCTTGATGACCGTGATCGCGTTTCCCTGCGCGGTCCTCGCCGACGCGCCACGCCAGACGGTGGCGACCTTCTCGATCGTGGCCTACGATCCGGCCAACGGAGATCTGGGCGTGGCCGTTTCCTCCAAGGTGCTGGCCGTCGGCACGGTGGTGCCCTGGGCGCGCACCGGGGTCGGCGCGATCGCGACCCAGGCCTATGCCAATACCACCTTCGGTCCGCGCGGGCTGGCGATGTTGAAGGCCGGCAAGTCGGCGGCCGAGGTGCTCAAGGCGTTGCTCGATGCGGATCCCCGGGCGGCCCAGCGACAGCTGGCGATCGTCGACGCCAAGGGCGGCGTGGCGGTGCACACCGGGAAACGCAACAGTGCCTGGTGCGGTTCGCGCGGCGGCACGCACCACAGTTGCCAGGGCAACCTTCTCGCTGGAGAGAAGGTGGTCATGGCGATGGACAAGGCCTTCAGCGAGACCCCGGGCGAGCTGGCGGAGCGGCTGATGGCTGCGCTCGTCGCGGCCCAGGCCGCCGGCGGCGACAAGCGTGGACGGCAATCGGCCGCGCTGCTGGTGGTGCGCAAGAAGGGTGGCTACGGCGGGTACGACGACCGTTACATCGATCTGCGCGTCGACGACCACGCAACGCCGGTGGCCGAGCTGAAGCGCATCCTGGGCAAGAAGCTGGGCTGGGTCTGGCTGAGGAAGGCCAATCGAATGATGCTCCAGGGGCAACTGGAAGCGGCCGAGAAGGCGCTGGAGCGGACCCTGGTGTTGTCGCCGAAGCTGGGTTGGGGCTACTATCTGCGAGCGAAGTTGTATGCGAAGCGAGCGGACCAGGCCAAGGCGCTCGAGATGCTGACACGCGCAATCAAACTGGACGCCGCGATGCGGCGGCACGCCGCGAATGAGATGGCTTTTCGCGCCTGGCGCGATCAGGAAGCCTGGAAGAAGCTGCTGGACCCGAAATGATCGAGATCCTCTCACGTGAAGCACTGGAGCAGCGGGAGGATCGTGACCTGGCCGGCTATGCGATGCGCAGCGCCGACAGCCGCGGTCGGGTCCACGACGAGGATGAACATCCCTACCGCGGCGCGTTCCAGCGCGATCGCGATCGCATCATTCACTGCGCGGCATTCCGCAGGCTCGAATATAAAACCCAGGTCTTTGTCAACCACGAGGGCGACCATTACCGGACGCGTCTGACGCACACGCTGGAGGTGGCGCAGATCGCCCGCTCGATCGCGCGGGCATTGCGGCTCAACGAGGATCTGTCGGAGGCGCTGGCGCTGGTGCACGATCTGGGGCACGGTCCGTTCGGCCACTCCGGCGAGGAGGCGCTGCGCGAGATGATGGTGGACCATGGCGGCTTCGAGCACAACCAGCAGTCGCTGCGGATCGTCGATCATCTGGAGCGGCGTTATCCGGAGTTCATCGGACTGAACCTGACCTGGGAGACACGGGAGTCGATCGTCAAGCACGAGACGCCTTACGACCATCCATCGGTGGGGGAGTTCGACGAGCTGAAGGGCGCCTTGCTCGAGGCGCAGGTGGTCGACCTGGCCGATCGCATCGCCTATGACAACCACGACCTGGACGACTGCCTGAATGCCGGGATTCTCGAGGAGGGCGCGCTGCAGAGCTTGCGGCTCTGGCGTCACGCCAGCGAGGCGGTGCGGGATCGTTACGGCAAGCTGGACAGCCACATGCGGCGCTACCAGACCGTGCGGCATCTGATCAATCTCCAGGTGACCAACCTGGTCGAGACCACCATCGAACGCTTGCGTGAACATCAGATCGATTCGGTCGAGGCGGTGCGCGGTCATGGCTCGCGGCTGGTCGATTTCTCCGCTGACCTCGCGGAAGAGCAGACGGAGCTCGAGCACTATCTGCGCAAGAATGCCTACAAGCATTACCGAGTGAACCGGATGGCCAACAAGGCACAGCGTTTCGTCAAGGCGCTGTTCGAGCAGCACGTCGCCGACCCGCGCGACTTGCCGACGAAGTACCAGGAGCGTCTCAAGGTGGAAGATTTGTACCGTGTGGTCTGTGACTATATTTCGGGCATGACCGATCGCTACGCGCAGGATCAGTACAAGAAACTGTTCATACCTTTCGAGCGGATGTAAACTCGCTCTGCATGACCGGACAGCAATTCAACAAGCTAACCCAGGCTGAGTCGACGAAACCCGAACCTGGGGAGCAGGATCTGGCGATCCAGGTCATCCGCACCCTGTTCGTGGTGATCAGCGCCAGCCTGGGCTGGGAGATCGCCCGCACGCTCTCGAAGGACCTTGTCAACTGGTACGCTTGGTACAACGTCATCGGTTTGGTCGGCGGGCTGGTCATCGGCCTCTCGGCCGTGGCCTTCGAGATCAAGAGCTCGACCCTCTTCACCGGCTCGATCTTCGGCGTGGTGGTCGGCCTGTCACTGGGATTCATCGGCGCCTCGCTGTTCTTTCAGGGCCTGGGCTTGATCCCGCACTTCAACCTGCTCGACAAGGACGCGAAGGCGGCCTTCAAGCTGGCCACCACCATCGTCTTCTGCTACCTGGCGATCGTGGTCGTCTTCCAGAGCAAGGACCACTTCAAGCTGATCATCCCGTTTGTCGAGGCGGCCGGCGGCAACCTGCGCGCCCGGGTCTGGATCCTCGACAGCAGCGTGATCATCGATGGTCGCATCGGCCAGTTCCTGCTCGGGATGAAGGTCCAGGGGCTGGTGGTGGTGCCGACCTTCGTGCTCGCCGAACTGCAGACCCTGGCCGATTCGAGCGACAAGCTCAAGCGCGGACGCGGTCGGCGCGGACTGGATCTGCTGGCCGAGCTGCAACGCCACGAACAGCTCAACGTCGAGATCAGCGAGACGGAGCAGGCCGAGCGTGATGTCGACGCTGCGCTACTGAACCTGGCGCGGCAGACCAACGGCCGACTGATCAGCAACGACACCGGGTTGCAGCGTGTCGCGCATTTGCAGGGTGTCCAGTGCATCAATCTCAACGAGCTGGCCAACGCACTGCGAACGGTGGTCCTGCCCGGAGAGGATCTCGACATCGAGCTGATCCGGGTCGGCGAACAGCCGCATCAAGGGCTGGGTTTTCTCGAGGACGGCACGATGGTCGTCGTCGAGCATAGCTGCAAGCTGATCGGAGAACGGGTCACCGCGACCGTGACCAACGTGCTGCAAACGCAGTCCGGCCGGATGATCTTCGGCAAGCTGCGAGACCACGGCTAGCCAACCGGTGGTGCGATTGCTCCAGCGCGGGAGTCCCCTGCTGATCCTGCTTGGCGGGGCGATGCTGTTC
Organism: uncultured Planctomycetota bacterium; assembly: GCA_964566865.1. GTDB lineage: Bacteria > Planctomycetota > JACQVV01 > JACQVV01 > CAZANL01 > CAZMLI01. The sequence continues at coordinate 5,782 of CAZMLI010000283.1, forward strand.
CTCGGCGCGTGGCTGCAGCTGCGCCCGCCCAGCGCGCCAGCCCCCGGCGACCCCGCCGTCGAGACGCTGGCTCAACTGCGTAAGATCCTGCCGGCCAGTCTCCTCGTACTGCTGCTGGTCAGCGCCGTCGCGATTCGACTGATGGCACTGGTCTACGAGCACCTTCTACCCGAAGGCGAGTGCGAAGCCGCGCCCTGGGGGCTGCGCATGTTCGTCTTCTTCAGCCTGCTGCAACTGGCTCTCTCGCTGATGGTCTTCAGCGGCTATCGCGGTCTATCCGCGGTCACGAAGTTGCCGCCTTTGGAGCGCAACAACATCCTGCAAATGCTGGGCTTGCAGAGTGTGGTCAGTCTGGTGCTGGTGCTGAGCATCCTGGCCATGGTGCGCCGGGGGGGCCCCACAGCCAGGCACGCACTGGGTCTGCGCTGGGCTTCGCCCATCCGCACCGTCTCAGCGGTCAGTCAGCTGCTCGTGCTCTACGTGCCGGCCTACTTGCTCAGCCTGTTGCTGGGCGTGCTGGTCTACCTGCTGCTGAACAAGCAACCGGGCACGCAAGGCGTGGTGCAGCAGGCGATGTCCCTACGCGGGACACCGACCTTCTATCTGTTTGCCTGCTTTGCCGTCCTGGTCGCCCCGGTGACCGAGGAGCTGCTCTATCGCGGGATCCTCTATCCGGCACTGCGCAAGCGCCTGCCAGTGGCCTGGGCCGCGGGGATCTGCGGGTTGGCCTTCGCGCTGGTTCACCTGGAACCCTCGGCCTTGATCCCGCTCTTCGGGTTGGGCACACTGCTGGCCCTGCTCTTCGAACGCACCGGCTCGCTGCTCGCGCCGATCTGCGCCCACGCGATGTTCAACGCGACGCA
>CAZMLI010000284.1:0-6614 GCA_964566865.1 uncultured Planctomycetota bacterium
AGCGTCACTCAGCAGGTCGCGAACTCCTGATACGGGTTGTCTCCATGCTCACACGCCTGGTAAAGAGCAAGTCGGCCCAACTCGGGCAGGGGCACGGGCACGGGCACGTTCACGGGGGCTCTGCCGATAATTCGCTACGCGAATTATCTTACAGAGCCTAGCCGACGCGGAACAGCCTGCGCGCGACCGGAGCCGTCTTGAGCTTGAGCAGGCCCATCGGCCCGGACACGGCGTAGAGCAGGAAGATGCCCGCCACCGCGTAGGCCGGAAACTGGACCAGCGCGAACAGCACGAAGACGATCTGGGCCAGCTCTGCGAAGGACAGGTTGCGTCGCATCAGCCTGGATCCATGGGCATACGGAACCGGGCTGATCATCAGGGCGGCCAGCGAAACGGTGATCACCGGCAGCAGCAGCAGCAACCAGCCCGGCTGCCCCAGGCTCAGGTAAAGGATCGCCACACCGGCGATCGCACCCGCCGCCGCGGGGGTCGGCAGACCACTGAAGCTCTGGTGGCCGGCCTCGGAGTGATCCGTGTTCTCGACGTTGAACTTGGCCAGCCGCAGCGCGGCGCAGCTGACGAACAGGGCCGACAGGCCCCAGGCCAGCTTGGGCTGGAAATGGCCTGCTTCCATCAGCACCTTGACCAGGAAGGAGGGCGCGAGGCCGAACGTCACGATGTCGGCCAGGGAATCGAGCTGACCGCCGAAGTCACCGGCGGAGTTGGTCATGCGCGCGACCTTGCCATCCAGCGCATCGAAGACCATCGCGATATAGAACAGCGCGGCGGCCCAGTAGAGCCGGCTGATCTCAGCACCGGCCGTGTAGTCCGCGATGTAGGCGATCGCCAGGAAGCCGCATACCAGATTCCCCAGAGTCAACAGACTGGGCAACATGCTGATCTTCAAATGCTTGCTCATGATCCCTATCCCTGCTTATGTTTGATCCTGTCGGCGGAGTCGAGACCGCCCGAAAGGTGATGTGCCAGGCTTTACGCAACTAGCGTGCCAGCTGCACCACTTGTGACACTCCCAGCGGCAACAGAGCACAATCCCTTGCCCCAGCAATCGTTGAGTCCAATACGGCGAGTGGATCAATTTCTCACAAGCAACGCAGTTTATCTCCAGGCCGCATGGAATTTCCTGCACCTGCTGTAATGAAATGGCACCTAGAATAACGCCATGACCGAGCAGGCCTACATCGGACTGGGCGGCAACCTCGGCGACCGCGAGGCGGCACTGTCGCAAGCGTGCGACTTGATCGGCGGTGTTATCGGCCGCTCGGGAATCTTCCAGACCGAGCCGATCGGTCCGGAGCAGCCGGCGTTTCTGAATCAGGTGATCCTGATCGAGACCCAGCTCGATCCGGGTCAGTTGCTACAGCATCTGCTGGACATCGAACTGCAGCTCGGACGCGAACGTCGCGGTGCGCGCTGGGGACCACGCACGATCGATCTGGATCTGCTGCTGATGGGTGACCGAATCGTCGACCGGCCGGGCCTGAAGGTGCCGCACCCCCACCTGACACAGCGCTCGTTCGTACTGGTGCCACTGCTCGAACTGACGCCCGACCTGCGACACCCGGTCAGCGCCCAGCCCCTGCGCGACTGCCTGGAGGCCCTGCGCGAGAGCGATGACTGGACCTGGATCGAGCCCCACAAGGAGCCCCATGGAGACGCTTGACGAGATTCAGGCGGTCCAGCGCTACTGCCTGGATGCGCGCGCCTTCCGGCGGATCGGCTTCGTGCCCACGATGGGCTGCCTGCACGAGGGGCACCTGTCGCTGATGCGGCGCGCGCGCGTCGACTGCGAGCTGGTCGTGGCCAGCATCTTCGTCAATCCGCTGCAGTTCGGCCCGGACGAGGACCTCGAGCGCTACCCACGCGACCTGGCGCGCGACAGCGAGCTGTGCCGCGAGGTCGGCGTGGATCTGCTGTTCAGCACCAGCCCCGCGCAGATGTATCCAGAGGGCTACAGCACCTACGTGACCGAGGACCGCCTCGGACAGACCCTCTGCGGCGCCGACCGACCGGGCCACTTTCGCGGCGTGACGACCGTCGTCGCCAAGTTGTTCCAGCTGGTGCTGCCCCATGTGGCCTATTTCGGCCAGAAAGACGCCCAGCAGGCCGCGATCATCGAACGCATGGCGCGAGACCTCAACTTCCCGATCCAGATCGAGATCTTGCCGATCGTGCGCGAGGCTGACGGCCTGGCGCTCTCGTCGCGCAACCGCTACCTTTCGACCGAGGCACGGACCCAGGCGCTCTCGCTGATCGCCTCGCTGCGCCTGGCGGCACAAGCCTTCGCCGATGGGCAGTCGGACGCCCGAGCGCTCGCGCAAACCGTGCGCGCGCACATCCAAGGCGAGATCGATTATGTCGAGATCGTCTCCCGGCAAGATTTCCAGCCAGTCGAAACGGCGCGGGCCGGAGATCTGCTCGCCCTGGCAGTGCGCATCGGCCCGACCCGGCTGATCGACAACCTGATCCTCGGCGAATCGCCGTGATCGCGCTCGACTCGCACGCCAAGATCAACCTGTTCCTCGAGATCCTCGGCAAGCGGCCCGACGGCTTTCACGAGCTGGTCACGGTGATGCAGCAGATCTCGCTGGCGGACAGCCTGACCGCCGAGCGCACCGAGCAGGGCGTGTCCGTGAAGACGGACGACCCCACGCTCCCGCGAGACACCGACAACCTGGCCGGTCGCGCCGCGGCGCTGGTGCTGGATGAACTCGGCGCGCCGGGCGGCGTGCGCATCTCGATCGTCAAGCGCATCCCGATCGGCGCCGGACTCGGTGGCGGATCCTCCAACGCCGCGGCCGCCATGCGCGCGGTCAACGAGCTGTATGGGGGCGCGCTGTCGCTCGATCGACTCGCCGCGCTCGCAGCGGGGATCGGCTCGGACGTGCCCTTTTTCCTGTACGGCGGCGCCGCGCTCTGCACGGGTCGCGGCGAGATCATCGAGCAGACCGCAGCAGGCCCAGCCTGGCGCGCCACGCTCTACTGCCCCGAGCTGTTCGTCTCCACCGCGAAGGTCTACGGGAACCTGACCTACGATCACCGGCCACGCGACGGGCAGGCCTTCTGGCAGGCCTACTGCGCGGGCGACTTCGAGGGCCTGATCTTCAACAGACTCGAGGCCGCCGCCTGCGAACTGCATCCGGATCTCTGCCGTCTGCGCGACGCCGGCCTGCTGATGAGCGGCAGCGGCAGCACCTTCTTTGCCTTCTCGCCCGTCGAGCTGTCGGGGATCACGACCCACAGCGTGCAGAGCATCCAGCCATGAGCCGGATTTCGATCGTCGGCGCCGGGCGGGTCGGCACGACGCTGGCCGCCGCCCTGGTGGGCGCAGGTCATACCCTCGTCGCGGTGGTCTCCCGCCGACTGTCATCGGCCGAGCAGGCGGTCTCGCTGGCCGGCGCAGGCCAGGCCTCGACCGAGCTAAAAACAGCCATGCAGGCTGACCTGCTGTTGCTGACCGTTCCCGACGACCAGCTCGGTTCGCTGGCAGGCAGCCTGACCGCATACGACTGTCCAGCGGTCTGCCACACCTCGGGCGCCGCTTCCAGCGAGGTGCTCGCACCCCTACCGCGGCGCGCCTCGGCCCATCCACTGCAGACCTTCGCCGAGCCGCAAGCAGCGCTGGAGAACCTGCCCGGGACCTACTGGGCGCTGGAAGGCGAACCGACGCTCTTGCCGCAGCTCGAACTTCTCGTCCGGGATCTGCAGGGACATCCGCTGCAAATTCGCACCGAGCAGAAGGTCCTCTACCATGCCGGCGCGGTGATGGCCTGCAACTACCTGACCGCGGTGCAGTCGATAGCGGTGCGCATGCTGAGCCAGGCCGGCATCGATCCGGCGCAGGGCCTGGCCGCGCTCTTGCCGCTGGTCCAGGGCACGCTGAACAACCTCTCGCGCGTGGGGCTGCCGGAGGCGCTGACCGGTCCGGTCTCGCGGGGCGATGTCGAGACGATCGGCCGCCACCTCGATCAGCTGCCCGACGAGTTCGATGCGATCTACCGGCTGCTCGGGAAAGAGGCCATCGCGCTGGCCGGCGCACAAGGCAAGCTCTCGCAGGAGGCGCTGGAGCAGCTCCGCGAGCTGCTCGAATGATCTGCGCGGTGATCGCCAGCGATCCGGTCGGGCCGCAGCTCGAGACCGCCGCCCGCCTGGGCGCCGACCTGGCCGAGATCCGCCTGGACTACCTGTCGCGACCCGAGGCGCTCTGGCCCGACGCACCCCTGCCCATCCTGGCCACCTGCCGGCCGACCTGGGCCGGCGGACGGTTTTCCGGAGACGAACCCGCGCGCGCCGCGCTGCTGACCCGAGCCGCGCAGCAGGCGGCCTACGTCGACCTCGAGCTCGGCTTCGAGTCGCAGGTCGCCAGCCCGGCGGGTTGCCAGCGCGTCATCTCGTTTCACGACTTCGACCGAACCCCCGCCGACCTGCCAGAGCTGGCAGCGCGCATTGCCGATGCGGGCGCCGACCTGATCAAGATCGCCTGCCAGGTCGGCAGCTACGCCGACGTCAACCGCCTGCTCGCCTTGCCCGCGCTGACCGACCGGCCGACCGTCGCGATCGGCATGGGGCCGGCGGGCATCCTGACCCGGGTGGCCTATCGCAAGTTCGGCGCGGCGATGACCTATGCCCCGCTGACCGAGGGCACCGCGCCGGGACAGATCGGGCTCGAGGCATTGCTGCAGTGCTATCGCGCCGACCGCATCGGACCCCAGACAAGATTGTTCGGACTGATCGGCAGCCCGACCGAGCACAGCAGCTCGCCGGCGGTGCACAACCGGGCCTTCGCCGAGCAGGATCTCGACGCCTGTTACCTGCCGCTCGAGGTGACCGACCTGGCCGACTTCATGGCCGCCTGGGCCTGGGACCTGGACGCCGTCTCGGTGACGATGCCGCTCAAGCAGCAGATCCTGCCCTATCTGGACCAGGTCGAACCCGGCGTCGATGCGGTCAACACCGTGCTGCGCCGCGACGGGCAACTCCACGGCTCGAACACCGACGGCCCGGGCGCACTCGAAGCCTTGCGGGAGGCCGGCGTGCCGGGTCACAGCGCGCTGATCCTCGGCGCGGGCGGCGCCGCGCGAACGATCGGCAGCAGCCTGCGGGCGGCCGGCGTCGAGCTCACCGTCTGCGCGCGTCGTCCCGAGCAGGCGGCCGGACTGCAGGCGACGGTGCTGCCCTGGGACGCGCGCGCCGACGTGACAGCCGACTGGCTGATCAATACCACCCCGATCGGCATGGCGCCCGAAGCCGCCGCCTCCCCCATGCCGGCCAGCGCGCTCCAACGGTTCAAGCTGGTCTTCGACGCCGTCTACAAGCCGGCCCAGACCCGGCTACTGGCCGACGCCGAGGCGGCCGGTTGCGCGATCGTCTCCGGGCAACGCATGTTCGATGCCCAGGCGGCGCAGCAGTTCACCCTCTTCCGCTCGTTACTGCGATGAGCCAGCTCTATCTGATCGGCTACCGCACGACCGGCAAGACCAGCCTCGCCCCGCTGGTCGCGGCGCGACTGGGGCGCAAGTCGATCGATCTCGATCAGCGCATCATGCAGGTCGCCCGCCGGACCGTGGCCGAGATCTGGCAGACCCTCGGCGAGCCCTACTTCCGCACGCAGGAGTCGATCCTGCTCAGCGAACTGTCCGGACTGGCGCCCTCTGTCATCGCCACCGGCGGCGGCGTGGTGCTGGACGAGGGCAATCGCCAGATCATCCGCCAGACCGGCATCGCGATCTGGCTGCGCGCCACGCCCGAGACGATCCGTCAACGGATCGCCGCCGACGCAGCCAGCAGCGACACCCGCCCCTCCCTGGGCGACTCGATCGAGTCCACCCTCGCCGCGAGAGCACCGCTCTACCGGGAGCTGGCCAGCGGCTCGCTGGATACGGAAAACCGCACGCTGGATCAACTGGCAGATCAAATCGTCGAGATCTTCAACGAGGTGAACGGATGAAGTCGTTTCGCAAGGAGCTCTGGTTCGAGGCGCCCACGCGCCGGGATTACATCAACATCACCCCGCAGGTCGAGGCCGCCCTGGCCGACAGCGGCGTGACCGAAGGACTCTGCCTGGTCAACGCGATGCACATCACCGCGTCGGTCTACATCAACGACGCCGAGAGTGGCTTGCTGCAGGACTACGACAAGTGGCTCGAAGGACTCGCACCCCACGCGCCGACCTCGCAGTACCTGCACAACAACACCGGCGAGGACAACGCGGACGCCCATCTCAAGCGGCAGCTGATGGGTCGGGAGGTGGTGGTGGCGATCACCGACGGGCAGCTCGACTTCGGACCCTGGGAGCAGATCTTCTACGCCGAGTTCGATGGTCGGCGACGCAAACGCGCGCTGATCAAGATCATCGGCGACTGAAAATGCGCAAGGGCGAGGCTGGTCAAGCAGCCTCGCCCTCCCGAAAGGGCAGGATGATTCGGGCTAGCTGAGTGCGATCTTCTTCGGCAATGCGGCCTCCGCCTTGGGCAGCGACAGGCGCAGCACGCCGTCGGTCAGCTTGGCCTCGATGCGCTCCAGATCGATGCTGTCCGACAGACGAAAGTCGCGACGGTACTGCAGCTCTCGATGACCGGCGACGGCCGAGAGTTTCA
>CAZMLI010000285.1:0-6579 GCA_964566865.1 uncultured Planctomycetota bacterium
CCATCCTCCACCTGCCAGGCGATGTGGGTCTTGGTCACGTCGCCCTTGCCGTCGGGTCGAATCGCCGACAGATAAGAGTCGACGTTCATCGCCAGCACGAAGCCGCCGGCAAATGTCGGTGACGGGCCGCCGTCGCCTTCGAGGCAGTTGGCGCGCCAGATCTCGCGGCCGGTCTGGGGGTCGTAGGCGATGACCCAGGGGTTGCTGCAGGTGATCAGCTGGTCGCCCTTGGCGGTGCGCGCGATGATCGGCGAGCTCCAGGAGGCGCCGACCGGCCGGGTCACCGAGTAGAGCTGCTTGCCACTCTTGGTGTCGATCGCGATCAGCTTTGATTGCTTCAGGCTGGCCTTCGACTGATCCAGTTGAATCAGCAGACGATCGCGCCAGATCAGCAGCGACGCCGAGTGCCCATAGCCGTTTCTGGGCCAGCCCAGGTGGCGGGACCAGAGCGGCTTGCCGTCCAGGTCGTAGGCCACCAGCGCCCCGCTGGCGAAGACCGCGCAGACCCGCTTGCCATCGGTGGCCAGCGTCGGCGCAGCCCAGCCGGTGTCCTTCATCGGCTTGGTCCATTTGGCGGGGCGGGCAGCGGGCATTGGCACCGAGGCCTGCCAGCGGATCTTGCCGCTGCGGGCGTCGAAGCAGTAGACCGCCTGCTTGTCCTGAGTCGCGCCGCTGAGAAAGACCCAATCGCCCCAGACGATGGGGGAGTTCTTGCCGGGCAAGGGGATCGCGGTCTTCCAGCGAATGCCCTTGCCGGTCTTGACGTCGAAGTCCAGCGTCAGGTTGGTATGGGGCGACACCCCATTGCCGCCGGGACCGCGAAAGCGCGGCCACTGATTCTTCTCGTCCGCCGTGGCGGAGAGACTGCACAAGAGCAAGAGGATTGCGGCGGCGCGTGTCATGGGAGACAATTATAGAATGATATCGGGCAAACAACACGGGCTCCTCTTGTTGTGCGGCTTGCTGCTGCTTCCGGTCGCGCGGGCGGACTGGCCCCAGTGGCGCGGACCCGGCCGCGACGGACTCTCTCCCGACACGGGATTGTTGCGCAAGTGGCCGGACGCCGGACCGAAGCAGCTCTGGCAAGTGACGGGTCTGGGCGGTGGCTACTCCAGCCCGGCGATCAGCGGCGGCCTGCTCTACGTCACCGGGATGATCGACGAGAAGCTGGTGATCAGCGCCTTCGATCTGCAGGGCCAGCGCAAGTGGACGACGATCCACGGCCCGGCCTGGAATACCAGCTATCCCGGCACCCGCGCGACGGTGACGGTCGACCGCGGCCAGCTCTATCTGATGTCCGGCCCTGGTCTGCTGGCTTGCTACGACGCCGCGACCGGCAAGCATAGCTGGCAGGTCGACATCACCCGGACCCATGGCGGAAAGCCGCCGCAGTGGGGCTACTCCGAGTCGGTGCTGATCCACGGCCGGCTGGCAATCGTGCAGCCCGGCGGGGCGAGCTGCATCGTGGCCTTCGACAAGACCACCGGCAAGCAGGTCTGGGTCAGCCAGGGGCTCGACGATCCGCCGGCCTACGCTTCCGCCATCGTCGTGACCTACCAGAAGCTGGAGATGATCGTGACGCTGACCAGCAAGGGCATGGTCTGCGTGCGGGCCAGCGACGGCGCCTTCCTCTGGCGCAACGATCGCGCGGCAAGCGGGGGGCAAGTCTGCCCGACGCCGGTCTATTCCGACGGACTCGTCTTCGCCGCCGCCAGCGGCCAGGGCGGCGCCTGCGTCAAGCTGACCGTGACGGGGGACAGGGTCACGGCGAGCGAGATCTGGAAAACCAAGAAGATGCAGACCCACCACGGGGGTTTCCTGCTGGTCGGAGGGTTCATCTACGGCAACCACAAACGCGGCTGGAGCTGCCTCGACTTCAAGACCGGCAAGCAGCGCTGGTTTGGCCGAGGCGTGCGCAAGGGCAGCCTGACCTATGCCGACGGCATGCTCTACACGTTGAGCGAACGGGGCGGCAAGATCGGCCTGGTGCGGGCCACACCCGAGAAGTTCGAGCTGATCTCCAGCTTCAAGGTGCCGGGCGACGGCAAGAGCTGGGCCCACCCGGTGGTGATCGGTAAAAGGCTCTATGTGCGTTACGGCGACAAGCTGACGGTTTACGACGTCACGCGTTAGCAAGGGGACAGATGACAGACCCACCTGAGAGCTTGCTCCGACGCGGACTCGCGGCCGTCGTGGCCGTGCTGGTACTCGGCATCGGCGTCCTGTCGTTGGTCTACATGGTCCGCACGCGGCCCAAACCCGAAGGGGCCGCGAAGCGCGACCCGGGACCGCTGGTACGTGTATTCAGCGTCGTGCCGGGGCGCCACCAGATGGTCATCACCGCCTATGGCACCTCGCAGGCGGGTGAGCAGTGGACGGCGATCGCCGAGGTCGGCGGCCGGGCGATGCGCATCGATCCCGCCTTCGAGCCAGGGGAGTTCGTCAAGCAGGGGACCGAGCTGGTGCTGATCGATCCCACCGACTACCAGCTGGCGGTGCAACGCTTCAAGGCGGAGATGACCGACAAGCAGGCGCGGCTGAAGGAGATCGGCCAGCAGCAAAAGAACTTCGCGCAGCTGAAGCAGTTGCGCTCCCAGCAGGTGCACCTGGCGAAGCAGGAGCTGGACCGGCGCAAGAAGCTGCTGACCTCCGCGGTCTCCTCGCAGCGGGAACTGGAGCAGGCCTCGAGCCAGTACCTGGCGCAGCTGACCGGGCTGCAGGAGATCCAGAACCAGCTGGACCTGCTGCCGATCCAGCGCAGCGCCTTGCAGGCCGGCCTGGCGCTGGCCGGCACACGGCTGAAGGAGGCGGAGCGCAACGTGGCACGCACCCGCATTCAGATGCCATTCGCGGGACGCTGTGTCGCTCGTGCGATCAAGCCCAATCAGTTTGCGCGCGCGGGCGAGCAGCTCGGACGCTTCATCTCGCTCGACGTGGCGCGGGTGCTGGTGATGCTGGAGGTGCGCAAGCTGCACTACATGTTTCCCAAGGGCGTGGCCGGTATCGGCAAGCTGGACTTCAGCCAGGGGAGCGGCTTCAAGCTGTTCGAGCGGATTCACATTCCGGCCAGGGTCAGCTGGGGGGCGGCGGACCGGCGCTTCCACTGGAAGGGCAAGGTGGTGCGGATGCGCGGTGTGCTCGATCAGGCGACGCGAACGATGGGCGTGGTGGTCGAGGTGCCGGATCCGTACAAGGGCATCAATCCGGGGCTTCAGCCGCCGCTGCTGCCGGACATGTTCTGCGAGGTGCGGTTTTTCGGCGCGGTCTTCGAAAATGCGATCGTGGTTCCGCGGGATGCCCTGCGTGACGACCGCGTCTACCTCTTGCGCGAGGGCAAGTTGAAGATCGTCACGGTCAAGGTGCTCGCCTTTCAGGACGAGCTGGCCATCATCCAATCGGGCCTGGCCTCCGGCGATCAGGTGATCCTTAGCGATCTGTTTCCGGCGATTGCGGGCATGCCGCTGCGCGGTCAGCAGGTGCCCAACCCGGCCCGCCAGCAAGCAAAAGCGCCGCCGAAGTGATCCGGGCCTTCGCCCACCACCCGACCGCCGCGAACCTGCTGATGCTGGCCATCGTACTGCTGGGTCTGCTCGGCGCGATGCAGATGAATCGCCAGGTCTTTCCGGAGTTCGATCCGGGCTTCGTCGCCGTGCGCGTGGTCTACAGGGGGGCCTCCGCCGAGGATGTCGAGGAGCGCGTCTGCCAGCTGATCGAGCAAGCGGTCGAAGGCATCGAGGGGGTCGAACGCACCCGCTCGACCTCCCGCGAGGGCGTCTGCGAGATGCGGGTCACCGTGGCGGACGGCCACGCGCCGGGCGAGGTGATGCGCGACATCCAGAACGCGGTCGACCAGATCGACAACTTCCCGGAGAACGCCGAGGACCCGTTGATCTGGGAGGTCAAGAAGCAGGCCCCTGTGTTGACCGTCTCGATGATCGCAGAGATGCCGGACAAGGATCTGCTCGCCCTCGCGGAGCAGCTCAAGGACGAGCTGATGGCGCTCGATGGCGTGAGCCAGGTCAACCTGCAAGGCTTCTCCCAGCACCAGATCAAGGTCGAGGTGGACCGCGAGCAGCTCGAGGCGCACAAGCTGACGATCCACGATGTCGCGCGGCAGATCCAGAATCAGAGCCTCGATCTGCCGGCCGGCAGCGTCGAGACCGACGAGCGCGAACTGAACATCCGCATCCTCGATCAACGTCGTTTCGCCAGCGCCTTTCGCAAGGTCACGATCATCAGCAGCAGCGGGGGCGCGCGCGTTCCGCTCGGCGCGATCGCCAAGGTGCGCGATAGCTTCGAGGCCCCCTGGCAGAGAGCGCGATTCAATCGCAAGCCCTGCGTCAACCTGGAGGTGACCAAGACCCAGTCCGAGGATACGATCAGCATCGCCGAGACGATCCAGGAGTTCCTGGCGCGCCGTCAGCAGACGCTGCCGCCGGGGGTCGAGCTGGTGGCCTGGGGGGACTGGTCCAAGCCGGTCAAGGAACGGCTGATGATGTTGATCGAGAACGGCGCGATCGGCTTCGTCTTGGTCTTCCTGGTGCTCTGGACCTTCCTCAATTTCCGGTTGGCGTTCTGGGTCGCGCTGGGCATCCCGGTCTCGTTCATGGGCACCCTGTTCATCCTCGACTCACTGGGCATGACGCTCGACATGGTCTCGATGTTCAGCCTGATCATCGCGCTGGGCATCGTCGTCGACGACGCCATCGTGCTCGGCGAGAACGTCTATGCCCATCACGGTCGTGGCAAGCCGGCGCTGCTCGCGGCGGTCGACGGCACGCGGCAGGTGTCGGTGGGGGTGATGGCCTCGATGCTGACCACGATCGCGGTCTTCTTCCCGTTGATGACGATGAAGGGCGAGATCGGCAAGGTGCTGCGTGTGATGCCCTTCGGCGTGATCGCGGCCCTCTCGGTCAGCCTGCTCGAAGGCTTCCTGGTGCTGCCGCACCATCTCGCGCATTCGTTGCCGGACGAGCCCTCACCGCCCAACCGGCTGCGCGCCGCGATCGACCGGGGCCTGGCCTGGTTCATCGAAGCGGTCTATGGCAGGACGCTGGCCTGGTGCGTGACCCACCGGGCGATCACCATCTCCTGCGTCGTCTCGCTGCTGTTGATCTCGGTCGGCCAGCTGGCCGGCGGTCGGCTGAACTTCACCCCGTTTCCGAAGGTCGACGGCGACGTGGTGGTCTGCCGCATCCTGCTGCCCCATGGCACGCCGCCCGGGCGTACGGCCAAGGTCGTGGCGCGGGTGGAAGCAGCGCTCGACACGGTCAACGCGCACTTCAAGAGCCAGCAACCCGGCGGCCAGGACCTGCTGCTCTATTCCAGCACCGTCTTCGGCTTCAACCGCGAGGCCGACGAGGCCGGCAGCCATGTGGCGACCATCGCCGTCGAACTGCTTGGCGCGGATGTGCGCAAGACCACCTGCGATCAGATGATGAACCGCTGGCGCGAGGCGGTGGGCGAGGTGGCGGACGTGGTCAGCGTGACCTACGCCCAGCTGCAGGTCACACCCGGGGGCAAGGCGATCGAGATCCAGCTCGTCGGCAAGCAGCTGTCCGATCTGAAGCTGTCGAGCGTCGCGCTACAGAACAAGCTGCGCGAGTACCCCGGGATCCGTAACCTGACCGACGACCTGCGGCCCGGCAACCAGGAGCTGCGGGTCCAGCTCAAGCCCTCGGCGATCTCGCTCGGGATCAGCTCCGCCTCCCTCGCGCAGCAACTGCGCGCCGCTTTCTGGGGCGATCCGGCGCAGGAGTTCCAGCGCGGGGGCGACAGCGTCGAGGTGCGGGTGCGCCTGGATCCACGCCACCGACGTTCGATCGCCGACCTTGAGGCGTTCAAGGTACTGACACCCACCGGGCAACAGGTCCCGCTACTCGAGGTGGCCGACCTCGCGCTGCGCCGCGGTTACGGCAAGATCGTGCGCGTCGATGGACGCCGGACCGTCAGCATCAGCGCCGATGTCGATCCGGAGCAGGGCAACGCCGACAAGATCCTCGCCTCGCTGGAGCGCAACTACTTCAGCGGATTCCTCGGCGAACACCCGGGCATCTCGCTCTCGCTCGAGGGACAGCGCAAGGACACCGGCAAGACCCGCGACAGCGTCCTGCGCGGCTTCGCCATCGGACTGGCCGTGGTCTATCTGCTGCTGGCGCTGATCTTCAAGTCCTACGTCGAGCCGCTGATCGTGATGGCGGCGATCCCCTTCGGCCTGATCGGCGCCATCTGGGGCCACAAGTTGATGGGGCTGGACTGGACCATGCCCAGCATGGTGGGCTTCGTCTCGCTGGCCGGCATCGTGGTCAACGACTCGATCGTATTGCTGGAATTCATCAAGCGCGAGCTCGCCGCCGGCGCCGGGCTGCACGATTCGATCCTGCAAGGCTGCAAGGATCGTTTTCGCGCCGTGTTCCTGACCTCGGCCACCACCGTGGCAGGCTTGACGCCGATCCTGCTCGAGAAGTCGATGCAGGCGCAGTTCCTGATCCCGATGGCCTGTTCGATCGCCTTCGGCATGCTCTTCGCGACGGTGCTGGTGCTGCTGCTGGTGCCGACCCTCTACTGTCTGATCCGCGG
>CAZMLI010000286.1:0-6518 GCA_964566865.1 uncultured Planctomycetota bacterium
ACTTTCGCTCGCCAGGAGGTGGTTTACCTGTCGCGCCGGTCGCGAACTTGCGCTAATCCTACCGGCCTGTGCCCTCCAGGTAGAGCCGCTCGACCTCGACCAGGGCGGCGCCTTTCTTCTCGGGGTTCAGCAGGCGTAGGTACAGTGCCTCCCAGCGACGCTCCCACTTCAGAGAAGCGTCGCCAAACAGCTTGTTGTCCCGCCACCAGGGCAGCTTCGGGTCGAGCAGGCCAGACTCGATCCGCGCGCCGATGACCGAGCGCCATTGCTCTGGGAGCAGCGGCAGCAGCCGCAGCTTCATCTTGTTCACCTCGTACAGCGCGACGTTCCGATTGATCACCTTGTCGTGATCGTACGGCCCCTCGGGGCCCTCCGGGTGCTTCAGGTTGTGCAGCAGGATCTGCCGGCCCGCAGGCTGCGGCCGGGGCTCCGCGCCGGAGACAATCCTGCGCAAGCGTGCGATCGCGCGCTTCCCCTCGCGCGGCACGTGCCGCTCGAAGAACCGCAGCATGTCCTGGTAGCGACCGAGACGCCCGTAGATCACCTCGAGGTTGGCGACCCAGTGGTACCACAGCTTGCTCTTGTAAGTCACGCCCGCCACGGCCTCCTCGGCGATCCGGGCGGCGCGTTCATGGTGCCCCAGCCAGCGCTGCCGGTAGTACTCCAGGTGCTGGCGGTAGCGCCGCTCGGCGAGGCTCGATGGATCGCTGCGAAGTAGCACCACGGCCGCAGGCACTATGCCGGCCGACCAGAAGTCCTCCTTGCCCGTCGCCACTGGGTATGGGTTGATGCGCAACCGCCGGGTGTCGATCGCCGTGTAGATCCCCAGCATCGAGGGCAGCGGCACCCGATCGAAGTCCAGCTGAACCTTGTAGAACAGCACGATGCGGTTCTTCACCCCGCGGTGCAGTCGCTCGGTCCGGTGCTCCCCCAGTTCCCAGTCGATCGGCTCGTTTCGATCTCGCTTGTAGTAACTGCGCCAGAAGCGGATTCTCACCGCCGGCTCCAGCAGTTTGTACCAGGCCCCCCGCTCACTCTCCGGACCGCGGCGGTAGACCCAGACTCGCACGGCCTCCTTCCAGTCGACGTCGCTCCAGACCGGCGGCACGACGCCCGGTTCGGCCCCTCTCGCATCGATCGAGACGCGGATCCAGAAGGGGGCCATACCGCTGAACAGCAACGTAGGGACCTTCCGCGGGGGCTTGTCGCTCGTGCCTGTTCCCAGCGCGCGCGGGGTAAGCCGCCTGATCCGGCGCCGCAGCGCGTCGTCGGAAAACATCTGGAAGTGTGTTGAGTATGCCGAAACAAACCCGGCGCTGTCGCTGAACGGCGGCCTGGCGGTCAGGGCTTCCCCCCCGCCGAAAACCTCAGGGCCCGCCAAACGTGCCACAATCCGCGGGTCCGTCAGCTTATCCGGCCGGGCGCGTTCGGGGCGAACCTGCTTTGCCTTGCCCGCCGGCTCTTTATCCGCCCGGTTCTCCGCAACCCTTGGGTCCGTGCGAGTTCGCCTCTCGGGGCGGGGCAGCGCAGACTTTCCGACGGGCCCGCGGAACCACAGCACCAGCGCGACCAACAGGCCCAGGCCGGCCACCAGCACCACCAGTTGCCGCACCTTGCGGGACAGCAGCATGCGATTCTCCCCCGACAGGGATCCCTTTGACGTGGACTGCTAGATGATCTTTTCCCAGGTGATGAACTTACCGCCGAGGCGTTTGGTGACGACCAGCTTGTGGTTCTGCCAGACCTCTTCCTGCACGTGGGGCAGCATCACCTCGCCATCCGAGGCGATCTTCTCGGGCTCCGGTTCGGTCAGGGTCCAGGGGGTGCGGGACTTCTCCTGGGCCTCGTAGAACAAGCGGTAGAGCAGGCCCTGGCGGTAGGTGTGGCGATAGCTGTTGCGAGCGAAGATCAGGATGCGTTCGATCGGGATCCCGCCCAGACGAAACGGCCGGCGCAGCCGCTGACAGGGATAGCTGAAGCAAAAACGCGCTTCCTCGCCGCGGTTGTCGCTGCACCACTGGCAGATGAAGAAGTTGCAGTTGGCGCACATCTGCCAGTTGCCCCGGACCGCATCGGCCAGCGAGCTCGAGGTCTGGCAACCCATGCAGCGCAGGGAAACCTCGTCCATCGCGATCTCGACGCCGCGTCGGCCAGCCATCAGAAGATCAGGGCCTCCGCCTCTTCGGCGATGTTGGACCGGCGCTCGGAGGAGAGCTCGATCAGCGTGCGCGGACCGTAGGACAGGCTGCTGCGCTTGCGGGTGACGAAGCCGAGGGTGATCAGCTTACTCAGCGCGGCGTCGAGCTGGTAGCGGCTGATGTACTTGCCGCCGATCAGCTTCTTGCGCAGGTCGGCCACCGGCAGCGCCGCGCGCTCCGCTTTCTCCTGGCTCTCGAGCAGGCCGATCAGCGAACCCAGCACGCCCTGCTCGGCCAGACCCAGCTCGTTGGGCGCGGCATACTGGCTCTTCAGGCAGAACCAGTGTTCACGTTCGTAATAGTAGTCGACCAGCTCCAGCCCGAGTCGGCCGATCTCCTTTTGCAGCGCTTCGAGCAGCGCGGTCAGGCCCTTTTCGTCGGTTCCGGCCGCAGCCAGCAGCCGTCCGCGCGGCACGCCGATCGCGATCTTGCCGGCGTCGGTCTGCCAGCGCGCGGAGAGCGCGATCATCAGCTCCGCCAGGGCTTCGGGCGGAGGCCCCTCGGCGGCGGTCTGCGCGGGCTGGGCCGGTTTGGTCGGCTCGGCCGGTTGAGTCGGCTCGGCCGGTGGGGTCGTCTCGGTTTCCATCTACTGCTTCTCCTTGATCACCACGGCGATGCGCTCCAGGTCGCTCTCCTGTTCGGGATCGCAACGCTCCAGCCGCAGCTGCCCATCGCGCAGCAACAGGCGGGTGTCCTTACGAGAGGCCAGCTGACTCAGCAGCTCCGCCTCGTCGAACCCCAGCTGATCGGCCAGCGTCTCGCGTGCAAGCCCCTGGCCCAGCTGTTCCAGCAACCGCGGGCGCACCTGCACCCGTTCGTGGTCTTCCAGCGGGCGCGCGCGCACGCGCGGCACCGGCGGTTCGTCAGCCATCACCCGCTGGTCCACCTCGTGCACCAGATCCCGCGCCCCGTGATCGGACCAGCCGGCCAGCGAGACGGTCGAGGAGCCGGGCAGGAAGATCACCGGCGTGGTCAACATGCGCACCACCCGCGAGAGCATACCCAGCCGCTCGAAGGGCGCCATGTTGTCCGACAGCAGCGTCTTGTTGACCGCCCCCTGCACGCGACCCAGCTGCAGGTAGGCCCGCGTATCGAGCAGCTTGTGCTGCAGCGTTTGCAGCTCCTCGTAGCGACTCCACAGATGCTGGCGATCCGCCTCGCGTTCGGCGACCGGCGGATAGTCCTCGGCCGTCAGCGACTGCTTGTACTTGAGGATCATCTCCCACAGATCCTCGCAGAGGTCGACCGACTCGACGTTCTCGACCCGCTCGGGCTGGCTCATGCGGGCGTTCCGGCCAGCACCGGGTCGGCCTCGATCCGGGCCGGGCAGATCACGACGCGATGGAAGATCTGCTCCAGTTCCTCGTCGAACTCGACGCCCAGCACATCCGGGCAGAGCAGCAGGAATTGCGGCCGATAGGCGCCGCTGGCCAGCGAGCTGGCTTCCTCGACCGTGCGGCAGACCATCTCCAGCGCGTAGGCCTTGTTCTCGTGGTCCAGCCGCTGAGTGAACTCGTCGATCGCATGGACCGGGGAATCGCTGAGCAGGTGCAGCGAGAGGATCAGCGCCTCGACCGTCAAGACCTTCTCGCCGCCCGAGAGCTGCGACAGATCGCGCCAGTCACGGCCCCGTCGCTTGACCTCGATCGAGAACGAGGCCCGCGCCGCGTCGAGCAGGTTGGCAACCTTCACCTGGACCCCCTCGAAGGTGCCGGAGAGCAAGTTCTTGACCGACTCGGAGATCACCTCGATCTTGGCCTTGACCTCGCTGTACCAGTCCTCGTACTTGCGGTTGAGATCCTGGCGCAGATTGCCCAGGTGCTCGCTGCTGCCAGCGAGCTCCAGCTCCATGCGCGAGACCTTCTCCTTCTGCGCCTCGTAGTGGCTCATGTTGACCCGCGTCACCGCCAGCTCGTCGAGCCGGGCCGCCGTACGATCGAGTTCGCGCTCGACCTCCGGCAGGTCGCGCATCGACGCGGGCCGGCTGCCCACCTCGCGCGCCTGCAGCTCGACCTCCTCGATCCGGTTGCGCCGGGCGATCAGGTCGGTTTCGTAGAGCGTCAACACGCGCTCGAGGCTCTCCTGCTCGCCCGTGCGGCGGGCCAGCTGACCTTGCAGTTCGCCCAGCTCGAGTCCCTTGTCCTCCTCTTCGACCTGCTGCTGCTCCAGCTCGCCGCGCATCTCGTCGAGCCGGCTGACGACCGCCTTGCGCTCGATCTCGGCCGCCTCGTTCTCCGACTCCAGACGCGCCAGCTCGGTCTCGGCCTCCTCGATGCCTGCATGACAGTAAGCCAGCAGCTCCTGCAGCTGGGCCGGATCCTGACCGGCTGCCAGCTGCCGTCGTCCGGCCTCGACCAGCGCCTCCAGCGCCTCCAGCTCCGGCCCGTCCCCGGTCAGCGGCGCGAGCACCCAGCGCGCGTCCAGCCGCGCGCCACGGTCGCCGTCGACCAGCTCGCCAGTCTCCAGCGTCAGCGTCTCGCCAAAGCGCGCGACCAGTTGTTGATTCAGCAGGTCGATCACCGCGCCGTCGCCGGGGATGTCCTTCAGCGGACCGGACGAACCGGTCGGGCTCTCTCCCAGCAACAAGATCTCGCCGGGCAGCCCAAGAAACGTCAGCAGCGCCTTGCCCTCCTTCAGCGCGGCCGGTGTCGCGGCGACCAGGCTGTAGGCCAGCCGTCCGAGCGCCGCGCGCACCACCTTGGCCTGCGTCTGCGGCACGTTCAGCAAGCGGTAGATCGGCCCTTCCAGCGCCACACCACCCGCCTCGGCCGCCTTTCGCAGCGCGATGGCCGCCTCGAACAGCTCCCATTCGTGGCGGTTTGCCGGATCGGCCAGCAACGCCAGATCGATCGGCGGCGCTTCGGCACCCTGCTCGCCCTCCGACTCGGGCGGCGCCAGCTCCGCCATCTGTGTGGCCAGCCGATCGCGACGCGAGGTGGCCTGCACGGCCGCCTCGCCGCGCACCTGCAGCTCGCCTTCGATCGCGCCCTGCCGCGACAGCAGCCCCTGATGCTCGGTCCGCAGGCCACCGGCGGACTGCTGCCGGTCGATCAGCTGACGCCGCACCTCTTCGATCAACTGATTCAGCGAGCCGATCCGGTCGCGCAGCATCCCACGCTCGTGCTGCTTGGCCGCCACCTTGCGCGTGTCCGCCTCCAGCCCTTGCTCGTGCAGCTGCACCTTGCTCCAGGACCGCTCGATCTTCAGCGCCGCCAGCAGGTCCTCCAGTTGCTGCCGATGCTTGATCAGCTCCAGGTTGCGCTCCAGCGTCTGCAGGTAATCGCGCTCCAGATGCAGCCGCTTGCGCATCGGGTCGATCTCCTCGACCGCGCGATTGATCGTGCCCAGGCACTCCACCAGATGCTCGCGATACTGCAGCAATCCGGTGGTGTCGAGGATCAGCTCGAACTTGTTGCGCCCGCTGTGGTCGGCGAACAGGTTGACCGTTCCCTCCTCGGTAAAGGCCAGCTTGTTGTCCGCCTTGACCGAGACGTTGTCGAGGATCTGCCGGATCTCCTTCTGCTTGATCGACCGACTCTTCTCGCCGCAGTGCAGCTTGTAGCTCACGCCGGAGGCCGGGGTGAGCCGGGTCTCGATCGTCAGCTCGTCGGCGTCGAGCATCTTGTTCAACGCCTCATCGTCGACGCGCAGTGCCCGGCCGTTGCCCCAGCGTGGATTGCGCAGCGTCAACTTGATCGTCGCCTTGCTGCCGTACGGTCCGATCAGCGAGGCGATGTTGCCCTTCTTGGCGCGCCGCGGATGGTGGCCCATGGTCAGGATCAGCGCATCGAGCACCTGGGTCTTGCCGCTGCCGTTGGCGCCGGTGATCAACACCACTGAGCGCTTGCCCAGCGCCAGTCGAGTCTGGCGATGCAGCATGAAGTTGTCCAGCTCCAGCGCCTGGAGCAGGTAGTGGGTCCCGGTCTCGCGCGGTTGGTCGCTCATCTGGACGGGGAGTTTACCGCTGGCGACCCGCAAACACAAGATATGGTGGGGCTAATTCGCGCACGCACTATCAGCCTGTGGACAAAGTGCCATCAGGTCCTCCGCTGCGCTCCGGCCCTGATTCGCGGCGAATTCTCCGCGAGGATCCATCGTGGTCGCTCGGCTTCGCCTCGCGCCCCCAATGCCTGCCTGCGGCAGGCATTGGGGCTGCGTTACTCGGTCTCGGCAACCTCCCGGGTTGCCTCCGACCTCGCGCCTTGCCACGATGTATCCGCGCGAAGAATTCACTCGCGCACTTTATCCACAGGCTGCTATGCCTTCGTGAAGGCGTAGACCACCCGTTCGACCAGCCAGTCGGCCGGCGCGAGCCCCATC
>CAZMLI010000287.1:0-6506 GCA_964566865.1 uncultured Planctomycetota bacterium
TTGATCCGCCAGGCCGTCAGGTTCTCGGGATAGGTGATCTCGACCGACGCCTTGCCCTCGGCGTTGGTGACCAGCACCGGACGCCAGAGTGCGGTGTCGGCGAACCTGGTGCGCACATGGATCGGCTTCGGCTTGGCCGCGCCACCCTGTCCGTTCTTGCGCTGCTGGCCGAGTCGACCGCCCGCGCCGCCAGCGACTCCGAGCGCCTCACTCTTGATGTGCTTCGATGGCGCCGGACTGCGTCCGGGGCGGCGCGAATTCGACTTCTTGTCCAAGAGATCACCGCGGCCCCGCCGCTTGTTCTTGCTCTTGCTCTCGCGCTCGGCCTTGAAGGCGAAGCGATTCTCGCCGGCGTCGCTGGCCTCCTCGTCGTAGTCCTCGCTCATCATCTCGCGCCAGCCATACCAGCCGAAGGGATAGCCGTGCGTGCGATAGCGCTTGCGTGATCGACCGTCGACGGTGCGGCTCCTGGCCCGGTAACGCCAGCTGGTGTAGGTGCTGACGTTCTGGCCGCGCAGCTGGCCATAGTAAAACTTCTTCGGGCCCTGGCCAAAGTCGCTCTGGATGTAGAGCAGCGAGCGGTCGATCACCGCGATCGAGACCTCGCTGCCAGCCACCGGCTGGCCTTCGTGATCGGTGACCTTGACGTCGATGTGTCCCTTGCCGCCGGGCTGGTACTCCGACTTGTCGGTCGAGACCTTGACGTCGAGGAAACGATCGACCGGCGGGCAGAACATCTGCCGCCGCTCGCGCAGCAGCTGGCTCTTGCTGACCATGATCGCCGAGAGATAGAAGTTCGGGATGTGCTCGTTGCCGAGGGTCAGGTAGACGATCTTGGAGCGTCCCTTTACGTGCACCACCTGGTAACGAACGATGTCGTGCCCGACCTCGGTGGCCAGCAGCACCGTGGCTCCAGCCTGCTCGGTATTGATCATCAGCCGGACCTTCTGGCCCTTCTGGTAGCTGCGCTTGTCGGTCAGCAGCTCGATCCCGCGGAAGCGGAACTTGTTGCCGTCATAGTCGTCGGCGACGATCCAGACATCCTTGTAGCCCTGGACGATCTCGCCCCAGGAGTCCTGGGTCTCGAACAATACCCGGTAGCGGCCCGACTCCTTGGCAGTCCAGCGATGAAAGGCGAAGCCGTTCTTGTCGGTCGCCAGCGCGGCGCTGTGGATCTGCGTCAGCTCGACGCGCACCTTCTCCTGCCCAGCCTTGTCGATCTTGCCGGTCCCGGCCATCTTGACCCGATAGACCTTGATCTTGCCGGCGGCCTGCACCGGCGTATCCGAAGGCGTCATCGCGCGCAGCCGGATCTCCGTCCGGTCACCCGGCCGGTAGAGTTGCTGCCGCGTATCGACATGCACGTTGAAGGCTTGCCGCGTCGCGATCACCGCGCCGTTGCCGACGATCGTGCGCCGGCTCTGGTCGGTCACCTCCGCCACGATGCGGAAGCGGTGATCGAGCTTGCCGCGCGCGTCTTTCTTGTACTTCGCGGTGTCGAACTTGATGATCAACTTGCCGTCGTCGTCGAGCCGTCCTTCGCCCTGCTTGACCAGCTCGCCGGAGGTCGGACGCGGCAGGTAGCCGTGATGGAAATACCAGTTGTGGCGGTACCACAGGTTGTTGACGTAGCGCATCCCGTAGCCCTTGCCATAGAGCCAGTCGTACTTCCCGGGCCAGTAGTAGACGTTGCGGTAGCTGTCGCGAAAGACCTTGTACTTGACCTTCGCGCCAAGCACCTGGCCGCCGAAGTAGTAGCTCGCCGAGATGCGCACGGAGGCCGGCTGCCCCAGCTTGATGTGATCGCTCTCGGCCTTGATCGTGACCTCGAACTCCGGCTTCTTGTACTCCTCGACGCGGAAGCGGTTGCTCGACGCGTAGTAATAGGACCGCCGCGTGCCCGGCATGCGGGTGTAGATCTGGTAGGTCCCCAGCGCAGCCTGCTTGCCCAGCTCGACCTCGCCGTGCAGCGTGCCGACGTCGTTGGTGGTCATCGTGGTCTTGAGCAGGTCCTTGCCGCGCGGGCCACGAATTCGCACCTCCACCTGCTGGCCGGCGACGGTGCCGTACTTGCCGTTCTCGTAACTGCGCACGATCGCCTTGAAGTAGACCTTGTGCTTGGGTCGATAGACGGGCCGGTCGGTGAAGGCGTAGATCCTGTGC
Organism: uncultured Planctomycetota bacterium; assembly: GCA_964566865.1. Taxonomy (GTDB): domain Bacteria; phylum Planctomycetota; class JACQVV01; order JACQVV01; family CAZANL01; genus CAZMLI01. The sequence continues at coordinate 2,164 of CAZMLI010000287.1, forward strand.
TGCTTGGTGCCCTGCGCGTAGTAGTAGGCGTAGGCCCCCACCGACAGCGCGTAGCGGTTGCCGCCGACCGAGGCGATCGCGTCGACCGAGGAGTAGTAATGATTGGTCACCCGCTGGCCGTCGTAGATCCCGGTCTCGTCGGTCTTGCCGCGGTGAATCTTGACGCGTGTCCCGCGCCGGCGCACCCTGTAGCGTTCCTTGACCAGGATCCTGGCGCTGTGCCTCGGTTCGCCCGTGACCGCGTCGGTGACCCAGAGCAGGATGCGGTCCTTGTCCATCTTCTTGACCAGTACGATATCGGTCACGACCAGCAAGGTGTAACGGGTGATGTCCTCGCCGCGAACCCGGATCAGATAGGCGCCGAGGCCCTTGATGCCCGGCAGCTCGACCTTCGTCTGAAGATACTTGTGATCCCGTCGATCTCCCGTCTTGTGCGACGCGCTGCCGAGCTGCTTGCCGGCGTACCGCTGCACCAGCGCAAGCGAATGACGGTTGCTGTTGATCTGGCCCAGGGTGATGCGATGGTCGCGCAGCAGGTTGTCGTTGCGGGAGAAGGCGGCCAGGTCGAACGGATAGGTCGTGACGCTGAATCCGGCCAGGTTGCGCGTACGGATCGTCAGCTGCTTCTTGTCGGCCGGCAGCAACTGGCGCGGATTGCTGAGGCTGATCTCTTCGCGCCCCATCCTCCATATGTAATGCTCCGCGTCGCTCTTCCACTTGCTCTTGGGAAAGTCCGCAATCACCCGATCGAACTGCGTGCGCGCCGCCAGGTAGTCGCCGCGCAGGCGCTGGATCAAGGCGATCGCCATGCGCGCGTCGACGATGATCTTGTCCTGCGGGAAGTCGCTCAACAGGCGGCGCAAGTAGGGCAGCGGGTCGCGAAAGCGCTTGAGCAAGCGAGGCACCGCCGGGTCCAGCTTGCTGCTGTCGAGGCCGCGGCGATTGCTGCGCATCCGCCGGAAGTGCATCGCCTTGTGATACAGCGAAACGGCCTGAAAGTGGGGCAAGCGCCCCTCGCCGGCGAGTCGGTAGATCTCGTCGTAGATCAGGACCAGCCGTTCCTCGAGGTTCAGCTTCTTCGGGTCATAGACCGTCGGCTGGGAGATCACGAAGGCGGGCCGGACCACCTGCCGCTGCTGCCGATTGAGCAAGGTCAGGCTGGTGGCCAGCTCACCCTCGAGACCCAGCAGCTCCTTCAGCGGCGCCGCGGCTGCTTTCTCGATCTTGCCAACTCGCCGCTTGGCGTCGAGCGCGAGATAGACCCGGCGCCCTGCCTCGTAGGCCTTGACCGCGCTCTCGAGATCGGTCTGGTAACTATAGATATAGGTCCCGCCCTGAACGTGGCGTCCCCAGGTGACCTTGCCGCCCTTGCGATAGCCGTAGTGCGGCTTGTGAAACCAGATGCCGCCGAGGGTTCGCTGGTGGCGCCCCTGCCAGACGGTGCCGGCGAGCGTCTCGCTGTAGGCCTGTCCGCGCTTGATCGCCTCGTCGTAGCGCCGCAGGCGAGCCAGGCAGACGACGACCTTCTGCTCGGCTATCCGCCGCGCGGCCAGCGGGCCCTTGGTCGCGAGGAACTTCTCGTAGAGCGGCAGCGCCTTGGAGTAGGTCTTTTCCTTGAACGCCTGATGCGCCTCTCCCAGCAGCCCCTGGGCCTGCTTCTGGGACTTGCGCTCGTCGTCGGCGAGGGTGTAGAGCGCATAGACGCCAGCGCCGGTGAGGGTCAGGGTGAGGGCCAGCAGGATCACCCTGCCATACAGCGCACGCGGTAGGGACATGCTCGTACTCCGCTTCTGGTTCAATGGTGAAATTTTGTGGCTCTGCTTACTCGTCGATCACACTGATCCGGAACTCGTCGGACAGCCCGCGCACGCGCGGCGCGTACATCGCGTAGCCCACCGTCGGCATCGCATGGAACGTGCCGGGGATCTCGGCTCGCATCCGGTACTTGAAGGTGTGCTTGCCCTGCTGCAGCCAGTTGACGAAGTAGACCACCTTCTCGTCGCGCAGCTCCCGGTTGTAGGACAGCCCCGTCTTGTAGAAGTAGCCGCTCTTGCGCGCGACGGTCTCCAGGCCGGCCGGCTTGCGATCCTCGAAGCAGAGATACTCGTAGTCGTTCTTCGAGTCGATCTCCAGTTCGACCTCGACCAGTTGCCCGCTGACCAGCTTGGCGCCGCTGACCAGCCGCTCGCGCTTGTAGGTCAGCCGTTTCTCATCGTGATCCCCGACCTTGATGACCTTGACCTGCGGGATCAACTTGTAGTAGCGCCGCTTGACGAACAGCTCGTGGCCCGCCCCCTTGACGTCCTCCTCCAGCGTGAAATACTCCAGATCGACGCCGAAGTAGATGTTGCCCTTGCCGGAACGCTCGATCGTCACCACGTGGTTGCCCGACGGCACGTCGATGCCATGCAGGTAGATCTTGTTGTCGAAGGTCAGCACGTTCTTGCGCGTGATGCCGATCTTCTTCAGCACCTTGTCGCCGAGCTTGACGGTGATCGTCATCTCCGGGTTCAGCTCGTCGGTCGCCTTGACGTAGTCGGCCAGCGCGAACATCACGAAGGCGGTCGTCTTGGTCGACTTCCAGCGCATGCCCTTACGGCCATTGAGCAACCACTTGACCAGCATCGGACCGTACTTCGTCTTGGGGCGAATCTTCAGGTAGGCCCGCAGGATCCAGGCGTTGGCCTCGACCTCGTTGTTGTACCAGTACCACCACTGGTTGCTCTCGCCCATGAAGCGCACGGTGTCGTTGTCCTTGTCGACCTTGGCGTGATCATCGAAGTTGTCGATCATGATTCCCGCGCGCTGCTTGTCGCCAGTGTTGGCCAGCGCCAGCGCGACCATCGCCTGGCCGTAAAGGTTGAGCTGATCCCGCTTGAGGTACAGCCGATCGATCACCTCCTTGGCCAGCTTGCCCTCGCGCGACAGCACGTAGGCCATGAAGGCGCGTCGGTAGAGGCTGGTATCGCTGGTGACTTCCTTCGCCAGCAACCGCAGTCCCCGCGCCATCACGCCCGCGCGAATCGGCAGCCCCGCCTCCTTGGCCAGTTGCAGCGCGTAGAGTGCGTAGGCGGTCATGTACATGTCGGACGGTCCGCCGTACCACCAGCCCCAGCCACCGTCCCAGCGCTGCCAGGCATAGACCCGGCCCAGACCGGCCTGCACCATGCTGTCCAGCACCGCATCAGAGAAGACCGGCGCCCGTCCAAACTGGCTCCAGGGGCGGCTGGCCAGGTGCTTGGCTTTCAGATCCTTGCGCTTTTTCGCCAGCTCCTTCAGGTTGATGCCGAGATCCTTCAGCGTGCGCTTGGCCACCACCGTCGGCACGAAGCGCGAGAGGGTCTGCTCGATGCAACCGTACGGGTAACGCGCCAGGTAGGGCAACGCGTCCAGCATCGCCGAGGCCATCGAGGGCGTCAGCTGGATCGACAACCGGGTCGAGTTCACCCGCCGCTCTTTCGGCACACGCAGGCTGACGCTGCGCGAGTCGCGCGGCTTGTCGCCGGTGATCGCGCCGTTGTGCGCGACGAACTTCTGAATGCCATGCACGTAGACCGGGAACGACTTGCGCATCGCGTCCGAGGTCTTGGGTCCTTCGGCAACCATCGTGATCTGCGCGATGCCTTCACCCTGGACACGCACGCGCCAGTCGACGCGGGCGACGCCGTTGCCCTTGATCGTGATCGTGCGCGGCTTGAGGTCGATCGGCGCGAGCAGCTTCTCGGAGACCTCGATCCGCGCGATGATCTTCTGCGGTTGCTTCAGGTTGTTATTGATCACCGCCGAGAGCACCACCTCGTCCCGCTCGGTGAAGAAGCGCGGCGCCTGCAGGCGCACGATCAGCTCCTTGCGGGTCCGGACCTGTGTCTCTCCCTCGCCGATGCGTGAATCGCCGGTCACGCCGTAAGCCTTGATACGCCAGGCCGTCAGGTTCTCGGGATAGGTGATCTCGACCGACGCCTTGCCCTCTGCGTCGGTGACCAGCACCGGGCGCCAGAGCGCCGTATCGGCGAACTGGGTGCGCACATGGACCGGCTTCTTCTGGGCGCCGCCCCCGCCAGCGCCATCCTGCTCACGCCTGCCCCCTCCACGTCCAGAGCGCGACAGTAGTCCATCGGCAGGACCGGCATTGCCGAACTCGCGTTTACGGCTCGCGGCCGGCGCGCGCGACGAGCCCGACTGCTCCAGCGACTTCTTCATGCTGCCCAGCTTCCCGCCCTTCTGCTTGGACTCCAGCCGCGCCTCCTTCTCGACGAGTGCGCCGAAGCTGAAGTTGTCCGACCCGGCGCCTCGCTGGTCGTCGAAGTCGCGGTTCATCAGATGGCCCCAGCCGTACCAGCCCA
>CAZMLI010000288.1:0-4587 GCA_964566865.1 uncultured Planctomycetota bacterium
AGCGCTCCAGTTCCTCGCGCGCCTCGCGCAGCTTGAGCAGCATTTGATTGCGAGTGAGCATGATCTGGCCCAGCTCATCGTTCGGGATCGACTCAGCCGGGATCATCTGCTCCGCGCTCAGCGGATCGGCCGTGGCGAGGTTGGCCTTGATGATCCGGTTGATCGGCCGCAGCACCGAGCGATGGAAGAAGGCAAAGACGACCAGCGACGCAACCAGGCAGATCAGCAGTACGCCTGCCAGAAACGCGGTCACGTACTTGACGGTCGCCTGGTGAATCGCATCCCCGGGCTTGGCCACCGCAAACGTGCCCAGCCGCTTGCCATCGCGGCTCACCAGCGGGAACAACGCATAGCAGTGCGTGTCCAGCTCCCCCTTCCAGATCCCGCGGCCCTCGGTGGGATCGACCGTGTTCTGCGCGATCCAGCCGCGCAACGGCTGGTCGACGCTGCGCGGCAGGTTGCCCGCCAGCAGGCGGCCCTCGTGGTCGTACACCGCGGTCAACGAACCCTGGACGCGAGACAGGCGCGTCAGGCGCTCTCTGTTCTGCAGGGGCTTGTTCATCTCGTCCCGCAACACGGGTAGCAAACGCCAGGCAAACGCCTCGGTCTGCGCGAAGAAAGCCGAGCGCATGGTCTCCTGATAGTGCTCCGTCGCCGGCACCAGGATCACCGCCAAAATGGCGACGATCGCCAGCACCAGCACGGTCAGCAGACGAAAGGTCAGCTTCTTCGGGTTCGGAATACTGTCATGCATGCCGGTCACGATGACAATCCGCTAGCGACGAGAACTGCTGTAGACATCGCCCTTGGGGTAGAAGCCGCGCCAACGCGTGACCAGCCAGGGCGTGGCGGGAAGTTGCTCCAGCAGCTTGCCCTTGTCGGGGCCTTCGACGCACTCCCCGCGCATCATCAGCCAGAGACTGCCCGAGGCCCGGTCCTTCATCTGCAGCCGCCCCTTGGCGTCGCGCGTCTTCATCGAGCTGAAGGTCAAGCGGCGCTTGCCCAGCCTGGCCTCGAAGGCCCGCGCCGTCGCCGTCGCCGCATCGTAGACGACCAGCACCGGCGATTTGCCGAAGGTGTCGTTGATCAGCGGCCGGCTGGCCAGCTTCCGGTAGAGGTACAGCCGCGTGGTCAGCCCACTGCCCAGCGAGAGCCCATAACGCGTCGCCTGTCGCGTCGCATTGTAGGCGCCCATGAAGCCGCGGGCCTTGCGGCCCAGCAGCGCGGTGGTGGTCGGATGCTCGCTGCGCCAGGCCTTCCAGCTGGTCACCGTCGACGGCAGGAACTTGAGGAAGGAGCCCTTCAGCGGGCCTTTGACCGCCTCCCCAGTGGTGTGGACCCATTTGCTGTTGGTTGCCCTGTCGTACATGATGAAGGAGTTCTTGTAGAGCACACCCTCGTGCCCGAATGCCAGCACCCGCTTGCCCAGTCGACGGTCATACACGATGGCCGTTTGACACAGGGGTCACCAGGAGATCGCGATCGGCTTGCCGCCGCAGGTATCGTTGACCAGCTCGTGGCTGCCCATCACCGACAACGGATAGGCCTTGTGCTCTTTGCCGATCGAAACACCGACCACCGGCTCGTTGTCTCGCAGGGCACCACCAACTTCCGTGGCTGGCGTCATGCGCGGGCTGTCCAGCACCGGAAATCCGTCGCGCGCCACCGCCCGGCGGGACAGTCGGTCGTACTCCCGCTCGGGGTTTCGCGTCCCCTCAGACCGGTTCTGACAGCTGGCGGGAAGCGCAAGATATGCAAGACCAGAGAGGATCAACAGGGCAACTACAGCTCTACGCATCGTGCTCCCTTTACGAGATAAAGTGAGTAGGGGCGGACCGGGGATTGAGGTACGACGGGAAAGTAACCAGCCCGCCCTCGCGAACAGGAATGCAAACGACAGACCGAAATGGCCGGCCCCGTGGATATTCCTCTCAACACCCCATACAGCCATTGACCTTATGCGCTCCGGACCCGCTCACGGCGCTCCGGGGTCCAGCTCGACCGTGCAGAAACGGTCAACCGAATCGGTCGACCATTTCGTGGCTATTGCCTCCTCAAGTGACCCCTGAACCGACTTCCAGCAGCTTCACTGAACGGCCCGCGGTTTGCATGAGCCCCCCCCATGACTTGGTGGCAATACGCTCTGCTGGCCAGCTATCTGCTCTGCTCCGCGGCACTGGCCAGCTACGGATTACATGGGTTGTGGGTTCTCCGGCTGTTCAACCGGCACCGGGCGGCGGCAAAGGCCAGCCAGGAGGCTGTCCGCCCGCCTGCAGAAGAAGACTGGCCGCGGGTCACGACCCAGTTGCCGCTCTTCAATGAAGCGCAGGTCGCCGAGCGGCTGATTCTCGCCGTGGCCGCATTCGACTATCCGGCGGATAAACACCAGATCCAGATTCTGGATGACTCGACTGACGAGTGCCGGGAGATCGTGGACCGGACGGCGGCCACGCTGTCCGAGCGCGGGGTGGATGTCAGCGTGCTGCGCCGCACGGACCGCGGCGGATACAAGGCCGGCGCCCTGGCCGCGGGGCTCGAGGCCGCGACCGGGTCGATCATCGCGATCTTCGATGCCGATTTCCTGCCGCCGCCGGACTTTCTGCGCCGCACGGTCCCGCTGCTGCTCGAGGATCTGCAAAACGCCTGCGTGCAGGCTCGCTGGGACCATCTCAACCGGGACCATTCCTGGCTCACGCGAGTGCAGAGTGTCGGCATCGATGGGCACTTCGCCATCGAGCAGGGCGCCCGGGCCTGGGGCGGCTTGATGATGAACTTCAACGGGACCGCCGGGATCTGGCGCACGGAAGCAATCAAGGCCGCGGGCGGCTGGCAAGGCGATACGATCACCGAAGACCTGGACCTGTCCTATCGCGCCCAGCTGGCCGGCTACAAGATGGTCTATGCCTTCGACGTGGCCTGTCCGGCCGAGATTCCCGACACCGTGGACGCGCTCAAGGCCCAGCAGCGCCGCTGGGCCAAGGGCAGCATTCAAACCGCCCGTAAGTTGCTGCCTCGGATCTGGCGCGCACCGATCGGCAAGCGCCAGAAGGCGGCCGCGACCTTCCACCTGACGCACTACTGCGTCTCGCTGTTGATGTCGATCCTGGCGCTGCAGACCCTGCCGGTGCTGCTGCTGGTGCCGTTTCCCAAGATCGGACCCTGGATCTGGGCGGCCTGGATCATCGTGCTGGCCTCGGCGCTCTCGCCCTGCCTGATCTATCTTGCCGCCGGCCGCATCCTGGGACACACCAGCTTCACCCTGCGCAACATCCCGGGGCTGATCGTGCTGGGCAGCGGCCTGTCGCTCAATAATGGGCTGGCTGTGCTGGAGGGCCTGTTCGGCAGCGACGTCACATTCGTCCGCACACCCAAGAACGGTGGCGCGACCACTCGTTATCGCCCGCCGAGCGCACGTTTCTGGTGGGCCGAGCTGTTACTGGGCTGCTATTGCGCGGTGGCCCTGGCGGTCTACTTGACATCCCAGACCTGGGTCGTCGGCATCTTCCTCGGCTGCTACACGGTCGGGTTTCTCTGCATGGGCTGGGCCTCCCGCCCGAGACAGGGCACGGTCCCGGCATGATCTGGGCGCTGCTGATCGTCGCCGCGCTGCTTTCGTTCGCCAACGGCGCGAACGACAACTTCAAGGGCGTCGCCACGCTGCACGGCAGCAAAACCGCCTCCTACCGGATGGCGCTCGGCTGGGCCACGATCACGACGCTGGCCGGATCGTTGACCGCGATCCTGCTCGCCGGCGCGCTGATCAAGACCTTCTCCGGCAAGGGACTGATCGACGCCTCGCTGGTCGGCCAGCCGCAGTTCATGCTCGCGGTCGGCGGAGGCGCGGCGGCCACCATCTTGCTGGCCACGCGCTTCGGCTTGCCGATCTCGACGACCCACGCCTTGATCGGCGCACTGGTCGGGGCGGGCCTGGTCTGCTCACCGACCGGCGTCGCTTTCTCGACGCTGATGGGCACGTTCTTCCTGCCGCTGCTGCTCAGCCCGCTGGCCGCGGCGATTCTGGTGCTGGCCGTCTACCCGCTGATTCGCCAGGCCGCGCAGGCCTACGGCGGCAAGGTCTTCTGCCTATGCCTGACCGAGCGCGCCACAGCCACCGTCGGTCCGGAGCTGGCGCTGCCCTCTCCCGAGCTGTCCATCGGCGGACAGGAGTCGTGCGACCCGCAAGCGGCCAGGCTGGTCGCGGTGCGGGTCTTCGACGGCATCCATTACCTGTCGGCCGGCGCGGTCGGGTTCGCCCGCGGCCTCAACGACGCCCCCAAGATCGCGGCGCTCACGGTGGCCAGCACGGCGCTGGCGCCCACCGTCGGGCTGATCGCCTGCGGCATCGCCGTCGGCGGGTTGACCCTCTCACGGCGCGTCGCCAAGACGATCTCGGAAGACTTGACCCAGATGGATCCCGTGCAGGGGCTCGGCGGCAACCTTGTCACCGCCGCGCTGGTCTTGACCGCCAGCCTGCACGGAATGCCAGTCTCCACGACCCATGTCTCGACGGGTGCGTTGTTCGGCATTGGCGTCAGCGGACGCCAGCTTCAGTGGCGCATGGCAGGAACGATCGGACTGGCCTGGCTC
>CAZMLI010000288.1:4687-6486 GCA_964566865.1 uncultured Planctomycetota bacterium
AGGCTGCTGCTAGTGTTGACATTCACAGTGGGACAAATACCTCAAACTTTTGGCGGACGGGTTTCGTAAAGAAAACATCAGATGCTCGGCCTGCCGCTCGGGCCGTGGGTCAAGAAACTATGGGAGCTCACCCCACGGGAGTGGAGCACTGGCGCAGCGATTCGCTGTGCCGACCACTGCCTGGGCTGTACCGCCGGCGCCGGCTCTTCATGTGCAGGTCAGCTGACGGCTCATCAAGGAGGGAAGAATGATACATCTCACAGCTAGACTGGCCGCCCTCGGCCTGCTGCTGATCCTCGCGCCGCTGGCCTGGTCCCAAGGGGGCTACCTCGGCGTTCAGATCGACCAGCAGCACGAAGGCAAGGGCGTCAAGCTCTCGCGCGTCATGCCGGATACCGCAGCCGCGGCCGCCGGACTGAAAGACGGTGACGTGATCACCGGCATCAACGGCAAGGCCATCAACGGCTATCAGGGCCTGGTCTACACGCTGCGCGAGATGAAGCCCGGTGACGAGCTGAAGATTCAGCTGCTGCGCGGCGACAAGACACTGAACAAGACCGCCAAGCTGGGCAAAGCACCCCGTCGGCCGCGCCGACCGGGCCGGCGTCGCCCGCGCGCGCCCAAGGGCGCCAAGCCGGACCTCGGCATCACCTTCGTGGGCAATTCGCTGCGGATCAAGACCGCCGCAGGCAGCGCCACCAAGGTCGGCCTGCGCACGGGCGACACTGTGCTGCAGTTCGACTGGCAGCCGGTCAAGACGCGCGCCGCATTCGACAAGAAGCTCGCCGCCAAGCGGCCCTACTCATCCGCCCTGCTGGCCGTCACGCGGGACAAGCAGCTGTTGATCTTCAAGGTCGACGTCGGCTTCAAGACCGACCCGTCGGCCGCACGCGCGGCGGCAGCGCTCTTGCGCCTGCCGAAGACAGCACCGGCCAAGATCGCCTGGGGCGCTGCGCTCGAGGCGGGACTCGCACTGGCCAAGCAGCAGGGCCGCAACGTGATGGTCGAGGTCTGGGGCAAGGGCTGAGGCGCTTGCAAAAAAATGGAAGCGGCTACGTTTCCAGCTGAATCAGTCCGACGCCTGTCACAGGGTTACGTCTGCCTCAAGTTCGAGTTCAGCGAGCACCAGGCGTTCATCGAGCGCTACCAGGCAAACGGCACCCCGATGATCCTGTTCCTCTCCGCCGATGGTAAGCTGCTCGAGAAGATCAGTGGCTTCCACACGCCGGCAGAATTGACCCAGAAGATGAAGCGACACCTTCGCTAGAGGAGATGACCATGTACCGACTCACCATCATCCTCGCTACCACGCTCGCCCTGTTCTGCGCCGCACCCGACGCCGACGCCCAGGGAAGCTGGTTCAGCGAGTTCAAGAAGCGCAAGCCGCTGGTTGGCCAGAAGGCCCCCCAGTTCGTCTTGAAGGACACCACTGGCAAACGAGTCGCCCTGGCCGACTTCCTCGGCAAGAAGACCGTCGTGCTGGAGTTCGGCGCAATCACGTGACCCCCCTTCACCGGTAAGACCTCCAGGATGGAGACTCTCAGGAAGAAGTGGCAGGGCAAGGACGTGGTTTTCCTCGTGCTCTATACGCGCGAACCGCATCCGGGTATCGGTGGCTTCAAGCAGACCCGGACCCTCGACGAGAAGGCCAAGCTGGCTCGCATCTGCCGCAGCAAGTACAAGATGGGCCGGACCGTCGTGGTGGACACGCTCGACTCCAAGTATCAGCGCGCCTATGGTGGCCTGCCGAACAACGCCTATGTGATCAACAAGCAGGGCATTGTGGTCTACAAGGAGGC
>CAZMLI010000289.1:0-6456 GCA_964566865.1 uncultured Planctomycetota bacterium
TGCCTCCGCGTCGGATGTGCCACCAGAGATTTGGTTGCGGCCGAAGGCCTGCGCTTGGCGCTCTGTGGCGAGCAGTTGGCTCGCAAGTAAGCGTCGCAATCCAAGGCACCCAGAAAGCGCGTCGCGTCTTGTCCGAAACGACCAATTGATTGGGTTTGCTCGCAAGGTGCCGTTAGTTGCTGCCGAAGGTCGCGTTACTCACTTGGCGCGTCTACGCGACCTTCATTCGCACGCTGAGCGAGAAATCACCATGGCAAGTCACCAGCAGCGCGCCGACTCTGGCCCAGCGCTCGAACAGGACGGCCGTTGCTTGCTCGTCCTCCGGCCAGGGGTAGCAGTAGACGATGTCGATCTCGTGCGGTTCGATGCCGAGCAACTGGTGACCGTCCTCGCCGTCGTTGTCGGCGAACATGCCCGCCGTGGTTCGGTCCTGCTCCGGCACGAAGCTGCCGCAGACGAACGTTGCGCTGGAGCCGGCTTCGTCGGCCAGTTCGCGGGCCAGGTCTACCAGCGCGGGCTGAACCTCGATGCCGCTGCTCTCGAATCCCAGCCAGTCGGCCAGGATCGTCACGACGCCTGTCCCGCTGCCCCACTCACAGAAGCGCACGCCTCGCTCGAGCAAGGCAGTCAGCGTGGCGAAGGCCAGCGGATAGTCGCTGGCGATGAAACCGGCGGGAGGTTGATCCCAGCCGCGTTGCCGTAGCTCGAGCTGGGCCCGGGCTTCTCGATCGAGCAGGTCGACCGCCACCTGTGGCAACTGGACGATGGGCGTCTTCAGCCTCAACAGCTCCAGTGGCATCTACTTTTTCTTCGGCTGCTGCTTCTTGCTCGCTGCGGCCTCTCGGCGACGCACGATTGCACGGCGGATGTTGCGCGCAAAACCCGGCATGTTGGCCGCCGCAAAAAAGCGCAGCAGCCGGGCCGGCAGCCGCTTGAGCTCGATGTCGTTCTGGTACTGGACGAGCGTCATCTCCCGGCTGATCGGGGTGAAGCGCCAGAACCCCTCGGACTTGCTGATGCGCGACGGGTAGCGCTTGTCGATCACCATCTTCCAGCTCAGGCCACGCCGGTCCTTGTCGAAGGTGTCGCGCGAGACCCACTGCAGGCTGACCCAGCCATATTTGCCCTTGTAATAGACCAGGGCATTCTTGTCGCTGCGTTCGAGTACCTTGAGCTGTTTCAGGTCGGGATACAGTCGAAGCTGCCCGGGGTAGTCGGTGATCAGCGCGAACATCTCCTGCGGCGTCGCGCGGATGATGAAGTAACCGCGCAATACCGTGCGTTGCTTGTCCTTGACCTTGCGCGTCACCGTTCGACCCGCCTCCAGTCGCTCCCACTGCTTGCGGGTCAAGCCGAGCTTCTGGTAGAGCGGTTTGGGCGCGTCATCCGCCTGCGCGGTGGGGCTCAGCAAGAGCAGCAGCGTCATCGTCAGCGCGCGCCCGATTGTGGGACTCGCAGCTGCGATCAATCGATCAGCCGGATGCGCATCTTTCGCACCTGGATGATGCCGTCCCGGTGCAGGATGAAGCCGAACTGTCCGCCGCGATAGTTCACGCCGGCGGCCGCGGTTTCCCTGTCTCCCACGGCGGAGCTGAGCTTGACGATCGCGGAAGATCCCTTCGCCACCAGCGTGAGTTTATGCCAGGTCTTGGAGCCAGGCTTGATGCCCAGCTTCGAACAGATCTGGCGGAACTGCCCGCCCATGCTGAAACAGAAGAAGCCGAAGTCTCCCTGGTCCAGCCGCAGCTCGAACTGCAGCTCGTAGCCGCGCCAGCCCGAGTCACCGAGCAGAATGACCGAATAGCTATCGCCTTCGACGTAGGTCCCTTTGAAGCCGCCGTCGGAGATCTCCCAGAGACCAGGCCCTTGTTTCGAGGCGACGCCCGGGACGAACCACTTGCCCGGCGAGCTCGCGGGCTTCGGCTCCGGGGTCGTGGGCTGCGTGCTGGTTATGGGCGCTGGCTGCCGTGGCTGTTTCGCAGGCGGAATATCTCTGAAGCGCTCGATGCGTGCGCGTAGCGCTCCGAGTTCCTGCTTCCAGGAGTGGCGCTGTGGGTGGCCGCGCAGCTTGCGCGCGAGTTCCTGGACCAGGACCCTGGCCAGGGTCAGGTCGTCCTGATCCAGTGCCTGGTCGATGCCGTGGGTCGCGCTGGAGAAGGTGCGCAGCATCTCCGGATCCCGTGGGGTGCGCTTGCTCGCGGGCGTGTCCTCGATCGAGGGCGTCGCCGCTTTTTCTGCCGCGGGCGCTCTGCGGTCGGCGACAAGCGGTATCCAATCGGGGTCCTTGGGAGTTTCCGAGAAGCCGATCCACAAACCCAGGCAGACCACCAGCAGCAGTGTGCAGCCGCCGCCGATTGCGATCATCTTCATTTGAGAAGCAGGCTCTTTGAGCCGGTGGCGAGAGACGGCACGCAACGACGAACTGGGCGACTTGATCGGCAGCCTGGAGGAACTGCTCGGCCGGAAGGTCGGTGGGGCGACCTTGCGGCTGGCCGCGCTCGGCTTGACGTAATCGCTCACCTGGCTGTCCGGATGAGCCGCCTCCGGCTTGCACTTGCCGCAGAACACCTGGTCCACCAGGCGGAAGCCCGCGCCAGCCTTGATCTTGGTCCCACACTGCTCGCAGTAATGAATGCGCATATCTGTTCCGGACAGCTTAGGCAATATATACGCTCTCGTCCAGGCTCTATTGCGGCGGCAATTGCTCCGTAGGACTAACGAGCCGCTGCTGCGCAGTTTGCGCAGGCCCGCGCCTCGCGCTTCTGCTTGCGTCGCGATCCGTGGCTGCGTTTGTGTTTCTTGGGCGAGATAAGGCGGCGGGCGATCTCGGCTTCCCGGCTGTTCGGCCGGAGTTTGATGATGCGCTGGGCAGCGGGCAGCGCCAGCCGACGATCCGGGCTGTGGGCCAGCGAGCGCAGCACCACCTGGCAGGTGGCGGGTCTGGCATGCTCGAGCATCGCCACTGCGCGCTCGGGTGCATGTGTGACCAGCAAGCGCGCCGCCTGCCGGCGTGCGCCGGGTGAAGCCGGATGAGCGATCTCGGTCGCCAGTGCGTCGAGCGTCTGGCTGTCCTGGCGGCTGGCGAGTTGTTCGATGGCGCGCCAGCGGGTCAGCTGATCGAAGGAACGGTAAAAAGTATGGCCCAGGCTACCCAGGAAGATCAGGCTCATCAGCAAGGCGCAGGTCGCCATGCCCCTGCCCTGGAGCTGGCGGTCGAGGCAGCGCCGCCTGGCGCTGCTGGCGAGGAAGATCCCGATCAAGCCGGGGATCAGGCCGGCGGAAATGGCGACCAGCACGCCGGACATTTCCGAGGTGGATAACGAGAGCATACCCTGCTGGATCTCGCCGCCCATCAGCGCGAGCGATACGCCGCCCATCAGCAAGCCGCTGCCGACGAGCAGGCTGAAGATCGCCAGCAGCGAGGTGCGCGGCGCGCGGGGCGTTGCGCTGGGTTCCTCAGCCCGGGCCAGGGTCGGCGTGCTGACCGGCGCGCGATCTTCCGCGGACCGATCGCTGAAGAGCAGGATCCCGCCGACCAGCAGGATGATCGGGATCAAACCCGGTACGGCGAAGCAGATCAGCAGCAGCGCGATGAACCAGAACTTGCGTTCGCCGACGTAGTCGCGCAGCTCGGACCAGCTGTCTGCCGAGCCGTGGCCCGCGGGGACCCGGTCCAGATGCAGCACGGTCTCTCGGGCGGAAATGCGGAAGCGGCTGTTGCAACGCGTGCAGTGCAGGACCTTGCCCGGCTCGCTGGTGGTGCGCGCAAAGGCGTGATCGCATTCGGGGCAGGTGACATGTGTCTTGCTGGCGGATGTTTGTTTGCTCATGCCCGACAAGATGCAACTCATGTGCCAGGCCCCAAGAGATTCCTTAAGTTGCTTCATCGACAATGGTTACGTTGAGATTCCTCCGGCCCGGACAGCCCCTCCTGGCTGAAGGAATCTTTCAATCCAGCCTGTTCGCTGCAAGGAACTTTCAACCTCTGATCTGATCTCCGCTGATGGCGGACTTCCTCTGCAGCGTCAGCGCAGTCGCGGCTCCGGCACATCGTGGGGCCAGCGCTTCTCCGCGAGCATCGACTCGATGACGCGGCTCAGTGGACGCGCCCAGCGTTTGTGGTTTCTACCCCGGTACAGCGCTGCGGCCAGAATCCTCGCGTCCAGACTCGTCGCGCTGCGTTCGAGAATCCAGGCGGCGTAGGTGGGATCGCGTGAGAAGTCCTTCTCGGCCAGCAACAGCCGCCTTGCAACCTCGACTATCCCAGTCCGGACCTTGCGCCCTGCTCCATTCTCCGTGCGACGGGTGCGGTCGTAACACCATAAGATCCTGATCAATAGCTGCTGATTCGGCCTGCTTGCAGCCGGATAACCCTTCAGCAAGACCAGGAACGCAGCGGGTGAGCTGTAGCGGCTATCGAACAAGCGAATCAGGCGCTCCTTCATCTTCTCTGAGGGGGATTCGGGCCAGAGCTTCAAGGCCAGGCTTGCGAGCGAGGCGTCAGTGCGATGGGTGCGGCGATAGAAGATGGCCCCAGCTCGTGCCCATTGATGTTCGCTTCTCAGACGATAGTAGAGGCGCTTGGCTTCGTCCCGGCTTGTCACTCGCATCAATGCGGCATCGAGCATGAACCGAATCAGCGGATCAACCGTGAGGCGTCTTGCCTTGCGCAGATCCTGACGGAAGGAAAGCGCCTTCGGGATGATCGAGTGGGCCAGGACGTAGAAGGCGTATATCCGCTGTGCTCGGGGCTTGCGGCTGCGGACCATGATGACGCCCAGTCGGCGCATCACTGCGGGCTCCATCAGCGCGTGCACAATCAGCTTGTTGGCAGACGGTAGCCGGGCCAGATCTTGATGCAGCGGTCGGGGCTTATCGAGGGATAGGCGATCGGCTTGACTCAGCCAGAGATCCAGCTTGGCAAGGCCCTCGGACTGCTTGTCCTGGGCCAGTGCGCCGACCGGTAGGGTCAAGCTGATCAGGGCCACGCAAATGAGAATCCGGGTGGTCGCCATTCTTTCCATTTGTACGTCGATGGCAGCGAAGAGTTCAGCTGAAATGTCGCGCGTTCAAAGCGAGTCCGCCAAGTCGCTCGACGTCGAGACGCCTCTCCAGGTCGTCGACGTGATAGAGTTTGTGGTCGAGGCACTCGGCCCGACCTAGTTTCTTCTCAGAGCCAGCAGCAGGTATCTTGTCCAAGCAGAGACACACGGACGGTTCGCCGGACGAAGACGAGACCAAGGCGCAGCTCGATGAGACGATTCGCATTGCGAATCTGCGCGGGCAGACGCAACAGGACATCGCGCGTTTGCCGGAGGAAGTGCGGCTGGCGGCCACGGATCCGACCCGGCTATTCGGTCGCTACGTGCTGGTCGAGCTGGTTGGCAGCGGAGGCATGGGTCAGGTCTGGCGCGCCTGGGAGAGCGAGATTCGCCGCTGGGTGGCGCTGAAGTTTCTCAAGCATGACGACCCGGACGGGCTGTTGAGTTTCAAGCGAGAAGCCCAGGCGGCCGGTCAGATCAACCACCCGAACATCGCCTCGATCTATGACGTCGGCGAGCTCGGCGATCGGCACTACCTCGCGATGCAGTATGTCTCGGGCCAGACCCTGGCAACCTTTCCTCGCAACGACCGGCGGCTGCTGGTCGAGCTGATGCGGGATGCCGCCTACGCCGTTCACGCCGCGCACCAGTCGGGCGTGATTCACCGGGACATCAAGCCACACAACATCATGGTCGAAGGCCTGTCGCGGGGCGAGCATCGGCTGTTCGTGCTGGACTTCGGCCTGGCCAAGGAGACCGCGGTCGATAGCTCCGTCTCGCTGACCGGCGCGGTTTCAGGCACCCCGGCCTACATGTCGCCGGAGCAGGCGCGAGGTCGGTCAGGGCTGGTCGATGCGCGGAGCGATGTGTACAGCCTGGGCGCCACACTCTACGATCTGCTGGCCAATCGGCCGCCATTTCTGGGCCAGAACCCGTTCGAACTGCTGCGCACGATGCTGGCGGAAGAAGCGACGCCGCTGCGGCGCAGGAACGAGTCGATCGACCGGGACCTGGAGACCATCGTGATGAAGTGCCTGGAGAAGGCGCACGGGCAGCGTTATCACTCGGCGGAGGCGCTGGGACAGGATCTGCAGCGCTATCTCGACAACGAGCCGATTCAGGCGAGGGCGGCCACGCCGCTCTATCGACTGAAGAAGAGAGTGCAGCGGCAGCCGGTGGTCTGGTCGCTCGCCGCCCTGCTGTTCCTGGCTGTCCTGGTCGGCGGCAGCTTTGGCATGTACCAGCTCGTTCAGTCCCGATCCCACTTGAAGCGTTCTCTGGAGGAGAAGCAGCTGCGGCTGCGGCAGGCGGCGCTGCAGGCCTTGCTGGAGAATGCAGCCCGTAAACTGAGAGGCATCGAGACCCGGCTGTCGCGCAGGATGGACGATCGGGAGCTGCAGCAGGTGAGGCGCCA
>CAZMLI010000290.1:0-4430 GCA_964566865.1 uncultured Planctomycetota bacterium
TTTCCAGAGCCGGAGATAGAGAGGCTCGAGTTCTCTTGTTCATCGAGGTGTCCACAGAAACGGGGGAAGCTCAGAGATCGGGCACGGGCACGGGCAGGTTCACGGGGGCTCGGCCGATCATTCGCTGCGCGAATTATCAGGCAGAGCCTAACCCAACCGGCGGTGCATCTCCTTCGCCCGCTGCTCCACGTCCGCCCAAAATCTAGCATCGTCGCGCCAGGACTTGCCGCCATAGCACTTGACGAAGCGCAGCAAGTCGCGGCGCGTCAGACCGATGGCCATCGCGGAAAAGTAGAGGCCGCCCAGGTCCTTGACGATCCAGCGTCGCGGCGTGCGTCGGCGCAGCTGGGCGCGATGCAGATCGATCAGATACAGCGGCTGCTGCTCGATCGGCAGCTCGGCGGCTGACTGCCCGAGCAGGAAATGGCACAGATAGAAGTCCCGATGATTGACGCCGTTGCCATGCAGGCGCTGCGCGATCCGCGCGACGCGCGCGATCAGGTCACGCTTGATCGCGGGCTCCGGAGGCGTCTGGACCCAGGTCTCGGTCAGTTGCTCCAGGCTGATGTTGGGACCGAGGTCCTCTGTGATCAGAAAGGAACGGCGTGAGGCGGGATTGCGCTCGCTGATCCCGTAGCCGACCGGGGTCATCGTCTGGATCTGCAATTCCTCGAGCCGCTTGATCGCGCGCCACTCGTTGAAGGCGTCGATCACCGGGAGACAGCAGCGGCTCAGGTTCTTGATGATCTCTCGCCAGCCGACACCCGCGTGGCACTTGATGTAGAAGAAGCGCTCTCCGCGGCTGAACCGGCGCGTATTTCGGTTCTGGATCTGCTTGGCCAGCTCCCCGGGGGTTTCGTACCAGGCAGCGAAGTCGGTCTCGTCGCCGAGCAGCGCCCGGTAGCTGGGTTCGATGTGGGTCATCGATTGGCGCGGTTGCGCGCCGATCGGGCGACGATCAGGTCGGTCGCCTTGTCGATCAGGCTGTACAGATCCTTCTCCGTACAGTAGTGGCGCGCGTTCTCGCTCCACTCGGGGCGGCTGGGGTTGGTCAGCATGTCCAGCACCTGGGCGTCGAGCACCCGCTGCTCGAACGGTTGCGGGCAGACCAGCCCGGCGTTCGCCTGCTCCACGTGGTTCGAGAAACCGCAGATCGCTGTCGCCAGCACCGGCAGGCCGCAGACCATCGCCTCGATGATGATCGTGCCCGTGTTCTCGATGTAGGCCGGATGCAGCAGGAACGATGAGGCGAGGTAGAAGTTCGCCACATCGCTGCGTCCACCGGTGAAGATCACATGCTCCGCCACGCCCAGCTTGGCGGCCATCTTGCGATACGCTTGCGGACGGCCGTCGCCGACGACCACCAGGTAGGAGCGCTCGAGGATCTCCTTCGGCAGTGCCGCCATGGCGAGCACGGCGCGGTCGACGCCCTTGGGTCGGAACCACGAACCCACGCAGAGGATCATCTCGTCCTCTTCGCCGATGCCCAGCTCGCGACGCAGCTCGTCCGGCTTGGCCTGGCTCATGGCCACCTCCAGCGCATCCCGATTGATGCCTGGCGGCAGTTGATGGAAGCGCTCGGGCTCCGTCCCATAATGGGTGATGAAATGCGCCTGTTCCTGATGCGCGATCAGCAGGATCTCGGTTTCCAGTCCGGGGCCGAAGACCGCAGTCTCGAGCTGGAGGTAGACCCTGTAACGCGGCAGCAGCTTGACCCATCCCGGACGGCTGGTGGAGAGCTTCTCTGCGAAGCACGGATCCCCGCCGTAGTAGACATCCAGGCCCGGCATCTTGCTGAAGCCAACCACGCAGTCGTATTCTGTCTGGGCGACGATTTCAGACAACGCCTCACCCAGTTTTTTGCACTGCCCATGGTTGGTCCAGTAATCCAGCTTGAGGATCGTCACATTCAGATCCTCGAGATCCGGACCGGTCCACTTGCAGGTGTAGATGTCGACCTGGTGGCCACGGGCGGCGCACATCCGGGCAATGCGCACCATGGTGCGCTGCATTCCGCCGTACGGCGTGTATTCGGAGACTGCGAACGCCAGTTTGTAGATCATTCGCTGGCAGCTTACCCTGAGGATGGCGTTTGGCCAGTTCTTTGACATCCCAAACGGGGTGCGGTAGCCTGACCGACCCTCAGGAGTTTATTGATGGTGCAACCGACAAAACCGGGTTTCACGCCGACGCTTCGCTGGCTGCTGGGGCGGGCGGCGCGTCTGTGCTTGCTGTTCGTCCTGGTCACGCTGACCCTCGGACTGTCCGCCTATCTGGTGATGGTCTGCGACCCCGGATCGTTCGACGGCGACGTGCTCGAAGAGGAGCGCAAGCCGGAGCTGAAACGGGTCGAAGCCGGCCTGCGGCGACACGTGACGATGCTGGCCAAGACGATAGGACCGCGCGATTCGCGGGACTTTCCCAAGGCCCTCGAGCGCACCGCCGACTACATCGTCGAGCAGTTGCAGGGCTATGGTTATCGGGTGACGACGTTTACCTACGAGGTCGATGGGCAGGTCTGTAGAAACCTGGAGGTGACGCGCAAGGGTACCGAACGTCCGGAGGAGATCATCCTGATCGGCGCGCACTATGATTCGATTTCCGAATCTCCGGGCGCCAACGACAATGGCTCGGGAACGGCCGCGTTACTCGAGCTGGCTCGTCTGTGGGCCAGCAAGTCGGGACGCCGCACGGTGCGCTTCGTCGCATTCGCCAACGAGGAGCCGCCGCACTTCATGCGGGACAGCTGGGGCGCACGCATTTACGCGCGCATGGCGCGCGCGCGCAGCGACCAGATCAAGGCGATGCTCTCGCTCGAGACGCTGGGCTACTACAGTCAGCTCAAGGGCAGCCAGAAATATCCACCCGGCTTTCGCGAGTTCTATCCGGACACCGGCAACTTCGTCGCCATCGTCGGCAACATCTCCTCCCGCCCGCTGGTCAGGCAGGTGACCAGCGCCTTTCGTGAGGCGACCCGCTTGCCCGCTGCCTGCGTCGCCACCTTCGGCTGGATTCATGGCGTCAACTGGTCCGACCATGCCGCCTTCTGGGAGCAGGGCTATCCGGCGGTGATGCTGACCGACACCGCACCGTTCCGTTATCCGCACTATCACACGGCGCAGGACACGCCGGACAAGCTGGACTACAGCTCTTTTTCACGCGCCACGCTGGCCATCGACCGGGTGATCGAGACGCTGAGCGAGCCCTGATGAGAGCGGAAGTCGCCCTGCTGCTGAGGGACTGTCTGGCCACCCGCCACGCGCCGAAGGCGCCCAGGGTCAGCGCCAGCATCCTGCCGCTGGCCCGTGGCGCGCGCTTCGTTCGTCTGCGCGACCGGGAGCAGCTGTTTGGCTTCGGCCAATCGGGCCAGGTCTACTTCGGCTGCACCGGGACAGACGCGCCACGGATCGAATCGCTGCGAATCGAACCGGCGGCGCTCGGCGAGCTGCTCGAGGCGCGGGTCGATTGCGCGGCGCAACTGGACCGCTGGTCGCTGATGCGCGTGACCCTCGAGCCGCGCGCCGACACGCGCGAGGCGCTGCTGGAGCTGCTGGCCTGCGACCCGCAGATCGTCTGCCGCTTCGATGCGCCGGAGGTGGAGAATGCCTCCGGATTCAGCCTGCCGATCGAGGTCTGTCTGGCGCTGGTCCAGATCGATCCAGCCGTGCTGGATTTCGGCGAGCTGGATGCCGTCGGCTGCTGCAGCTGGCCTGTCTCGGCCGCGGGCTCGTATCTGATCGAGAGCGCGGGCGGCGCAGCGCGCTACGAGCTCGAAGCGGGTGTCACGCAGTTGCAGCTGGCGCTGCCGGACGGGCAATATCGTCTGCAGGATCCTGCTGCTGGGCATCAGCTGCGCAGGCTGGACCGCCAGCGGATGGAGGTCCTGCTGCACAACCGCGGCCGCAATCCGGTGCGGCTGAAGCTGGCCGGGTGTCCCGCTGGCATGCGCGTCCATCCGCCACTGTTGCGGATCGAGCCACAACACACCGCGCAGCTGAGCGTCTCGCTCGACCCTGCGCGGCTGGGAGAACTGGGAGACGTCCGGCGGCGAATCAGCTTCGCCCGGCAGGTGGAGTACACGTTGCATGGCAAGCCGGCCCTTGCGGTCACTGACGCGCTCGAGCTGGAGCTGCGTGCCACGCTGACCGCAACAACCAGCGCGCTGCTGCTCGACCGAGCGCCCGTGACGCTCGGCAATCGCACCGCGCGAGAGCGACGCTGCACAATCCGCATCCCGTACCAGCATTACGGCGAGGGACGGATGAGCGCCGAACTGACCTTTCTGGACTCGACCGGCGAGCCGCTCGAGCGGGCGGTCTTCCGCCAGGCCGAAGCACAGACCACGCTGATCGCGCCCCAGCACGGCTGCCGGCAAGGCGCGTTCGAGGCCGAGGTCGACCTGCCGCAGTTGTTGCTGCACGGCGGTCAGG
>CAZMLI010000290.1:4530-6423 GCA_964566865.1 uncultured Planctomycetota bacterium
GGCGCGTTCGAGGCCGAGGTCGACCTGCCGCAGTTGTTGCTGCACGGCGGTCAGGAATTCGTGGCGCTGCTGCGCACCGATCAAGCCTGCCTGAACCTGCGTGAACAGCGCACGCGCGTCCGGGTCGAGGTCAGCGGTCGTCTGTTGCAGACCCGCGCGATGCAGGTGACGCTGATCGAGGGGCTGCCGTTTCGCATACCGCTGGCGTGGCGCGTCCGCGGAGCTGCTCCGGACTTCGGTCCGGTGCTGAGCAAGGCCAGCGGCCTGCCGCCGGGATGGGCCGATCGGCTCCAGTCGGATGACGGCCGAGCGTCGGCGTTGACGGCCAGGATCCTACGTGACCCGGAACTGGAGGGCGACGGAGGGGTCCTGGGTACAGGGCTGCTGCTGGATCTGACGGGAGTGACCCAGGAGCGGGAGTACGCCGGCGTCTGGCAGCTCAGCTTGCTCGATCCGGACAGCGGGCTGTCGGCCGATGTGCGCTTGACGGTGGTCGTCGAAACCCGCGAGGCGTTCCTGCAGGAGATCTTCTTCGAGCCCCAGGGCGATCGTGGGGAGCTGGTCTTTACCGTCACCAATCCACTCGATCGCGCCATCCGCATCCGCGGCGTCGGGGTGCGCGGCCAGCACATCCCCGGCTTCACTCCGCTGGAGTTCCCCTACGAAGCCACGATAGAACCGGGCGCCATCCGACGTTTTCGCATCCCGCTGTTGCTGCCCCCGCGCGGCGCGCTCAGCTGGCTGCGCAAGCTGATCGGCCGCGCCCGAACGCTGGCGCTGTCGGTGCAGACCGACCTGCCGGGCAACTTTTGTATTCAGACAACGCATCCCCTGGATTGAACCGATGTCCCAGACCATCCTGATCACCGGGTTTCCCGGTTTCCTCGCCGGTCAACTGATCCGGCAGCTGCGTCAGCAAGGCGCGGCGATCCATGCGCTGGTCCTGCCGGCGATGCGCCAGGCGGCGGAGCAACAGGCGGCCGAGATCTCCGAGCAGGATGGCCTGCCCGACCTGGCGCTGGTCGAGGGCGACATCACCGCGCCCGACCTGGGCCTGACCGCCGAAGCGGCCGAGACGCTGGCGGCCAGCGTGACGCAGGTCTTCCACCTGGCGGCGATCTACGACCTGGCGGTGGCCGAGGCCCTGGCCGAGAAGGTCAACGTCGCCGGCACGCGTCACGTGCTCGACTTCTGTGAGCGGGTGGCGCAACTGGAGCGGCTGGTTTACTTCAGCACCTGCTACGTTGCGGGCCGACGCGGCGGCACGATCCTCGAGTCCGAGCTGGAGACGGGACAGCGGTTCCGCAACTTCTACGAGTCGACGAAGTATGCGGCCGAGGTGGAGGTGCGGTCGCGCATGGAGCGCATCCCGACCGTCATCATCCGGCCCTCGGTCGTCGTCGGCGACTCGCGCAGCGGTGTGACGATCAAGTACGACGGCCCTTACTTCGTGATGGCGATGTTCGCGCGCTGGGAGCGCCGGGGCATCGGTTTTCTGCGCTGCCTGCTGCCGGACTTCGGCTGGGTCCCGACCACGCTGAATGTGGCGCCGGTCGACTTCATCATCGAGGCCACCGTCGCGCTGGCGGGCGAGCCAGAGGCGACCGGCCGCACCTTCCAGCTGGCGGATCCCGCGCCGCTGCTGACCCGAGAAGTGGTCAAGCAGGTCTACCAGCTGTTCGGCGTGCCCGGCCCGCTGGTCCGCTTACCGGCCTGGGTCGGCCGGGCTTTCAGCGCGATTCCAGGGGTGACCTGGGCCATGGGTTTCCCGCGTCAGATGTTCGATTACTACGACGTGCCACAGACCTACGACACCGCCGGCGTGCAGGAACTGCTCGGCGCACGCGGCATCGCCTGCCCGCAGGTGCGCGACTACCTGCCCGTGCTGGTGGA
>CAZMLI010000291.1:0-6394 GCA_964566865.1 uncultured Planctomycetota bacterium
CGATCGGGGTCCTTCCTGTACCAGCGGTCGAGGACCAGCTGGCGGGCTGGACGCAGCACGGCATGATAGTCCTTCTTGGCCACATATAGTTGCTGCTGAAACTGGTAACAGACCAGCAAGACGATGCCGAAGAGCAACAGGACCGCCATCACCAGCGCGCTCTGAATCTGTTCGAACTTGCGGGAGAACTTGAACTCCTCCTTGCGCAGCTCGGCGCCGCTCTCATCCATTCCCAGCAGCTTCAGACCGAGCCCCAGCACGTTGGGCAGCAACGCGTTGGCCTGCTCGAGATCCACGCCGTTGAGCTTGTGCGGAATGTGATCGAGGAACTGCGGCGTGCTGACCGGCACGCCGAACTTCTTCTCGAGTAGTTCCGCCACATCCTCGAGCTGGCTCCCCGGTCCGGTCAGATAGATCGCCTCCGGCGCGCCTTTGCGCGCAGTCAGCACGGTCCGGCGCAGATCCTTGACCAGCCGGTCGAGGAAGCGGCTCCGATGCCGGTCCTCCAGCTCCTGCTGGGCATCCTCCGGACTCTGCGC
Source organism: uncultured Planctomycetota bacterium (assembly GCA_964566865.1). GTDB lineage: Bacteria > Planctomycetota > JACQVV01 > JACQVV01 > CAZANL01 > CAZMLI01. The sequence continues at coordinate 540 of CAZMLI010000291.1, forward strand.
CGCCTGAGCGCTGCCGCTGCTCGGATCCTCGAGCGACGAGATCGAGATCACCAGATCCTTCTCCAGACCGTCCAGGTCGAGCTCGACATCCCCCAGGTCGCCGGACAGGTCCAGGCTCTGCAGGGGATCCTCGCTCATGTCCAGTGTCTCGCCGGCCCCCTGCAGCGCGGCCAGGCCGAGCTTGGGACTGCGCAAGAACTGCAGCTGGCCGTCGACCACCAGCGAGATGTTGCTCGAACGCTCACCGATCTCGACCAGCATGATCCGGCCGGGCTTGCGAAACAGATTGAAGCGCTTGTAGGTATTCAGCGAGGCCAGCAAATCGATGTCGATCGTCAGCGGATCGATGCGGCAGGACTCGAGCACCTGCAGCGCGCTCTTGATCAGCCGCTTCTCAACGATCGAGACCAGCAGGTGCGTCTTGCCCTTCTCGACTCCGAGCTTGTAGTAGTTGACGATCACATTTTCGATCGAGGTGGTCGGCAGATGCTCCTCCGCCGCGTATTTGATCGTCTTGCGAATCGCGTCGTCGGCGGTGAAGTCGACCGCGAAATAGCGAAAGACACAGCGGTGTGCGGGGAGCGAAAGCGCCACCTGATCGCGCGAGAGGTCGTGAGTCTCGAATATCTCGCTGATCGCCTCGACCATCGGCGCTTCCGGAAACCCCGAGTTCTCGTCACTGAGCGGGATTTCCCGCTCCTCGAAGGCGGAGATTCCCCACGCCTTGCGCATCTTCGAAAGCGCGATCACCCGGACATAGCCGGTTCCGAATTCTATGCTGACGATTTTCGACATGAGGGCTCAAACCCTTGACGGGACAGGACATGAATTATATCCCCCCCTGGCGGCCCCATCAAGCGCGGCCGAAATCAGCCTCAGGGGCCCCTGAGGCCCTACTCGGCTTGACTTTGAAGGGGCCAATGCTAGACTCCGCCTCCACCCTTGTGACGCCGTACGCAGGTTTTACGTTTAGTTGCTCTCGGATTCGAAGTCACTTTACTTGAGAGGGATTACATGTCGGAAGCCACACCTGGTCCGGATTCGTCCGCAGGCCAGCCCGATAACGCCAGCCTGCCACCTGAGCAGGATTTCATCAAGATCGTGCCGTTGCCCAAGATCGTCTTCTTCTATCCCACGGCAATCTGTGCGCTCTTTTGCGGAATCGTGATGAGCCTGGCGGGCGACGTCAACGTCGCCAACCCGTCGGAAGCTGTCAAGCTGGCCGGCTGGACCTTCATGGCGATCTTCACCGCCAACATCCTGATCATCTCCTTCGACTTCCCCGGCATCAAGTTCCTGCTGGTCTGCGCCACCCTGGTTGCCTGCATCCTGGCCACGGCACTGGTCAGCGTCTATTACCAGGATCTGATTCCCGGCCTGAGCGAACTACTGGGAAAGGTGCGGCTGGTGGCCGGCGCGCACTTCTACTTCTTCACCTCCATCATGTTGACGACCGTGATCATCACCTCGGTCGCCATCGCGCTCTGGACCGACGTTTGGTACCTGCACTCCAACGAGCTGGTGCACAAGCGCGGCATTCTGGGAGACGTGGAGAAGTACCCGACGATCAACCTGCGTGTGACCAAGGAGATCAACGACCTGTTCGAGTTCTTCCTGCTCTGGTCCGGCACCTTGGTGCTACAGCCCACCACGACCGATCGGCCGATCGTGCTGGAGAACGTGCTGCGGATCAACCACAAGGAAAAGCGCATCCGGGATCTGCTCTCCAAGTGGCGCATCGACGTCACGTAAAGGCCTACTCCGTTGGCGAGCTGAACAGCAAGGTGCAGTGGCTGCTCCAGAACAAGGTGCCGCCACTGTGGGTCGTCGGGGAGATCAGCAACCTGAGCCAGCGCGGCGGTTCGGGCCACGTCTACTTCAAGTTGAAGGACGCGCAGGCCCAGGTGGACGCGGTGATCTGGCAAACGACCCGGAGGAATCTCAAGGTCGCGCTCAAGGACGGCATGGAAGTCCTCGTTCGCTGCAAGGTCACCTTGTACGAGAAACGGGGACAGTTCCAGGTCGAGGTGCTCGAGCTGGAGGAGCGCGGGCTCGGCCGGCTGCAGCGGGCATTCGACAAGCTCAAGGCCAAGCTCGAGAGCGAGGGGCTCTTTTCCCCGGAGCGCAAGAAACCGCTGCCCGCCTTTCCGCGCAAGGTGGCGCTGATCACCAGCCCGACCGGCGCCGCGGTGCGCGACATGCTCAAGAGTATCCTGGGCCGCTGCCCCCGCATCACGATCTACATCTACGCCGTGCGGGTCCAGGGGCAAGGCGCCTACGGGGAGATCGCCGAGGCCATCGCGCGCCTGAACGTCGAACACCGTGACCTGGACCTGCTGGTGATCGGACGCGGCGGCGGCAGCATCGAGGACCTCTGGGCCTTCAACGAAGAAGTGCTGGCCCGCGCCATCGCCCGCAGCCGGATTCCGCTGGTCGCCGCGATCGGCCACGAAGTCGACACCACGATTGCGGACCTGGTGGCCGACCGCAGCGTGCCCACCCCGACCGCGGTGGGCCAGGTCTTTCCGGACCTGCGCGAGCTGCTGCGCAAGCTCGCGCTGGCCGGGGATCGGCTGTCGCGCAGCATCAACAACCGGCTGGCAGCGTTGCGCGGCCGGCTCGACCGGCTGGCGGCCAGTCGGCTGCTGCAGGACCCGCTGACCCCGATCCAGCGGCGCGCGCAGCGGCTGGACGAATTGTGCGAGCGGATGCAACAGAGCCTGGAACGGGCGCTGCGCAGTCGCCGCGAGGCGCTCGACGCCCTGGCGCGGCGCCGCGTCCTGCAAGATCCGGCGGCGCCGCTGGCGATCCGTCGCGAGCGACTGACCGCGATCGGCCAGCGCATGGGCGCTGCCGGCGACCGTCTGCTCGAGCGAGGCCGGGCCCAGCTGGAGAAAAGTGCCGCGCGACTGGAGGCGCTCTCGCCGCTGCGGGTGCTCTCGCGCGGCTACAGCGTGACGCTCAAGGCAGGGCAGGCCATCCGAAATGCGGAAGATGTTCTGGCGGGAGACTTGATCCAGACGCGGTTGGCGTCAGGATACCTGGAGAGCACCGTGACCCGAAGCGTCGGCGAGGGTGAGAAATGACGAAGGCAGAAGAACAAGAACAACCCCTGGTCGACTTCGAGACAGCGCTGGCCGAGCTGGAGGAGATCGTGCGCCAGCTCGAGAGCGGCGAACTCCCGCTGGCCGATAGTCTGGCCAGCTACGAGAAAGGCGTCGAACGGCTGCGGCAGTGCTACCAGACGCTGGACGCCGCCGAGGCGCGCGTGAGGCTGCTGTCGGTCAGCGCCTCGGGGCAACTCGAGGAGCGGCCGTTCGATCCGCCGGCGACCGGAAATCCGAGTGGTGACTGAAGCACCGTCCTCCGAGATCGCGGCATTCCTGGCGTCCCAGCGTCCGCGGGTCGAAGCCGCACTCGCCCGGATGCTGCCCGAACCGGTCGCACGGGTGCGGAAGTTTCATGACGCGATGGCCTACAGCCTGCTCGGGACGGGCAAGCGGGTCCGACCGATCCTCTGCCTGACGGTGGGCGAAGCGCTCGGAGCGGCGGAAGCCGACCTGCTGCCGGTGGCAGTCGCGCTGGAGATGATTCACACCTACTCGCTGATCCACGACGACCTGCCTGCGATGGACGACGACGACCTGCGACGCGGGCGACCGTCCAACCATCGGGTGTATGGCGAAGCGATGGCCATTCTTGCCGGCGACGGCCTGCTGACCCTCGCGTTCGAGGTGATCGCCAGCCAGACACCGAGCCCCGAGCTGATCGGACCGCTGGTCGCCGAGGTCGCAGCCGCGGCCGGCGCCAGCGGGATGGTGGGCGGACAGGCGGCCGACCTGCTGGCCACGGGCCACGCAGCCGACAGCGCGACTCTGGAGTTCGTTCACCTGCACAAGACGGCCGCGCTGATTCGCGCAGCGGTTGTCAGCGGCGCCCTGGCGGCGCGGGCCGACGCGCAGACGGTCTCGCGCTTTCGCGACTACGGGGAGGCGATCGGCCTGGCCTTCCAGGTGACCGACGACATCCTGGATGTGGTCGGCAACTCGCAGGCAATGGGCAAGGCCGTCGGCAAGGATGCGGCGATCGGCAAGCTGACCTATCCGGGGCTGCACGGCCTGGCGCACGCGCGCAAGATCGCGGGCGCCCTGTGCGACCGGGCGCACCGCGCCGTCGACGGCCTGCCCGGCGCGGGACTGCTCTGTGAACTGGCAGACTTCATCGTGGCGCGGAGCCACTGAGATGGCGGCCCCACAACGACGCGTGATCATCGTCGGAGACGGCAGCAAGGATGACGTGCGCCAGGCCGTCGAGGCGGTGCGCAGCTGGCTCGAGGAGCGGGTCGCCGAGCTGACCATCGACCTGGATCTGCAGCTCGACCTCTCCGATCTCGACGCCGACCTGGTGCTGTCTTACGGCGGCGACGGCTCGATTCTGCACACGGCGCGGCGCATGGGGACAGCGCAGAAACCAGTCCTGGGCGTCAACTTCGGCAAGCTCGGCTTCCTGACCGATGTCCGGCCGGAGGACAGCCAGCAGTTGCTGGACAAGATTCTCCAGGCGCAGCAGATCGAGACCAGCCCGCGCATGCTACTGCAGGCGCGACTCGAGCCAGTCGACGCCGAGCCCGAGTCGTTTCTGGCGCTCAACGACGTGGTGGTCACCCGGACCAAGGTCAACCGAATGGTCGTCGTCACGCTGTCGATCAGTGGCGACCAGGTCACGACCTACCATGGCGATGGCTTGATCGCAGCCACGCCCATCGGCTCGACGGCCCACTCGCTGTCTGCCGGCGGACCGATCGTGCATCCGGAAATGCGGGCCATCGTGCTGACGCCGATTTGCCCACACACCCTGACAAATCGGCCGCTGGTGGTCTCCCCCGGGGAGCAAATCACGATGCGCGCGGAGGGTGAAAACGCGGGACTGACGATTGACGGACAGGTCACTCGTGCGCTAAACCCAGGTGACCGGGTGGTCATCTCGGCCGCTCCATTCGAATTCAAACGGGTTCGGATCCAAGGCTGGAGCTATTATCGACTGCTGAGGCAGAAGCTGGGCTGGGGGATCGAACCCCGGCAGCTCCGCACAGAGTCCAAGGGAGGGCCATCGTGAAGTACGCCATCATTGCGGACATCCACGCGAACGAAGCGGCGTTCAAGGCCGTCCTGGCCAAGATCGATACCCTCGATGTGGATCGCATCATTTGCCTGGGGGATGTGGTGGGCTACAACGCAAGCCCGGGCGAGTGCATCGATCTCTGTATCCAGCACGAGATCCTCAGCCTCTCCGGCAACCACGATCGCTACGTGACGGGCGGCATCAAGGACCAGATCCGCATCGAAACCTCCGACGTGATCCGCTACACCGCGGATCGACTGACCCCCGATCAACTGACCTGGCTGAGAAAGCTGCCCGAGCAGCAGATCCTCGACAGCGAATGGCTGCTGGTCCACGGCTCGCCCAGCGACAAGGACGAGTACATGCTCAAGGAGCATCACTGGAAGCGCAACCTGAAGGAGATGCGGCGGACCTTCACCGGCCTCGACCTCTGCTTCTTCGCCCACACGCACTATCCGATGGTGCTCAGCAAGGGCGCCTACGAGACCGAGATCCGCGAGGACCGGAGCTTCGAACTGAAGCGGCAGACGATCTACATGATCAACCCCGGTTCGGTCGGCCAGCCGCGCGACAGATGCGCCAAGTCGAGCTTCTGCACCTTCGATTCGCGCGAGATGCTGATCCAGTACCACCGCGTCGAGTACGACATCCCCGACACACAGAACAAGCTGATCGAAGCCGGGCTCTCGCCCAAGCTGGCGCGCCGCCTCGAATTCGGGCGCTAGCTCAACCGC
>CAZMLI010000292.1:0-6383 GCA_964566865.1 uncultured Planctomycetota bacterium
TCCAGATTGGGCGAGACATTGCGGGCGTAGCCATAACAACCCAGGTGGTCGGCACGTAAGCTATCGACGGCCAGGATCAGGATGTTGGGCTGCTCCGGCCGTACGAGCGCTCGATCGAGGCCGGGCGCGGCCAGCCAGGGCCAGGCCACCCAGCCGACGACTCCGAGTCCCAGCAGCGTGGCCGTCATCCGACGTGCGTGCGGCGCAACCACCCGACTGCACCAGAATCGCAGGACGACCAGCAGCCAGGCCCACCACAACAGCTGCGCGCCCAGTCCAAACCAGGCCGGATAGAGCTGATAGCCGTCCAAGCTGGTCAGTCGCGGCAGGTGGCGCGCAGCCAGGTCCAGCAGACCCGGCCGGCTCGCGGGCAGCTGCAGCAGCCAGAGACCGACCGCGAGCGGCAGGCGACGCCTTCGCCCGACCCAGGCCGGATAGAAACAGAACCCGCCCAGGCCGAACAAGGCGGCGTAACCCAGCAGGGCCACCACCAGCGGGCGCGCCAGTCGTCCGCCGTTGCCGGCCAGGGCGCGGGCATGGTCGCCATCGGCCTGCAGGACCCAGCCCACGTATTGCCAGGTCCCGATCAGACCGATCGACAGCAAACCGGCCAGCAGGAGCAGGACGAAACCGCGGCGTGATCCAGGCTCTGCGAACATGCCAGACAAGTGTGCTAGAATGCCGGCACACCACCAAAGGAAAACGCCGATGACCCTCCGCCACTTTCTGCTGCTGGCCGTGCTGCTGACCGGCTGCAATGGAACGACCGAGACGCGCAAGACGTTCTTTGATCCGGATGCGACGAGCGTTCAGGCGGGTGAAGGGCAGCGCCGGGAGTACACGCTGACGCTGCTGATGGGGTTCGAGATGAAACCCTATTACATCCAGTGGGTCTCGATCGACCTGCTGCTCAGCGGCTGGCGCGAGAAGCATGGCCATCGCTTCGTGCTCGAAAAGCAGAACAGCCCGGCCTACACGTTGTTCACCTATTACCAGGGTATGTTCTCGAAGAAGTTCAAGGCCGACGTGAAGACGCTGGTGGAGATCCGCGATACCAGCCAGGCGCCGCATCGAAGCGCGGACATGGCCCGCGGCGAGGCCCGCGCCAAGGAGGCGCTGACGGCCTGGCGCAAGCGCTACCCCGCGTTGATGAAGCAGTACGAGTACAAGGAAGATCCGAAGATCATCTACTACACGCCCACCCTGCGCGGGCGTTTCGGTTTCTACCGGACACCCGAGGGCGATCTGCTGCGCGAGGCGTCGGGACAGATCCGCACCGACATCCTCTTCAACAAGATCGAGGAGATCTATCGCTGGCACAAGCCCGACAAACCGGACCCGGTCACGCCATCCAACTTCTTCAAGGGACTCGCCGCCGCGCTGGAAGCCTGGGATACCAGCCCGTTTCCGGAGCGTTCCGCGGAGGAGCTCGATGATACCGAGGTGGGGGAGACCTGGACGGCCCGCAATACCCACTCGATCCAGGCCTTCGTCAACGGCGTGGTGCTGATCAACAAGGTGCTGCAGCGCGCGATCGACACCGGCCAGTCGGTGCCGTTCAAGATGACCTACAAGCTCGTTCGCCGGGACGGGGATGTGGCCCGTATCGAGAGCGAGACGACCGACTTCGGCAACAACGCCTCACTCGGCCAGGGCTACGAATTGATCCGCTTCAAACGCAGCGTGGCCTACGATATCAGCGAGAAAGTGGTGCTGCTGGACGAGGTCACGCTCGAGGCCCAGAGCAAGAAGGGCGACCGCGTCCAGATGACCCTCAGCCTGAAGGCGCGCGGCCAGTGAGCGAGGACTACGAAGGCCGCCAGGACGAGATCCGCGACCTGGCGCTGCCCGCGCTCGAGGTCGTGGCCAACATCTATGCCGACCGGGACTACGAGATCGAGCATCTGCACGAGGAGTTCACCTGCGTCTGCCCCAAGACAGGGCAGCCGGACTTCGCGCTGATCACGCTGCGCTTCGTTCCCGATCAATTGCTGGTCGAGCTCAAGTCGCTCAAGTTCTACCTCAACGGTTACCGCGAGATCGGTATCTTCCACGAGAATGTGGTGAACAAGATCCTCGACGACTTCGCCGCCGCCGCCGCGCCACGCAGCCTCGAAGTCGTCGGAGAGTTTCGCATCCGCGGTGGCATTCGCTCCGTGGTCCGCGCACGCTACCCGCAGTGAGTCTGCAGGTTCATCTGCAGACGGCGCCGGACGCTCCGCTGGAGCCGCTGCTCGAGCATGGAATCAGCCTGACCGTGGGACCGGACCTGCCGTCCCCCGCGCAGTACGAGCTGCTCGTCGCCGGTCGTCCAACCGCCGAGGCGTTGACGGCCAGTCCCGCTCTAAGAACGGTCGTGATTCCGTTCGCCGGCCTGCCCGCAGTGACGGCCAGACTGCTGCAAGACTACCCGGCGCTGGCGATCCACAACCTGCACCACAACGCCGCCGCGACGGCCGAGATGGCGGTCGCCCTGTTGCTGGCCACCGCCCGGCAGCTCGCGCCGATCGATCGTGCCTTCCGGCAGGACGGCTGGCAGCCCGATCTACGCCGCCCGGGGATCCAGCTGGCCGGCAAGACCGTGCTGATCCTGGGCTACGGCGCGATCGGACAGCGTGTCGCGCGCGCCTGCGTGGCCTTGCAGATGCAGGTGCTGGCGCTGCGACGCAACGCAACCCTCGTTCCGGTCGAGCCGGAGATCCAGATCCATCCGCCGGAACAACTACACGCGTTGCTGCCGCGAGCCGCTGCGCTGATCGTCTGCCTGCCCGCAACCCCGGAGACCGAGGGGCTGCTGGGCGCGGCGGAACTGGCGCTCTTGCCCCCGGGCGCACTGCTGGTCAATGTCGGTCGTGCAGCGGTGATCGACGAACAGGCGCTGTTCGATGCGCTGGGCAACCATCTCGGCGGGGCCGGCCTGGATGTCTGGTATCAATACGGCGCAGGGCGTCCGGCCAGGCTACCCTTCGAGACGCTGGACAACCTGCTGATGAGTCCGCATCGCGGCGGCACGACCGACGCTTCGGAGGCGGATCGCATGCGAAGCCTCGCGCTATTGCTCAACCAGGCGGCGGCGGGACGGCCGCTGCCGGACCGACTGAATCTGAGCGCCGGCTATTGAGATTGCGGATTGTGGCCCGCGAACCGATACTATCGGCCCTTGATGAAGCGTCTCGTCTGTGGCATCTCGTTGCTGGTCTGGGTTTTCCCCGCGTTCGGGGCAGGCATGCGAACCCATGTAGAAATGGTGGATCGCGCGCTGCGCAGCCATCTGGGGCAGGCGGAGGCGATGCTGCCCGGCATCGCCAAGTTCCTGGCCGATCCCGAGGTCGTGCGCGCGCTCTATTGCGGCGCGATTTATCCGGACTGGGGATATGACGGGATCAACCAGAACGCAGCCGAAGCCTCGCACTGGTGGGGCTATCAGCAGCGCTACCTGGCGCACTTGCGCAAGCGCAGTGGCCCGCGCTGGGACGCGTCGACCCGGCGGTCGATCGCCTTCTTCATCGGCGCGCTGACCCACGGGGTGACCGACATCCCCTGGCACTTCAGCACCGCCAAGCAGCAGAGCTTCCTGGCCATGAGCCAGCGCAAGGATGGCGCGGGGCACGGCAAGACCGAGGTCTCGGTCGACCTCTTCTGCCACGGGGGGCGCCCGCTCTCGCAACCGATGCGCCGCTGGTGGTGGCCCTATCAAGACCTGCTGGCGGGATTCAAGCCGGTGCACAAGGCCTCCCGCGCGCAGCTGGTCCGTGGGCGTAATCGGCAGGTCGGACTGTGGTACGCGGCGGCGCTGCTCGGCGGGGTGCCAACCCGCGCGGCCCGGTCGTCGTTGCCCTGGACGCTGGCCCATTACCAGGATTACTACTACGGCGGCGTCGATCATGGCGCAGCCGTCAGCGCGATGCTGATCCGCCACTACTACGCCTTGTTTCGTGGCTGGCGCGTCCAGCAACAGAGCCCCGACTACGGCAAGCGCTCACCCGGCTGCCTGTCCGGTCGCGGCCTGCGCGAGACCCGCATCGACGCGCGCACCCGCCAGCTGGCTCGACGCCTGCCGCCGGGAGAGGCGAAGGCCACGCTCTGGCTCCACCTGGCCTCACGCCAGGGCAGGCAGACGCGTCTGATCCGGATCGCCGGGCAGACGATCCGGCCGACCGACAAGGTCGGGCGCTGGTACCGCTGGGACATGACCGGCAAGCAGCAGATCCTGCTGCGCCAGACTGGCGACCCCGACTGCCTGCTGCAGTTCGACTGGTCGGACGCCTTCAGCGCTCGCCACGGGACCGCGCTGGCATACCGCCCGCTGCTGGTGCTGCGCAAGTGAGGCGCCTGGTCTGGCTCTGCCTGCTGCTGGCGGGCTGCAATTCCTGGAGCACGACCCGCCTGGAGCTGGTCACGCCGCTACACGACTTGCTGCATGGCCGATATGCCAGAGCGCTCGAGAAGATGGACGAGTCGGCGATCGTCGCGTTGCACGACCCGGGGTGCCAGCCCGAAGCCGCCGTCCGCACGCGCAAGTTGCTCGCGAAGTTCGCGGCGGTCGACCACGCCAGCTGTGTGATCGAACGCGCCGAACTCTCCGCCGGTGTGGTCCGGGTGACGCTGATGATCCGGCTCGACGGCCGGACTGCGGGAGATCGCAGGATCACGCTCGAGCAGCGGCAACAGCTTGCCTGCCGCCAGCAGCAGGGGGACTGGCGGATCATCTCGGCCGAGCCCGGGACGACCCGCCAGCAGGAGGCCAGCGGCCCCTGGTTCAACTCGGAAGCGGCCGAGCGTGGCCTGGTCGCCACCCATCGCTCGCGTGGCGTGACCGATCGCGAGGGCATCGCGCAGGCCTACCTCGCCGGGTCGGGCCTGTCGGTGCGCGACATCGACGGCGATGGTCTCGAGGAGCTGCTGCTGGTCAACGGCGGCGCGCTGCGACTGTTCTACAATCTCGGCGGACGGTTCGTCGAGCAGAGCCGCGAGCGCGGCCTGCGGGCGCCCGCGAAAGGCGAGTGCCGCTATGCCTTGTTCGGCGACCTGGACAACGACGGCGACCCCGACCTGTTCATCGGCGTGCTCAACGGACCCAACCTGCTGCTGCGCAACGACGGCCGCGGCTACTTCGAGACCATGGAGGCCTCGCGCGCGGGCATCCCCGCGCTGCAGGAAAGCACCGGCGCCTGCCTGCTGGACTACGATCGCGACGGGGACCTGGATCTCTACATCGTCAACGGGGCCAACCTGCTGCGCACGCAGCCCGAGCCGATCTACAACGCCAAGAACGCCACGGCCAACCAGCTGCTGCGCAACCGCGGGGATGGCACCTTCGAGGACGTCACCGAGACCGCGGGCGTGGGCGACACCGGCTGGGGCCTGGCCTGCAGCGCCTCTGACTACGACAACGACGGACATTCGGACCTGTTCGTGGGCAATGACTTCGGACCGGATGTGCTCTACAGAAACCGCGGCGACGGCACCTTCGAAAACGCCACCATTGCGGCCGGCCTGACCTACCACGGCTCGAGCATGGGCGTCAGCTTCGGCGACGTCAACGGCGACGGCGAGCTGGACCTGTTCGTCTCCGCCATGGCCTCCAACTCGCGCTGGATGATCGACATGCCCGGGTTTCCGGCGCCGGCCCCGTTCCCGCTCAACATCTTCCTGCGCAGCTGGGTGCTCGACCTGTTCAAGGAGATGCTGCACGGCAACCGGCTCTACATCAACCGCGGTGACGGGACCTTCCGCGAGGTCTCCGAGGCGACAGGCACGCGCAACGCGGGCTGGGCCTGGGGCGGCCTGTTCCTGGACTATGACAACGACGGCCGGCAGGATATCTACGTGCTCAACGGCTGTCTGACCGGCAAGAATCCGGTCGACTGCTGAGCGGACTTCGTCGAGAACGTCGGTCGACGTCACTCCGTGCTGACCGGGATCGTCGGCAACTTCGTCAGGACCGACGGCCGCTCGCTGAATGGAAACGAGCGCAACGTGCTCTACCGCAATCTGGGCGGCCAGCGCTTCTTCGACGTCGGGCACCTGACCGCCAGCAACCGGATCGAGGACGGCCGCGCCGTGGTCGTGACCGATATCGAGCGCGACGGCGATCTGGATCTGGTGATCCAGAACTTCCAGAAGCCGGTGGTGCTGCTGGTCAACCAGGCCCGCCGCACCCGCTGGCTGCAGGTCCAGCTGACCGGCACCCTCAGCAACCGCGACGCCATCGGCGCCAGAGTGCAGATCGAGATCGACGGCCGCAAGCAGATCCGCGAGGTGCGCTCCACCGCCGGCTACCTCGCCGGTCAGTCTCCCCTGTGCCACTTCGGCCTCGGACGCGCTCAACAGGTCGACCGGCTGACCGTTCGCTGGCCCTCGGGTCTGATCACGACGCTGCG
>CAZMLI010000293.1:0-6362 GCA_964566865.1 uncultured Planctomycetota bacterium
CAGGGCGAGCGACGCCGATGGCGACGAGGGCTCCAGGGGCTTGAGAGCCCGGCTGTTTATGCTGTGGTCGTTGCCCAGGCGTTCGACGACGTGAGGCTCTGCGGCCTCTCTTCTGCCTCCGCGTCGGATCTGCCACCAGAGAATTGGTTGCGGCCGAAGGCCTGCGCTAGGCCCTCTGTGGCTAGAAGAAACCGCAGTTGAGTGCTGCTAAAGCAACTCGACCTCGTCATGCAAGCCCGGCTTGATTCCGAGCAGCCGGCGCAGGTCCTCGACGATCAGATAGAGCGACGGGATCACCAGCAGGGTCAGCATCGTGGCGAAGCCGATACCCCAGACGATCGCGATCGCCATCGGTGTCAGGAAGGACGAGCTGCCGCCGATCTCGAGCACCAGGGGCAATAACCCGAGGATGGTCGTGATGGTGGTCAGCAGGATCGGCCGCAGACGACGGCGGCCGGCGATCACCACGGCGGCATGCAGGCCAATGCCCTGCTGACGCAGGCGGTTGATGAAATCGAGGAAGACCAGCGAGTCATTGACCACCACGCCGGAGAGCGCGATGGTGCCGATGATCGCCATCAGTCCGATCGGTTGCCCGTGCACGAACAGTCCGTAGACCACGCCCATGAAACCCAGCGGGATGACCGCCATCACCACCAGCGGATGGATGAAGCTGCGAAACAGGCATCCGAGGATGCAGTAGATGATCGCCAGCGCCAGAACGAAGGCACGGGCCAGCGACTTCATCGACTTGCTCCGCTCTTGCTCCTGGCCGCCGTAGGCCAGCTGGTAGCCCGGCTGGGTCTTGCTCTCGACGCCGAACTCCGCCTGCAAGGCGGCATTGACCTTGACGCTGGTCGTCACCTTCTTGTCGACGTCTGCCGAGACGGTCACCACGCGCTTGCCGTCGAAGCGGTTGATCCGACTGAATCCCTGTCCGCGTTCCAGCCGCGCGAAGGCCGAGAACGGCACCAGGCCGCCTTTGCCCTTGAACTTCAACTGCTGCACCTGGTTGGTATCCTTGCGATACCGGGCCGCCAGCCGCACGCGCACGTCGACCTCCTCGCGACCGGTCTGGATCTGGGTCGCGACCTGTCCGCCGTAGGCGATCTGGATCGAGCGGGCCACCCTGCGCGCGTCGAGTCCACGCGCCTTGGCCAGTGTCTCGTCGATGCGCACCCGCGCCTCGGACTTGCCGGCGTCGAAGTCGTCCTGGATCTCCTCGACCCCCTTCAGCTGGCCCAGGAAGGCCTTGACCTGCGCGGCCAGTTTCTGCAGCGTCTCGACCTTCGCGCCGAGGATCCGGACCTCGATCGCCTTGGCCTGCGAGGGTCCGTGCCAGCTGCGCTGGAACTCGACCGACTCGGCGCCCCGGACCCGCTTGAGGCCGCGCCGGATCTCCGCGATGATCGCGTCGCCGCTGCGCTGCGGACGATCGTCCGGATCGGTCAGCGTGACCCGCACCTGACCGAAGTGTGTCGCCAGCTCTCGCTTGTCACGCGAGCCGGCCTCCCCGACCTTGCCCTGAATCCCCTCCACCTCGTAGCGCGGCAACTGCATCGCCAGCCGCTCGACGTCGGCCACCACCTGCTCGGTGCTCAGCAAGCTCGAGCCGGTCGGTGTCTTGACCTTGAGCGTGAAGCCCGAGAGCGTCGTGCGCGGAAACATCTGGAAGCCGAGCAGCTTCATCCCGCCGGCGACCAGCGCGATGGTCAGCAGCGGCACCCCGAACGCCACCACGTAGCGATAACGAATCGAGCGGCAGAGCACGAAGGTATAGAAGCTGCGCAGTCGCTTGAACCAGCGTTTCTCCCGCTTCTGCACCGGCGGCCTGGCGAAGTCGGCCATGTGGCTGGGCAGCACGAAGAACGCCTCGACCAGGCTGGCCAGCAGCGCGAGCGTGACGGTGATCGGGATCCAGCGCAGGAACTTGCCCATCATGCCGTACATCATCAACAGCGGCAGGAAGGCGGCCATCGAAGTACTGACGGCTGCCAGCACCGGCCAGAAGACCTCCGTCGCCCCGCGCACGGCGGCCTGGATCGGCGCCAGGCCCATTTGCATGTAGCGATAGATGTTCTCCACCACCACGATGGTGTCGTCGACCAGCATCCCGAGCACGATGATCAAGCCGAACATCGAGATCATGTTGAGGCTGGTCCCGAGCAGCTTCATGAACAGGACGGTGGCGAAGAACGAGACCGCGATGCCCAGCGCGGCCATCACCGCGATGCGGAAATCGAGGAAGATCCAGAGCAGGAACAAGACCAGCACCAGTCCCATCGCCCCGTTGTTGAGCATCACCGACAGCCGGCGGCGGATGCGCTTCGACCCGTCTCGCGTGACCGAGACCTGCATGTTCTCGGGCAGCTCGGCTCGGTAGCCCTTCAAGAACTCGCGGATCGCGTCGACGATCTTGATCGTATTGCCGGTCTCCTGCTTGAGGATCGAGAGCGTGATCGCGCGGCGACCGCCGCTGCGGCCGATCGTCACCGGCTCCTCGAACGTGTCGCGCACCTGACCGATGTCCGAGAGCCGCACGCGCTGCGCACCGACGCCCGCGACGACGATCTCGCCGATCTCCCGGGTGGAGCGAAACTCCCCCACCGTGCGCAGGATCACCTCCTCGGAGGCCTCCTTGACCGTGCCGCCGGGCAGGTTGATGTGGCGGTCGCGGATGGCCTGCACCACCTCGTCGAGTCCGAGCTGATAGTGCGTCATGCGCACCGGGTCCAGCTCGACCCAGACCTCCCGGTCGCGCATCCCGGCCAGCGTCACCGAGCTGACACCCGCAATCGCCTTCAGCCGGTCGCGCAGCTCCTCGGCCTTGCGCTTGCGCACCATGTAGTCCGCGCCGCCGCTGATCGCCAGGCTCATGATCGACCACTCGCGCCCCAGCTTGATCACGTTCGGCTCGTCGGCCAGGCCGTCCGGCAAGTTGACCTGGTTGACCCGGTTCTGGATGTCGAGGTGCGCCTTGGTCAGGTCCTCGACCGACGCCTTGAGCTTGACGGTCACGATCGATCGCCCCTCGATCGAGCTCGAGCGCAGCTCGTCGATGATATCGAGGTCCTTCAGCCGGTCCTCGATCGGGATCGTCACCAGCTTCTCGACCTCGGCCGGGGAGGCCGATGGGTAGCGCGAGACGACGCTGATGATGTCGGTGGTCATCAGCGGGAAGGACTCCAGCGTGATCGTCTTGTAGGCCCAGAACCCGCCAATCAGCGCGGCCAGGGTCAGCATGTGCACCAGCACCGGCTGGCGCACCGAAAACCTCGCGATCATGCGCCGCCAGCCTTGGGCTTGCCGTGCCTCCGACCACCGGCCGCTGGACTGCCGCGCTCGACAATCGGCGTGCGGTCGGTCAGCGTGGCCGGCGCCTGCTCGATGAATCGGTCACCCGCCACCAGCCCCTGGCCGATCAGCGCGTATTGCCCGTGATAGCCGGTCACCACGACCGGCACCAGGTGGGACTTCTTCTCGCGCGCCAGGAAAACGTACGGCTTGCCATGAATCTCGCGCACCGCGCGCCGCGGAATCGCCAGCACCCGTCGTCTGACCCCGGTCGCGATCTCGATCCGCACGGTCATGCCGGGCACCAGCTGGCTGTTCTGGCAGGAGACCAGAAACCAGGCTTTATATGTGCGCGTCTGGCCCGCCATCGGCACCAGCCGGCTCTCGTAGAGCGTCAACCGCACGGCCTTGTCCCAGCCCACCTCCGGCACCCGGCAGAGCAGACTGAACTCCTTGCCCGCCACGCCCTGCCGCACGCGGGCCAGCTCGACCTCGGTCAGGCCGACTTCGAGCAGCACCCGATCAACCTGCGCGATCCGCGCGAGCGCCCCGCCGCCGAAGCCCACGCTGATCCGCTGCCCGACCTCGATCAACTTGCTGACGATCACCCCGTCGGCCGGGGCGGCGATCGAGTGGCGTCTTTTATCCAGCGCGATCCGGGCCGCCGTGGTGCTCGCCAGCTTGTGCGAGATCACCGCCGCCGAGACCTTGTAGCTGGCGTTCTCGATCGCCTGTGCCTGACGCGAACGCTCCAGCGCCAGGCGCGTGGTGGTCAGCGCATGGGTCGCGTGCAGCCGTTTGAGCTTGGCCCGCGCATTGGACAGTTCGAGGGCCGAGGCGATCTTGCGTCCGTGCAGCTCGCGCGAGCGCTCGAGGTCCTCCTTGGCCTTGTCGCGGTCGACCACCACCTGTGCGAGCTGGTCGGACCGCTCCTGGATCAACAGCCTGGACAGCAGCTCGATCCGCGCAGCCTCTCGCCGGGCCTGCTTCAGGTCGAGCCTGGCCCGCGCCTGCTTCTGATGCGCGTCCGCCAGGGCGATCTCGACCTGATCCAGCTCCAGTTCGACCAGTAATTCGCCCTTCTTGACCTGTTGACCCAGCTCGAAGTGGGTCCTGATCACCCGCCCGGCGACCTCGTTGCTGAGGGGCAGCAATCGCCCGGGCTGGACCGTCGCGACCTCCGCAATGCGATACTCCAGATTCAGCATTCGGGCGGTCCGGACCGTGACCCGAGTGGCCTGCGGCCCATGGCGCTGATCGCCGAAGCTGTAGGTCTTGCGCGCCCCGTTGTTCATCCGCTTGAGGATCTGCAGAGCCATGCCGCCACCGATGATGCTGGCCAGCACGCACAAAATGATGATCTTGGTACGTCTCCGCATGACCAGAACTTATAACTCGCAAGATCGCTGAATCCCAGCCCGCCGGGCAATATCCGGACATAGTGCGCGCCGCTCTTGTCAGTGGCCCGGAGTTAGACTAAGCTCCAGCCAGATGCCAACCTATGTCTACCAGGCACGTCAAGCGGATGCCTCCTGCGATCACTGCAAGCAGGGATTCGAGGAGGTCGAGCGCATGTCGGACGACCCCCAGGTCAACTGCCCGCAGTGCGGCCAGCCGATCCAGCGCGTGATCCAGGCGACGTTCTTCAACAAGAGCGGCGCCGGTGGACCGGTCTCCGACAAGAAGCTGGAGAATCTGGGCTTCACCAAGATCGTCAAGGACGACGACGGCCAGTACAAGAAGGCCTTTGGCAAGGACCCCGCAGCGGACATCCTGCCCAAGCTGTGACGCGGAGCGGCAAGGCGGCAAACCAGCAAAACCAGCAGTACCTCGAGGTCTCGCGCGAATTCGGCGTCAGCCTGACCTTCGTGCTACCCCTGCTGGTCGGCTACGAGGCCGGACTGGTGCTGACCAGCGCCAGCCTGGAGAACGCGATCGGGCTGTTCCTGTTCAAATGGCCGTTCGAGTGGCTCTTTGGCGAGAGCGGCCTGCTGGTGCTCAACGGCGTGACGCTGCTCGCATTCCTGATCGCCTACGTCAAGGTCGAGCGCAGAGGCAAGGCGGGCGGCGGTTTATATTTCGGCATGCTGCTCGAGAGCATGCTCTACGCCGGCTGCATCGCCCTGCTGGGCATGCTGCTGCCCGATTTGCTGCTCGGCCTCGGGCAACTGGGGCAGGCCCATCAGCTGCAACCGTTCCTGCTGGCGATCGGCGCCGGGGTCTATGAGGAGCTGTTCTTCCGGCTGTTCCTGCTCGGCGGCACACTCTGGCTGCTCGATCGCCACAGCGACATCGAGTGGCGCTGGGCCGCGCTGGCCGCAATCGTGCTCTCGAGCACCATCTTTTCGGCCGCTCATTACGTGGGGCCCGCCGGTCAGCGAGAGGTCTTCAGCGCCGCTGGATTTGGCTTTCGATACCTGGCGGGCGTGCTGCTCGGCCTGATCTATCTCCAGCGAGGACTGGGCATTGCGGTTTACACGCATGCCTTCTATGATATTCTGGTGGTCCTGCGCCAGCTGGCGGAGCGAGCTGCATGAGCGAAGAATATTCCATCCTGCTAACCGTCAATCCGCGGGTCGAAGTTCGCGGCGTATCGCGGCCGTTGGCCAAGCTCTTTGGCTGCCCGCTGACCGATGTCACCATCCCGCTGCGCCAGGCCTGGGGCATCGTCTACGAACAGGGCTTGCCCTTGCCGCTGGCCCGATCGGTGCTCCAGATCCTCGAGGCAGCGGGGCAACCGGCGCTGCTGCTGCGAAGCGCTGACCTGGTCCCCAGGCTGCGGGTGCGGCGTATCACCTGGGCCGAGCTGACCGAGCCGGCGCTGATCATCGGCGCGGCCTACGAGAAGGATCGGATCCCCATTCCCTGGAGCAAGCTGCTCTTCGTCTCGTTGGGGGTGATCCGCCTCGAGGCGGCGGATCACGATTTCACCCGCAGCAAGAACTTCCGGGAAATGGTCAAGCTGGAGAACCCCGAGGACCGCAAGATGTTGCGCGACAGCGTGGCGCAGCAGGTCCTCAATCCGACCGATTCCGACAGCTACATCTCGACCCAACCGGTCAATGCCG
>CAZMLI010000294.1:0-6349 GCA_964566865.1 uncultured Planctomycetota bacterium
GATACAGCGTGTCGCCGGTACCCTCGAGCGCGATCTCCTGTTCTTCGGTCATGCGCTAGTAGCCGGCGGTGGTCTTGACATCCCAGCCGATCACCTTGCCGCCGGCGAACCGGACCGTGAACAGCGTGTCACCCACGGGATTGGGTCGGCGGTAGCTCCAGTATTCCAGCAGCTGACCGGCCGCGAAGGTTCGCTCCTCGTCGAGCGGTGGACCGAGCAGCTCCCGCACCTTCGCCCCGCGCATTCCCAGGCGTAGCTTCTGCGACAGCTCGCACTTCACGTCGGCGCCGCGTTCGCGCAGGAACAGATCGCGCGAGTCGTCACTCTCGAGCTCGTCGAACATCCCACGCTCCTCGGTCGAGAGCACGGGGAAGTAGGGACCGTACTTGACCTCGACGCGCTCGGCCTCGGTCTTCGGCTGGCCATTGCGCGTGGGCTCGGTGCAACAGGCAGCCAGACCGATCAACAGCCAGGCGAGCCAGGACACCTTCGACGCGCGACCCATGGGTTACTTGTTGGCGCGTCCGCCGAACTCGCCGGTGGCCGTCGTGACCTTCACGACCTCGCCCTCGGCGATGAACATCGGCACCTTGATCTCGAGTCCGGTCTCGAGCTTGGCCGGCTTGAAGCAATTGGTCACCGTGTCGCCCTTGACCGCGGGCTCGGTATCGACCACCTGCAACTCGACGGTCTGCGGCAGATCGAGCGTCACCGGCGTCTCGTCGTGGAACTTCACCGTGATCGTCTCGTCGGCCTTGATGTAGGGCATCAGGCTACCGACGATCTCCTCGGAGAGATGAAATTGCTCGTAGGTCTCGCTGTCCATGAAGACGAAGGTCTCGCCTTCGGGCCAGCCGAACTTGAGCTCCCTGGTCTCGAGGTAGGCAAACTCCACGCTGGCGCTCGAGTTGTAGCGTGTCTCGATCACCTTGCCCGAGCTGAGACTCTTGCGCTTGATCTGCAGATAAGCCGGACCCTTGCCCGGCTTGACGTGCTCCATCTCGACGATCTGCCACAGCTGACCACCATCCTGGATCACGTGGCCCTTCCTCAATTCGTTCGCTCTCATCGCCATCAGGGTAGTTCCCGCTTGAGTCCCAGGGTGACCCTGAAGACCTTGACCTTGCCGTTGCGCCGCACGGCCACCTCGGCGACCTCGCCGGGTTCGCGCTGCTGCAACAGCTTGCTGAACTCCTCCACCTGCTTGACCTGCACGTCGTTGATTCCGAGCAGGACATCGCCGGCCAGAAGACCTGCCTTCTCCGCCATTGACCCCTCTTTTACCAGTTTGATCGTCAACGGGTTGACCTTTGCTTGCGTCTTGGGCACCTTGCCCATCGTAAAGCCGATCCTCCGGTTGCCCCGCGGGATCTTCAGTACCAGCTGTTTCTGCTTGCCCGCGCGCAGCACCGTCAGCTCGACCAGCGAGCCGGTGCCCGAAAAAGCGGCGAACTGGCTCGCCATGTAGGTCTCCAGCAGCGCTGGCGGGATCTCGCCGATCGGCACGCCCGTCATCGAGATCAGCCGATCGCCCACCTGCAGCCCGGCCGTCGCGGCAGGACTGTTCTGGGCTACCTGGTCGACGCGCATCTTGTGAGCCGAGGCACCGACCTTGAGAAAGCTCACCCCCAGGTCGGCGTCACCCGGCACGCGCAGCGGCTTCAGCACAACCGGCACGATGACCAGCTTGCCGGCGCGCCGAACGGTGACCTCGATCTTCGTCCCGCCGGGGTAGGTCAGCATCACGCCGTAGAACCGATTGGTCGTCAGCACTTGCTTGCTGCCGATCGCGATCAGCCGGTCGCCACGTTTGAAGCCGGCCTTGTCCGCCAGCGACCCCTCGCGCACCAGCACCACCTGCGGCGGTCGCATCAACGACTCGGGGCGCGTCGGCACCAGACCCGGAATGTGGCCATGCTTGACGAAGCCGCCGCCCGCCGCCTTCAGCGCGGGCAGGAAGTTCTGGATCTGGTTGATGCTGATCGCATAACCGATCCCGGTGTTGGAGCGAACCTCGAAGCGGGTGCGAATCTGTCCGTTGATGCCGACCAGCCGCCCGTCCATCGTCACCAGCGGCCCGCCAGAATTGCCGGGGTTGAGCGAAGCGTCGGTCATGATCGCATCGGAGTAGCGGCTGAGATTGAAACGATGCAGCGCCGACACCACGCCGACGGTCACCGTCGGACGCTCATCCACGTTGGACAGCCCGAACGGATTGCCGATCGCGATCACCGGCTGCCCGCTCTTCAACTTGTCGGCATCCCCCATTCGCAGGAACGGCAGCCGCTCGGCGCCGTCGATCTTGAGCAGCGCGACATCCCCGTACGGGTCGGTCCCGACCAGGCGAGCGTGGCGCAGCACCCCGTCGCTGGTCCGCACACGCCACTTGTGCGCGCCGCCGGCGACGTGATCGTTGGTCAGGATGAAACCATCGGCCGAGATCAAGACGCCCGACCCGCCGCCGCCGACAAAGACGTAGGCCTTGAGCGCCGCCTTGATCGCGTGGGTCATCCGCAGCTCTTGGGCCTTGGCGGCCTCGTACATCTCATCGGCCGCGAGCGGCAGCGCCGCGCACAGCACCACCGACAAGATCAGCAGCCCGCGCATTACCACTGCCTCCGCGCGAGCACGGCTGAAAGCTTGAGCGTGCGTTTTCCCCGCTTGACCTCGAAGACGATCTTCTGACCGATGCGCTTGGCGGTGATCGTGCGGATCAGATCGGACCACTCGCCGATTGGCGAACCGTCGACCGAGATGATCAGGTCGCCCGGCCGGACCCCTGCTCGATGGGCGCCGGAGCCGAGGTTCACCCCCGCCACCGCCGCGCCGCCGAAGCTGCGGCCCTGCCAGGCCCGGATGCCCAGGAACGGCAGCGGCGGGTTCTTTTGATTGCGACCGCTCTTCATCGCCGCGAGCAGGCCCCGGATGGTGTCGCTGCCGGTGAACAGCGCCACGCCCGAGTTGATGCCGAAGCCGGCCGACGGACGGAGAAAGCTGGCCATGCCAACCATCCGGCCCTCGAGATCGATCACCGGACCGCCCAGATTGGCGTAGTTGACCAGCGCGCCGGTCTGGAAGGCCTTGATGAAGTTGTATTTTCTGGCGCGCGTCGAGACGATGCCCTGGGTCATCGTGACCTGGGTGCTACCGCGCTGCCGGCCGAGCACGCCGATGTAGCTGCCCTCGCGCAACGCCTTCGAGCTGCCGAACTCGAGCGACGCCGGCAGCCGGCCGCCGACCACTTCGATCAGCGCCAGGTCGTACGGCTCGTAACGCGAGATGATCCGTCCGGTCAGCGGCCGGGCCATGCCCTGGGCATGGATCTTGACCGAGCGGATCAGCGGCCGCTGCGCGGTCGGGTCGCGCTCCCGATTGTGGGTGAAGTGATAAGCACTGGTCAGCACATACTTGCCGCCGTCGATCGAGATGCCCGTGGCATATCCCGGCGGTCGCTGCATCAGCTTGCGCAGCATCCAGGCCGACTTCTCGAAGACGTTCAGCTTCTCCCAGGCCTTCTCGTCGGGCATCTTGAGCGGCCGCTCCGGCGCCCGATCGATCTTCAGCCAGACAACCCCCCGCGCCAGCTTGGCAGCGCCCCGCGCCAGCACATGCGTCGCAGGCGAAAGCACCGTCCTGGGCAGGGGCCCCAGTTTGAAGCGCTTGAGCCGCTGGATCCGCCGGCTGATCAGGTGGACCGGAATGGCCGTGCCGAGCAGTCGCTCGCGCTGAAAGGCCAGCGACATCACGCCGATCAACTGGCCGGCCGAGTCGACGATCGGTCCGCCGTCCGCGCCCGGATTGACCGCCGCGTCGGTCTCGATCACGGGGCCGTGATAGTTGGACTGATCCTGCTCCTCGGCGTTGTCGGTCACGCGGCCGATCGCCGAGATGGCGCCGGCGGCCACGGCCACCTGCGCATCCAGCTCGAGGATGTGATACGGATTGCCAAAGGTGAAGACGGCCTGCCCCACGCGGGCCTTGCTGCTGTCGGCCAGCCTGAGGAACGGGTAGGTGCCCTTGGTCGTGATCTGGATCAGCGTCGACTCGGTCTTGACGTCATATTCGACGATGGTGGCCTTGTGGACCTGCCCGTTGCGAAAGAAGACCTTGATCTGCTGACCTTGCGGCGGGATGACCGACAGGTTGGTCAAGATCAGTCCGTCAGCGGAGACGACCGCACCCGTGCCGTAGTAGGTCAGCTGGTTGATCGGCACCTCGCAGGTCAGCGCCACGACCGCAGGGCTGACCCGCTTGATCATCTCGATCTGCAACAGATCGATGCGGGGGATGACATCGCGGGCCCAGAGCGGTGTGCCAAGCAACACCGTCAGCGCGACAACCCAGGGAATTCGTCTCAAAGTCCTCTCCTGGCGAGGGGGTAGCGTTTGCGTGGTAAGGGTTTAGCAGGATATCGCAAATGGCCGAATATCGCAATGGCGCGGGCACGCCGGGGCCTTGCAAGCAGCTCTGCGCCCCGGTATATTTTTAGCTCGATGTCGTTCATGACACCCAAACGACGCAGTACGTTGTGGACGCTGGCCACTCGTGTGGTTCCGCCGTGTACGAATCTCGACGAGCCTGCGCGGGACGAGATGATGCGCTTGATCGACGTCGCGGTGAGCCAGCGCGACCAGTCGATGCAGCGCCAGCTCGGCCTGTTCCTCTGGGTCATCCGGGTCGTCGCCCGACTGCGCGGGCTCCGCCGCATCGAGCGGCTGTCGCCCGAAAAGCTGGACAGCCTGATGCGCTGGCTGGAACGCAACCCGGTCTCTCTGGTGCGCAAGGGCTTCTGGGGCGTGAAGGCGCTGATCCTGCTGGGCTATTACGGACAGGGCCCGATCCGGCAAGCGTTGGGCTACCTGCCGAAGCTGCGCGGGGGCGGACTGACGCCCGATGCATGAGAAGCAGTTCGATGTCGTGATCATCGGCTCGGGCGCGGGCGGCGGCGCGGCCGCCAGCGTGCTCTCATCACTCTGCGCCCAGGGCCTGCGCGTTGCGTTGCTCGAGCAGGGACCACGCTTCCGCGACGACGAGTTCAACGGGCAGGAGATCGAGATGGCGCAGAAGCTGTACGCCGACGGCGGCGGCTTCCTCACCCGCGACCGCTCGATGACGCTCGCTTTTGCCCACGCCTACGGCGGCAGCACGGTGGTCTACACCGGCACCTCGCTGGTCATGCGCCGCTCGGTGATCAACCGCTGGGCGGTGCCCGGTCTCGAGTACCGCGACATCGCCCAGCGGGCCGAGAAGTACAAGCAGCAGAACAACGTGCACCTGCTGCCGGACGACGAGATCAACGACAACAACCAGCTCTTTCGCAAAGGCTGCGAGGCGCTGGACTATCGCGTCGAGCAGTTCCCGATCAACCTGCGCGGCTGCCGCGGCAGCGGCCTCTGCAACCTCGGCTGTCCCAACCAGGCCAAGCAGGGCACCAACCGCGTGCAACTGCCCGCCGCGGAAAAGGCCGGCGTCCAGGTCATCACGCGCTGCGAGGTGAACCGGATCGAGGACCGCACGATCCACGCCACGGTCCACCCCGCCGGCGACTTCGGCGAGCCGCCCGAATGGGAGCCCGGACAGTACCGGATCCAGGCCCGAGTCATCGTGCTCTGCGCAGGTGCGGTCAACTCCCCCGCGATCATGATGCGCTCCGGCATGCAAGCGGAACTGCCGGCGCTCGGGCGCTACTTCACCACCCAACCCGCGCTGATTCTCGTCGCCGAACATCCCGACCAGCTCAGCAACTTCGACGGGCACCCCAAGAGCTACTACTGCGACACGTTCGAAGAGAGCGACCGCTTCCTGCTCGAGACCTGCATGTACTTTCCGTTCACCACCGCCAAGAACCTGGCCGGCTTCGGCGACGATCCGACACGCCTGCTCAACGCCTACCAGAAGCTGCAGATGATCCTGGTCCTGGCGCTCGACCCATCCCTGCGCAGCAACCGCGTGACCATCGACGGCGAGGGCCGGCCGGTCGTCGACTACACCATCGGCGAGCCGGTCATCCGCTCCTTCCTCAGCGCGATGCGCGCCAGCGCCCGGGTCTTCTTCGCCGCCGGCGCCGAACGCGTGCACGCACCGGCAGCCGAGAAGTTCTTCATCGAACAGGCCGACGCCGAACAGATCGATCGACTGATCAGCCGCCGCCACTTCCAGCTCGGACGCCTGTCGATCTCGGCGGCCCACCTGATGGGCGGCTGCCGGATGGGCGAAGGCCGTGGCACCTCGGTCACCAATAGCTGGGGCCAGGTCCATGGTCTGCCCTGGCTCTACGTCGCCGACGCGAGCCTGTTCCCGCAAGCAGCCGACATCAACCCCTACCTGACGATCATGGCCTTCGCCGACC
>CAZMLI010000295.1:0-3333 GCA_964566865.1 uncultured Planctomycetota bacterium
AAGGCCGAGCCCGCTCCGAAGGCCGAGCCCGCCCCCAAGCCCGCACCCAAAAAGCAGTCGGTGCGCAAGACAACCTCACGCCTGAGGCGGTCGCGCGAAGCGCAACCGAAGGCCCCGCGCAGCAAGAAGGTGCTGGCGCTGGCCTGTACGGTCATGCTGCTGGCGGCGGGCATCGCGGGCTGGCTCTTCCTGCGGTAGGCGCTTTACCACCGCGGTCCACAGCCCATCCCGCTTCGCACCTCGCGGTCCGCGCCCGCCCATTGCTTGATGTCCAGCGGCGCGAGCCGCGAGGCCGTCAGCGACGGCACGCCCGACTGCAGCTCGATCTTGCCCTCGAACAGGCAGGCGGCGTGGTGGGTCAGCCGCGCGTAGCGCTGGTAGACCTGGGGGAACAGCGTCACCTCGAAGGTGGCGCTGGTATCTTCCATCGAGAGGAACTTCATTCGCTCGCCGGTGCGGGTGCGGATCGGCTTGGCGGCGATCAGCCAGCCGGCCATGCGCACGCGGCGGCCGGCCGCTTCGAGCATCCGTGCGGCGGGCAGCACGTCGGCGGGAATCTGACTGGCCAGCAGTTCCAGCGGGTGACGGGTGACCGTGTAGCCGAGCAGCTCGTACTCGGCCAGGCAGCGGGTCTGGACATCAGGCTGGCCCAGCTCGGGCGGTTCGAGCAGGCCGTCGAACAGATGGCCCGGCCCCGTCCGGCTGCGCAGCAGTTTTTCCAGTAACCAGGCCAGCTGCGGGCGGGTCGGGCCCAGGCTGTCGCAGGCGCCGACGCGGATCAGGTTGCGCAAGGCCTGCGGTCCCAGCCGGCTGCGCGTGATCAGCGCCTCGAGGTCGACGAACGGCCCGTCCGCGGCGCGCGCGTCGAGCAGCCGCAGCCGATCGGCCGTGTCCATGCCCTTGATCGCCATCAGCCCGATCTGCAGCCTGCAGCCGTCGCCGATGTAGTCGTTCTGGCTGGCGTTGATGTCGGGCAGCCGGATCTCGAGCCCCATCCGCCGGCACTCCGACAGATAAGCCCAGGGACCGTAGAAGCCGCCCTGGTTGGACAGCACCGCGGCCATGAAGGCGGCCGGGTGGTGGGCCTTGAGGTAGGCCACCTGATAGGAGAGCTTGGCGAACGACGCGCTGTGGGCCTTGCAGAAGGCATAACCGGAGAAGCTCTTGATCTGCCGCCAGATCTCGTCGGCGATGGGCGGGACGATATCCTGGCGTCGGCAGGACTGCATGAAGCGGCTCTTCAGCGCCTGCATCGCCTTGTGCGAGCGCAGCTTGCCGCTCATTGCCCGTCGCAGCAGATCCGCCTCGGCCAGCGTCAGGCCGCCGATCTGGTGCGCCACCTTGATCACGTCTTCCTGGTAGATCATCACCCCGTAGGTCTCCGCCAGCAGCTGCTCCATCAGCGGGTGCAGGTAGTGCGCCTTGCGCGGGTCGTTCTTGCGCTCGATGTAGGCCCGCATCATCCCGCTCTGCGCCACGCCCGGCCGGATCACCGAGCTGGCGGCGACCAGCTCGATGTACTCGCTGACCTTCAGCTGCTGCAGCAGGCTGCGCATCGCCGGACTCTCGATGTAGAAGCAGCCCATCGTATTGCCCGAGACGAGCATCCGGGCCACTTTCGGGTCGGCCGCCAGCTTCTCGTGGTCGGACAGGTCGGGCGCCGGATGCCCCTGACGCCGGATCTCGGCCAGGCAGTCGGGCAGCACGCCGAGCGAGCGGTTGCCCAGCAGATCGATCTTGATCAGTCCCAGCGCCTCGACCGGGTGCATGTCGGGCTGCGTCACGACCAGCCCCTTGGCCGCTCGTTCGAGGCCTAGATAGCGGGTCAGCCGGTCCGGCGCGATCACGATCCCGGCGCAGTGGATGCCCAGATGGCGCGGAAAGTTGGCCAGTCCGGCGCCGAGCAGGATCAGCTTGCGATAGGTCGGGTTCTTGAGCCCCAGGCCCTGGCAGTCCGGGTGGGCTTCGAGCAGTTCGGGCAGGTTGCCGGCGCTGATCCAGGGAAAGCGGCGGGTCAGCTGGCTGATCTCGCGGTCGGGCAGCCCGTGCGCCTTGGCCGTCTCGCGGAAGGCGCTGCGGCCGGCGAAGCGGTTGGTGGTCGAGATCATCGCCACCCGCTCGGCGCCGTAGGTTTCATAGACCATCTCGATGATCTCGTCGCGTCGCTTCCAGTCGAAGTCCAGGTCGATGTCGGGCGGGCTCTTGCGCGTCGGGTTGAGAAAGCGCTCGAAGTACAGGTCGTAAGCCAGCGGGTCGACGTGGGTCATCTTCAAGCAGTAGCTGATCAGGCTGCAGGCGGCCGAGCCGCGGCCGAGGCTGGGAATGCCGCGCTCCGAAGTGCGGCGGGCGATGTCGTGGACCGCCAGGAAGTAAGGCGCGAACCCCAGCCGGTTGATCACCGACAGCTCCTTGCTGAAGCGGCGCCGGGCCGCCTCGCTGGGGTCGGGGTAGCGCTCGCGAAAGCCGGCCCGCGCGAGCTGGTGCAGCACGCTCTCGGCCGTCTCGTACTCCGGCACCGGGAACGGCGGGAATTTCCACTGCCCCAGCGCCAGATCGACCTCGCAGCCCTCGGCCAGCCGGATTGTATTGCGCAGCGCCTCCGGCGCCCGCGCGAAGCGGCAGCCCATCTCCTCGGGACCGACGAAGTACTGCCGGGGATGCGCCAGCTCCTCGGGCGGTACCCGCGAGACGGTCGAGCAGAGACCGATCGCCCGCAGCACGCGGTGGATCTCATAGTCGGCGGACGTGCCGAAGTAGACGTCGCTGCAGGCCAGCACCGGCACCTGCAGCTCCGCGGCCAGCCGGTACAGCCGGTTGCAGCGCCGGCGGCTCGGCAGATCGCCATGGTTGATCAGTCCGCAGAAGAGCCCTTTTGGCCCGCTCTTGCCCACCACCTCTCGCAGCAGCGCGGCCGAGAAGAGGATCACGTAGACCCGGTCGCTGCGCTGCGCCAGGGTGTCCGCGAGATTGAAGCTGTCATGCAAATGCCGCCGGCTGGTCCATTCGCAAAGCAGCGCATATCCCTCGCGATCCCGCGCCAGCACGACCGCCCGCTCCCGCGAGAGCCGCCTTTTCGCGTCCGGTTTCGCGCAGGACGCGTCGAGCTCCACTCCCAGGATCGGCTTGATTCCCCGTTCGAGCGCGTGCTGGTAGAACGGGATGAGGCCGTAAGTCCCGTTCCTGTCAGTTAATGCGACGGATTCCATGCCGAACTCCAGCGCCAGATCGACCAGCTGCTCCGGGTGCAGGGTTCCCGCGTGGAAAGTGAAATTACTATGGGCGTGCAGATGGCAGAACATGGGGAACGAGACAAAGCTACAGCAAGAGGCATGC
>CAZMLI010000295.1:3433-6295 GCA_964566865.1 uncultured Planctomycetota bacterium
TAGGTGAACTCCCGCTCGACCCGTCGCCGGCCCGCCCGTCCCATGCGCCGCAAGCGCGCCGGGTCGTCGAGCAACTGACGCATGATCGGCGCCAGCGCCCCCGCGTCGTTGGGGTCCACGAGCAGTCCGGTCAGCCCGTCTTCGATCGCGTCCGGCACGCCGCCGCTGTCACCGCCGATCACGGCGCGGCGAAATCCGCCGGCCTCCAGCAGGACGATGCCGAACCCCTCGAAGCGCACACCCGTGCGCGTCTCGAGTTCGCGTGAGAGCAGGACCACCAGCTTGCAGCGTCGGTATAGCGCGTCGCGCACCGTACGGCGAATCGGGCCGGTGAAGACCACCTGCTCGCTGATGCCCAGTTGATTCGCCAGCCCCTGCAGCCTCTCACGATCATCCCCGCCGCCGATCAGGACCAGCCTGGCGTCCGGCCGGCTGGTTGCGACGGCAGCCCACGCCGTCAGCAGCACGTCGTGTCCCTTGTAGCGCTCGGCGGGGCTCATCCGCCCGACGCAGAGCACCAGCTCGGCGCGCAGCGGGAGGTACTCGGCCACCAGCTTGCCGTCCTCGGGTCCCGGGTTGGGATCCGGCAGATCGATCCAGGGCGGCAGCAGCACGATGCGTTCGGGCCGGGCGCCGAGCCGGACCAGGTGATCCGCGGTGGCCCGCGAGATGGTCACCACTCGATCGGGCAGCGGCCACAGACGTCGCACGAGTTGCGCCGTCCGGCCATCCGTCGCCTCCATCCCGTAGGCCAGCTGAACCCAGCGCGCGCGCAGCACCCAGGACAGCAGCCAGCCGGCCAGCGCCAGGTGCGGATGCCCGACGATGACCGTTCGCTGCGGGTGCTGCAGCAGGTGCCGCGCCCCCGCGAATGACCAGAGCAGCGGGGCCAGCAGCTTCCAGGCCCCGCGAACCGGCCAGCGAACGCGCCTGATCGGGTACAGCGCGCTGCCCGGATGATCGGTGTCGGACGGCGCGACGACGAGCAGGTCGCCTGCCGGCGCCAGCGCCCGGGCCACGCCCTCCAGATAGGCCTGGATGCCTCCCAGGCTGGGCGGAAAGTCCAGCGTCAAAAGCAACAGCGCGTGATCGGGCTTGTGGGGTGGCGTCATCACGAAAGTTTCGGTATGGTATACCTTTAACTTCGTGATTCCAGGCTACTGACGGGCTGATATGCGCTGCAAACTGGTTGTCCGAAACGGACAGCACGCCGGGCAGGTGTTCCATATCGGGGACGGCGAGAGCAAGATCCTCGGTCGAGACGCGTCGTGCGAGATGCAGATGTACGACAAGGGACTCTCTCGCAACCACTCGCTCGTCGAGAGCAAGGACGACCGTTTCGTGCTCTCCGATCTGGGCAGCACCAACGGCACCTTCGTCAACGGCAAGATGATCATCTCCAAGCCGCTCGAAGAAGGCGACCTGGTCAACGTCGGCAAGATCCAGCTGCAGTTCTTCCTGGAACGCTCCGAGAATCCGGTCTCCAGTTCCGTTCGCATCGTCGAGGATCTGGACCCGATCGGGCCCGGCACGATCATCAAGCGGATGGACATCGACTCGGTCGTCTTTCCCAAGGGCGAGGCGGCTCCCGAAGAGCTCCAGGAACAGCTCGGCCACTACCAGCAGGCGCTCAAGACGATCTATCAGGTCGGCATCGAGATCAACGCGGCCAAGACGCTCGACGGGCTCTACAACCGGGTGATGGACATCATCATGGACATTCTCAAGGCCGAGCGCGGCTTTGTGATTCTCTACCACCCGGATGCCGAGGAGCAGTTCGAGACGGTCGTCGCGCGTGGACAGACCACCGCCAAGGCAAACGTCAGCCGCACCATCCTGACCAAGGCGGTCAGCGAGGGCCTCTCCGTGCTCTCGTCCAACGCGATGGCGGACGACCGCTTCAAGGGCGGGATGAGCATCATCCTCAACCAGATCAAGTCGGTGATGGCCGTGCCGCTGAAGAGCCATGGCGGCCAGATCCATGGCGCGATCTATGTCGACAGCCGCGGCACCTCCGATGTGTTCAAGGATTCGCAGCTCGAGCTGCTCTCGATCATCGGCATGCAGGCCGGGATCACGGCCGAGCGGATCACGATCAACGATCAGCTGTTCGAGCAGGAAAAGATGAAGCAGGCGCTCGAGGTGGCGCACAACATCCAGCGCAGTTTCCTGCCGGACAACCTGCCCGACTCGCTGGGCCTGGACATCGTCGGCTGGAGCGAGTCCTGCGACGAGACCGGCGGCGACTACTACGACTTTGTCGAGTACGAAGGCGGTCAGCTCGGCCTCGCCATCGGCGACGTCTCCGGACACGGCGTCGGCGCGGCGCTACTGATGGCCACCGCCCGCGCATTCCTGCGCGCGCTCGTCGGCAGCACCGACTCGATGTCCGAACTGTTCACCAAGCTCAACGCGCTGCTCGAGGCCGACCTCGAAGACGACCAGTTCATGACCCTGTTCTACGGGGTGCTGGATCCCAAGCAGTGGACCCTGACCTACTCCTCGGCAGGCCATGACCCGCCGCTGATCTACCGCGTCCTGGACGACAAGTTCGACGAGCTGGACTCACTCGGCGTCCCGCTCGGCATGGTCGCCGACTACGAGTACGGAGAAGCGGGACCGGTGCGCTTTCTCGAAGGCGACATCCTGCTGCTCTCGACCGACGGTATCGTCGAGTCGATGAACGAGGACAATCAGGAGTTCGGCAAGGAGCGCATGATGGAAGTCATCCGCTCGAGCACGGGCGCCTCCGCCAACCAGATCGTGCGCAACATCCACTCCGCCGTCACCGAGTTTTCCCAGGGCCGCCCCCCGCGCGACGACCTGACCCTGGTCGTCGTCAAGTTCGACTCACGCGGCATG
>CAZMLI010000296.1:0-3007 GCA_964566865.1 uncultured Planctomycetota bacterium
GAAGTGGCCGGTGAAACAGTCAGAGAACTGCTGACCGCGCTGGAACAGACCTACCCCGGGCTCGGCAACTACCTGACCGACGACCAGGGGGCGCTGCGCCAGCACGTGCAGATCTTCCTCGACTCCGAACAGATCGTCGACCGCCGCAAGCAGTCTGACGCCGTCGATTCGCAGAGCCGCATCTTCATCTTTCAGGCATTATCCGGAGGCTAGGGTCCGTGTCGAATTATCTGCTGGTCGGAACGCGTAAGGGTCTGATGTCGCTGGAGCGGAATGCGGGCGGCGGCTGGAAGCTGTTGCGGACCGCCCATCTCGGCATGCCAGTGCCGTATGCGATGCGCGACCCACGCTCGGGCGACCTCTGGGCCAGCCTGGACCACGGTCACTGGGGCGCCAAGCTGCGCCGCTCGCGCGACGACGGGCAGTCGTGGGAGGAAATCGAACCGCCGGCCTATCCTGAAGGCGCCGAGGTCAACGACGGCGAACTGGCCAGCCTCGACTACCTCTGGATCATCGCACCCGGCGGCGACGATCAACCCGGGACACTCTACATCGGCACCGAGCCAGGCGGGCTGTTTCGCAGCGACGACGGCGGAAACGCCTGGTCGCTGGTCGAATCGCTCTGGAACCACCCGTCACGCCCGGGTGGCTGGTTCGGCGGCGGTCGCGACGGCCCAGGCATCCACTCGATCATCGTCGACCCGCGCGACAGCCATCAGGTACGGCTGGGCATCAGCTGCGCCGGTGTGTTCGAGACCACCGACGGCGGTGAGAGCTGGAACCCGCGCAACAGCGGTCTGGTCGCCGACTTCCTGCCCGATCCGTCCTCGGAGATCGGCCAGGACCCGCACTGCCTGGTGCAATGCAGAGATCAACCGGACGTACTCTGGCAGCAGAACCACTGCGGGATTTTCCGCAGCACCGACTGCGGCGCCAACTGGTCGCAGGTCTCGGTCAAGGGCGAGGTGGCCCACTTCGGCTTCCCGATCGTCGTCGATCCGACCAACGGCGACAACGCCTGGGTCGTGCCGGCGATCAGCGACGAGATTCGCATCGCGATCGACGGCGCCCTCTGCGTCAGCCGCACCACCGACGGCGGCGCAAGCTGGACCGAGTTGCGCACGGGCCTGCCACAGGAGGCGTGCTACGACCTGATCTTCCGCCATGCGTTCGACCTCGGCGGCGACGCGCTGGCCTTCGGCTCGACCACCGGCAATCTGTTCGTCTCCGAAGACCGCGGCGACAGCTGGGCCTGCGTGGCCAGCCATCTGCCGCCGATCTACTCGGTGCGCTGGGTTTGATGCGCGGGCTGGCGCTGGCGCTGCTGCTGCTGGCGCCGACGGGACTGTTTGCCGACGGACTGTCCAATGCCAGCCAGCGGGCCGGCCTGGCGAACGCGCCTGCCGGACGCGGGCAACTGATCGACATCGACGGCGACGGCTGGCTCGACCTCTGCGTCGGCGGGCCGCGCCCCAACCGACCCGGGGTCTACCGGATCTATCGCTCCGTGCCCGGCAAGCTCGGTGGTCGGACCTTCGTCGAAATCACGCAACGCACCGGCCTCGGCGCGGCGAAGCGACAGCACAGCTTCATCATCTGGGGCGATCTGAATGGCGACGGGGTGCTCGACGCGGTCAGCGTCGCGACACAGAACGCGAAGCAGTACAAGCAGGACCCGCAGACCCACCAGGTCTACCTCGGGCGCGGCGGCGGGCGCTTCGAGCGGCTGGCCAAAGATGGGCTGGCGCTGCCCCGTCATCGCACCACCCATGGCGCGGTGCTGGCCGATCTCGACCGCGACGGACGGCTCGACCTGGTCTTCGGCAACGCCTACGACCATTACGGCCAGAGCCTCGCGGCCCAGCCGATGCGGGTCTATCGCGGCCTGCCCGCAGGCAAGTTCCGCGACGTGACCGAGGCCTGGGGTCTGCTCTCGAAGCAGGCGCCGGGAGGCCTGCGCGCGCATCGGCCGCTTTACGGCCTGTCGGCGGCCGACCTCGACGGCGACGGTTATCCGGAGTTGATCGGCGCGGCCTATGGCCGGCAGTGGAATACCGTCTGGACGCGATCCGCCAAGGCCGCGCGTTACGAGAACATCGCCGACCGACTGCGGGTCGACGGTGACCTGATCCGCCACGGCAAGTATCCCGAGTGGGTGCAGGCCTTCTTCATCAAGCGGGGCGGCAAGCGGCGCGCGACCGAGAAGCCGTTTCGCAGCAACGGCAATACCTTCGCCGTGGTGCCCTGCGACTTCGACGGCGACGGGGACGTGGATCTGTTCTGCGCCTCGATCACCCACGCCTGGGCCGGTGAAGCATCCGACCTGAGCCAGTTGCTGGTCAACCAGCTGGTCCCGACCGGCAAGCTGATCTTCGATGCGATGCTGCGCAAGCTGGACCAACCGGACAAGCAGACAGGTCTGCGCTGGAAGCCGAGCCGCGGTCTGCATCGCGATCATGCCCCGCAAGCGGTCAAGCGCTGGAATCAGGGCGATCTACAGGCCCACTGGGCTGACCTGAACAACGACGGCCTGGTCGACCTGCTGGTCTGCGAATCGGACTATCCGCACAACCGGCTGCGCGTCTGGCTGCAACGGCCCGACCATACCTTCCGGGCGGCCGAGAAGGCGCTCGGCTTGATCTGGCCCAACTGCCCCGGGCTGGCGCTGGGCGATGTCGACCGCGACGGGGACATCGACATCGTCGCCACGGGCAGCCGCACGCGCTGGAAAGAGGCGCGACCGAAGCCGGCGCTGGCGCTCTGGGAAAATCAGCCGTCGCCCAAGCACGGGTTTCTGGTACTGCGGCTGGTGGGCAGCGGGAGCAACCGCAACGCGATCGGCGCGCGCATTCGACTGACCACCAGCGCGGGCAAGCAGACGCGGCTGCTGCAGGGGCCTTATGGACACTGGGCTGCCCAGAAGCAGCCGGGCGAGGCGCACTTTGGCCTGGGCACCAGCAAGGTGCTGGGGCTGGTCGTGCACTGGCCGGACGGGAGCAAGACCGAG
>CAZMLI010000296.1:3107-6292 GCA_964566865.1 uncultured Planctomycetota bacterium
CTACTTCTGCCCGAGCCGATAGGCCTTCAAGATCCGCTGCTTCAAGGCAGCCTCACCCGCCGCCCTGTCGGCCAGCACCTTCGCCTGGTCCCAGAGTGCGATATCCTGCAATACGAGGCGCAGCCTGCGGCGGACCTCGAGGTCAGCATGGCTCTTTGACTCACGCACCAGACGCGCGCGATGAAAAACGGCCAGCTCGATCAGCCGCACCTGGGCCTGCTCGCGGCGGGCGAAGCGCCGGCTGCCCAGCTGCGTCAGCAGCCGCTCTAGCTGGGTCATGCTGCGGGCCTCGGCACTCTTGAGCAGCAATACGGCCGCGCGGCGATAACTCTGAAACTGCTCGGCGGCGAAGGTCTTCTTCATCCTGCCGAAGGTCACCTCGAGCGGGTCGCCCAGCCCCCAGCTGTCCTTCTTGATCAACCGGCCGAATCCCTTTTGCCGGGTGCGCAGCCAGACGGCGTTGTAGTCGTAGAAACCACGGAAGCGATACCCGAGCTTGGCGCGGGTCGCGACCAGCCGGATCTGCTTCTGCTTGTCGATCACCAGCAGCACCGGCTTGCCGCCGAGGGTCTGGATGAAGCGCTGGCCGGCGTGGCGCCCGGCGCCCCAGAACTGCAGCGTCAGCCGCTGTCCGAGCCGGGCGTGACCGCGGTAGATCCGGTCCACGTCGGAGGTGACGATCAGCGCGATGCGCTGGCCCTTGACGGTCGCCGTCGCCTCGAACACGCTCCAGGCCGTCTTCAACTCCTGGTCGACGACGAAGGAGATCGGCTTGCCGCGGCTCTCGGCGCACAGGCAGACCAGCAACATCAACGAAAAGCCCCATTTCATCCACATGCCCTTACGACGTGAGTAAATCCAAGAAGTTCCATGAACATCATGCCTGATCGATTCTGCTAGGCTGCGCAGATGACATCTCGCCTGTTGCTGCTGTGTCTCTTCCTCCTGCCGACGGCAGGCCGCGCCGATCAGGCCGCGGTGCACAAGGCCCTGCGCACCCCCACTGACGGCAAGATCCTGGTCTGCGCGCATCGCGGCGCCTTCGACAAGGCTCCGCAAAATTCGCTGGCTGCGATCAAGCGCGCCTTCGACCTCGGCTGTGACATCGTCGAGATCGACATCCGGCAGACCAAGGACGGCCACTACGTCTTGATGCATGACTGGACCGTCGACCGCAAGACCCGCGGCAAGGGCCGGGTGCACAAGATGACGCTGGCGCAGTTCAGCAAGCTCCGGTTGAGGGGCGCGACACAGGACCCGCTGACGCAGCATCCGCCGACGCTGATCGAGGCCTTTCGCATCACGCGCGGTCGCGGAATGCTGTATCTCGACTGGAAAGCCGGCAACCCACGTGCGCTGGCGAAGTTGATCACCGAGCAGAAGGCGCACGACCTGGTGCTGGTCAGCGGCGCGCCCTGGAGCCTGCTGCCGCTGCGCGGATTGGACAAGCAGATCGAGATCATGCCGCGCGTCTATCTGCGACCGCAGATCGGGCCCCAGCTCTCGCTCTACAAACCGCGCCTGCTGCACATCTACCTCAAAGACGTCAACGACAAGGTCCGTGCGCGGGCGCGCAAGGGCAACTTTCGCCTCTGGATCAACGGGCTGGGCGACCCCGACAAGGCGCGCGACTGGGGGCCGCTGGTCGAGGCCGGCGCCGGCGTGATCCAGACCAACCACCCCGCCGCGCTGATCGCCGCGCTGAAAAAACTCGGCAAACACTGACGCACTAATTGGTAGCCGTTCCGCAGCAACGTGTTATGGTGCGCGCGGTCGGACCCCCTCCGACCTGGCGCACGACAGGTTCTCCCGAGTCCGCTCGCAAGAGTTCGCGCCCGTTGTTCCTCTCGCCCCCTCCTGTTGTGTGGGTCAGACCCCCGGCAGGCTGCAGGTACGCTCCGCGCTTCCGTAGACCGATCGGATTCCGTATTTACACGTAGGTTTATTTTGACGACCATGACATTGCCCGACACTGACTTTACTCGTTTCGACCTCGGCCGCGCGCTTCAGCGTGGAATCGCCGAGGCTGGCTTCACCACCCCCCGCTCGATCCAGGAGCAGACGATCCCCGCCGTGCTCGAGGGCCGCGACGTGATGGGCCTGGCCCAGACCGGCACCGGCAAGACGGCCGCTTTCGGCCTGCCGATCCTCGAACGCCTGCTGCGCAACGGCGCGCCAGGGCCGCGCGTGCTGATCGTCGCCCCGACCCGTGAGCTGGCCAATCAGATCGCGGGCGAGCTGCGACAGCTCGGCCGCCACACCCGGATCCAGGTGGTGACCGTCTTCGGCGGCGTCTCCGACAAGCCGCAGATCGCGGCCCTGAAGCGCAACCCCGAGATCAT
Organism: uncultured Planctomycetota bacterium; assembly: GCA_964566865.1. GTDB lineage: Bacteria > Planctomycetota > JACQVV01 > JACQVV01 > CAZANL01 > CAZMLI01. Next base: position 5,450 of record CAZMLI010000296.1, read on the forward strand.
CGTGGCCTGCCCCGGCCGGCTGCTCGACCTGCACCGTCAGCGTTTGGTCCGGCTGGACCGGGTCGAGACGCTGGTGCTCGACGAAGCCGACCACCTGTTCGATATGGGCTTCATGCCCGACGTGCGCCGGATCATGGCCGCCTTGCCGGCCGTTCGCCAGAACCTGATGTTCTCGGCCACCATGCCCACCGCGATCCGCGGCCTGGCCAGCGACGTGCTGCACGACCCGCACATCGTCGAGATCGCTCACTCGGCGCCGGCCAAGACGGTGTCCCACGCGCTCTACCCGGTGCCCGCTGAACACAAGCAAGCGCTGCTGATCCATCTGATCGAGAGCCCTGAACTGACCAGCGCGATCGTCTTCACCCGTACCAAGCACCGCGCCAAGCGGCTGGCGAAGAAGCTCGAGCGCCTCGGCCACCGGGCCGTCGCACTGCAGGGCAACATGTCGCAGAGCCAGCGCGACCGCGCGATGAGCGGCTTCCGCGCGGGTGACTTCGACATCCTCGTCGCGACCGACATCGCCGCGCGCGGGATCGACGTGGCCGGCATCTCGCACGTCATCAACTTCGACCTGCCCGACACGCCGGATGCCTACACCCACCGCATCGGTCGCACCGGCCGCGCGGAGCTCGACGGTCAGGCTTGCAGCCTGGTGACCGAGGAGGACCTCGAAAACGTGCGCGTGCTCGAGCGCACTCTGAACATGACCATCCCGCGGCAGCAAATCCCGGGGTTCGAGGGCGTGCGCATCCCCGATCGTCGCAGCTCACAGCGGTCCTCGGTGGGTGGACGTGGACGGCCGAGAAGTCGGGGTCGTGGTGGTCGCCAGCGGCGCGGCGG
>CAZMLI010000297.1:0-6280 GCA_964566865.1 uncultured Planctomycetota bacterium
GTGGGCAAGACGCTGGTCGTTGTGGTGACGGTCTCGCCGTTGATGTCGGTCCCCGTGACCTTGATCTCCCACTTGCCATCTTGCGTGGTGATTTGCGGGAAGCGTGCCGTCCAGACGGTGGCGATGCTGACGCCGGCGCCTGGGTTTGCATGATCCCGGCGCCCGTGGAACTGTCCGTCGACGTAGAGCCAGCTGACCTTGATGAACTTTGTCGTGACGGTGATGAAGACATTGCTGGCCGGCTTGGCCGAGGCTGGTTTGGAGATCGTGATGGTGCCCTTGGCCGCCTCCAGCGCCCCGGAGAGCGCTGCGCAGAGCAGGCAGACCAGCAGAAGTGGCTTCATCTGACTACTGTACCACGCTGCGCCTTTCCGCGTCCTATAATGAACGCGTGTGCGACCTGACCATCGTGATCGTCAACTGGAATGCGCGAGACGAGCTGCTCGACTGCCTGGGCTCGATCGCGCGGCATTGCGGCGACCTGAGCGTCGAGACGATCGTGATCGACAATGACTCGGCGGATGGCAGCCTGGCGGCCGTGGGCGCTGCTTTCCCCGAGGTGACGCTGCTGGCCAACGACGACAACCGTGGTTTTCCGCGCGCGGTCAATCAAGGGCTGGCGCTGGCCCGCGGCGCGCACCTGCTGCTGCTCAATCCGGATACACAGCTGCAGGCTGGCACGCTGGAGGCGGTGGTCGACCTGCTGCGCGCGCAGCCGGATGTGGGCGCGGTGGGCGTGCGGCTGCTCGAGGCCGACGGCGAGGTGGGCTGGGAGGGCGGACGCCGGTTGCCCCGACTGCGGGATCTGGTCTTCGATCTGTTTTTTCTGGAGAACCTGTTTCCGCGTAGTCGCTGGTTCGCGGGCTACAGGATGGGCGAGTGGGACCACCGCGACAGCCGCGACGTGGGCTGCCTGTGCGGCGCATTCCTGGCCTTCCGGCGCGACGTGCTCGAACGCATCGGCGGTCTGGACGAGCGGCTGTTCCTCTACCTGGAGGACATGGACTACTGCCGACGCATCTCCGACGCGGGCTTCCGCCTGCACTATCTCGGCAGCCACGCGGTGCTGCATCTGGGGCAGGCCAGTTCGGATCAGCATCCTCGTCCGAGCTGGATCACCGGCCTGATCTATCGGGCCTTCCACGAGTACTTCGCCAAGCACGAGGGACGGCTCGCCGGCGCGCTGGCGCGTGGCTTGATTCTCTGCGGCGGACTGTTCCGCGTGCTGCTGCTCGGTCCGGCGGCGCTGCTGTCCAGCCTGTTGCCCGCCTCCTCGTTTGCCCGTCTGCTGCGGCGCAAGATATGCGATGCAGCCTATCTGGTTCGTTGGAGCATCGGGGTCGGATAACCGCTGTACACCTGCCTGGCGATCCTGGTACTCTGGCACGATCGACGCGGGTGACTAGACTCTCTGGAGGATGGGGCCATGGGTAGGGCAGCGCCGCTGGTCGGGATGATTGCGGTGGCGGCGATCATCGGCTACGTGATGTGGGGCGCCGGGTCTGGTGACGGCGAACCGGGTGGCGTGATCGGCAAGAGCCTGACAAGCAAGAAGCGGGCGCAGATCAAGCTCTGGCAGACGGAACTGAACCGCAAGATTCAGGCGCACAAGACGGTTCACGGCGGCCTTCCGGCCACGCTCGAAGAGATCAAGAACGTGCGGAATCTGCCCGACGGCTGGAGCTGGCGTTACGACGCCAGCACCGGCAAGGCCTCGATCGACTCCGGCGCAAAGTAGCCCCCGATGCGACTCTGGCTCGTGCCGCTGCCGGCCCTGATCGGGGTGATCTTGTTCCATTCGGTCAAGGCCGAGAAATCCTGGGGAGCGATCGGCTTCCAGGGTCTGGTGGCCTACTTCATCGCGCAGTACATCATGCTGATGACCGAGCAGCTGCTGCTCAAGCTGGCGCCCGATTCCGTGCTGCGGGTGGGCGAGGTGGCCGAGGCGCCGAAGGCGTTGCGCCGGCCGCGGATCGAGGATGCGGCGAGCGCGCTGCAGGCGCTCGGATTTGTCGAGATCGGGGTCAAGTCCGAGCGGGTCCCGATCATGGGCTCCAGCTGCACGCGCGAGTTTTATTGCGATGCGCATCCGGCCTATGCGACCTTGATGAGCATCGCCCGCTCCCCGATGGTCTCGTTCTTGACGCGCTTCAGCTCCGGTCGGTTGCTGTTCTGCAGCACGAGCGCCTTCCGCTCGCGCGGCGACGTCGTCAACCGCCGACTAGGCGAGTCGCTCGAGGAGCGCTTCGAGATTCACAAGAAGATGGCGGCCGACGATTTCCCGGGGGACGCGCCCGAATGCGCGGGCACGATGGCCGAACGGATCGAGCTGACCCGGCAGTGGTACCGGTCGATGGCCTATCGCGCGCCCTGGCGGCGCGCGAAGGAGGGGGCCGACAGCTGAAGTCGTCTCATTCCGCGGGGTTGTCCTGGTTGCTCGTCTGCTTTCTGGCGCTGCTCTTTCCGCTGCTCTGGTGGCCCGGCGCGCACTCGCCCGCCACCTTGCGCAGCTCGCTGCTCGTGGCACTGGCGCCGGGACTGGTGCTACTGGCGGCCGACCGTCAGCTGGCGCGTCGTCCCGTCTTCTTGATCGCGGGCTGTGGACTGCTCTGGTCCTGGCTGACCCTGATCTGGGCGGCGCAGCCGATGATCGGCGTCGTCTCGGCGGCCACGCGCAGCGGGGCGATCGCCGGCTGCGCGCTGGCCGTCTCCTGCACCTCCCATCCCGCGCGCCGACGCCAGCTGGGCTGGATGTTGCTCTGCGGCGGATGGTTGCTGGCGTTGATCTCGCTGGCCCAGCATTTCTTGTCGCTGCCCTACTTCGGACAGGCGATGTCCGCCACGATCGGACACCGTAACTTCCTCGCCGGCATCTTCGTCGGACAGATCGGCCTGGCCGCCGCGCTGGCCTGCGACTGTTCGGGAGCCAAGCAGCGTGCGCTGGCACTGGTCAGCATCCCGCTCTTTGCTGGATTGATCCTCGCCAGCGCCTCTCGCGGCGCCTTGCTCGGCCTGGTCGCGGGGCTGGGCGCGGCGCTGTTACTGGCCTTGCTCGCGCTGCGCGGCGGCCGTCGGCGCTGGGTGCTGGGGGGCGTCGGCGGTCTGTTGACGCTGCTATTGCTGAGCTTGCTGGCGGCGCCGAGCTGGCGTGCACGCGCACTCTCGGCCTTCGACAGCACCAACCCGACCGTGGCGCTGCGCCTGTCGACCTACCGCAGCACCTGGCAGCTTGGCCTCGCGCGGCCGTTGCGCGGCTGGGGCGAGGGCAACTTCTTCCTGGTCTTTCCGGCGCATCGTGAACCCCGCTTCAGCTGGGCCCCGGAGATCGCGCTGGATTTCCCCGCGCCGCACATCCCGAGCTTGCGCAACGCGCACAACGAGTACCTGCAGACCTTTGCCGAGCAAGGCCTGCCAGGACTGGCGCTGCTGCTGGCCACGCTGGGCGCGATCGGCTGGCGGGTCGTGCGCCGGCTGCGCGAGGCGCCGCCATCCGCCGGACTGCTGGTGGCCCTGGCTGCTGGCTGGACCGGCATGCTGACGCATGCGCTGGTCAGTCCGGCGCTGCGCTTTCCGTCGGTGCTGGTCTTCTTCTGGCTGGTGACGGCCGTACTGCTGTCCCATCTCGATCCGGCGCCGCGAGAGCGCGAAGCACAGCGCGTCAGGCCGGCGCTGGCAGTCGTCTGCATCCTGCTCAGCGCGGTGTTCTTTTCGGCGCGGCCGATGCTGGCGGATCTCGGGATGGCTGCCGCAGAATCGCACCCGGACCGATCGTCCGCGCAAAAGCGTGCGGCGTTGCGGCGCGCCCAGCAGGCCGCCACATGGGATCCGTACACGGTCAACCTCTATCCGTTGATGGTTCGCCTGGCGCTCGAGCTGAAAGATCTCAGCGCGCTGGAGGCGGCGATCCGTGGAGCGCGCAAGTCCCTGCCGGGCTACCATCCGACCGATATCTGGCAAGCCCGCCTGCTGCTGGCCCGCGGCAGACCGGCCGAGGCGGTCGGCCCGATCAGCCGGGGGCTCTCTCGCGCGCCGCGCCATGGACCCTGGCTGCTGCTGCAGGGTCAGATATTCGCGGCTGCCGGCCGGGCGCGCGAGGCGGAAGCGGCCTGGCGCGCGGCCTACAGCTATCAGGCCAACCTGTCTCAGGCGGCCTTCGCGCTCGAGCGTGCCGCCTATCGCCGCCGGGCCTGGAGCACGGGGCTGCGCTGGCTGATCGCGGGACTTCGCGCGGGGGTGCGGGCGGAGAAGATCCCGTCGTCCGCACGGCTGCGCGCGCAGCGCGCGAAAGGCATGCGCGCGCTGGCCAGCGAAAGCAAGCAGCCCAGCAGTCGTCTCTTGCTGGAGCTCGGCACCGTGGCCTACCGGCGCGGTCAGCTCGAGACGGCCCGCGGATTCTGGCAAGCGGCGATCGCAGACAGCAACGCGGGCCCAATGCTGGCGCATGCTTGGTTGGGGCTGGCCTTGATCGAGCTGGATGCCGCGCTTGCGCCTGCCGGGCAAGCGCTCGCTTATCCCCGTCCGGGCACTCCGGCGGCGGCGCGCTTCCAGAACTGTCAGCGGCTGCTGGAGCGGGCGCTGCAGGCTGACGCGCAGCAGTTGACCGTCAGGATGCTGCGGATTTTCATCGCCACCGCCGCAGCGGATGGCGTGGATGGCATGATCGATTCGCTGCTCGCCGACTGCAAGATCGCGGTCGCACGCAAGGTGACGGCCGAACCTGCCGAACAGCCGCCACTGGCCTCGCCGGCCTTCACCGCGCAGGCCGTCTTCGTCTGGGCCCGGTACCTGAAGGCCACCCGCTTCAGCCGTCGGCGCCAGGTACACGCGTTGACCGAGATTGGCCGGGTCGCGGTGATGATCGCGCCGGATCAGCTCGGCGTGGCGCAGCTCCGGTTGTTGGGCGCAAACTGGCGGCGTGTCGGGGATTTCTGGACCCTCGGCAGTCAGATCATCAGCTCGCTGCGTCCGGGCACGTTGCATGGATTGCTGGAGCGTCTGGAATGACGGACTCGCCACGTCCAGCGCTGGAGGACCGCAGCGGGATGCTGTTGCTCAGCGGGCTCGCGCTGGTCTTCCCGTTGCTCTACCTGCCGCAGTTTCCCAATGCCTCGGCCCCGCGCTTTGCGTTGCTGCTGGCGCTGAGTCCTGGACTGCTGCTGGCTGCGCTGAGCGGACCCGGGTCGCTGGCGAGCCTTCGTCGGCGCCCGTTCTTCTGGCTGGCGGGCGCGTTGCTCTGCTGGTCGGCGCTCAGCGGGCTGTGGGCGATCCAGCCGATCTTCACCCTGCAGTCGGTGGCGATGCTGGCAGCCGGGCTGGGCAGTTGCGCGCTGGCCTACACCCTCGGCAGTCGGCCCGATCGGCGTCAGCTCTTGCTCTGGTGCATATTCATCGCGGGGCTGGTGGTCGCGTTGCTGTCCGTGGCGCAAGCGCATCCTGCAATGCGCGGTTTCGGCCAGGGACGCTCGGCGACGATCGGCCACTGGAACTTCATGGCCAGCTTCCTGATCGGGGTCAGCGCGGCCGCCGCGGCCCTGGCGGTCGGCGCGCCGCACCGCGCCCAGCGCCTGGTGGCGCTGGCCGGGCTGCCGCTGTTCGCGATCGTGATCCTGCGCACGGGTTCGCGCGGTGGCATGCTGGGCCTGGCCGGCGCATTCGCAGTTGCGCTGGCGCTGCTGCCGCTGGCGATCGGCGACGCGGGCCGTCGGCGTAAGACGCTGGCGGCGCTGCTGGCTTGCGGCCTGTTGCTGCTGGCGGGCCTGTTCGCGGTACCACGCTTGCGTGGCCGCCTGACCTCGGTATTCAACCCCCGTAGCCCGACGATCGCGCTGCGCCTGTCGATGTATCGCAGCAGCTGGCGCATGGCGTGGGCCCGCCCCTTGACTGGCTGGGGTCACGGTAATTACCTGCTGGCCTTCCCGCAGCACCGCGAGCCCCGGCTGACCTGGATCCCGGAAGTTCAGCTGAACATCCCCAACCCGCTGATGACGGGGGTCTATCATGCGCACAACGAGTACCTGGAGCTGGCCGCCGAGGTCGGGTTCACCGGGTTGCTGCTCTTCATCGCGTTGCTGGCCTGCGTGGTTCGTGCGGTGTTCGGCGCCCTGCGCCGCGGGCCGCCCGAGGCCCCGATGATCGTGGCGCTGGCGTCTGGCTGGGCCGGTCTGTTGACCCATGGTTTGGTCAGTCCGGCGTTGCGCTTCCCGGTTGTCGCCGTGTTGTTCTGGACGCTGACCGGTCTACTGCTGGCCTGCTGCCATCCCGCTCTGTTCAATGCGGACGA
>CAZMLI010000298.1:0-2490 GCA_964566865.1 uncultured Planctomycetota bacterium
GGCTGCGTGACTGAATCTTCCTGTTTCGAGAAGACTTGAGACGTTAGTAGTACAGTGGACCGGCAAGTCGGCCTACCAGCTCGCCGGCAGGGCGGCCTCTTGCAGGCCGGCCGCCTGCCGCAGCGCGTCGGCCAGCTCCGTCGCCGTTTGCTGGCGCTGCGCCGGGTCCAGGCTCATCGCCTGTCGCAGTGGGTCGAGCAGCGTCTCGGCCAGGCCGCGGTCGTCGAGGCCGAAGAGGTTCGGCGGCCGGCGCAGCTTCTCGCCGAGGATCTCCCGGGTAGAACAGCCGGCATAGGGCTGCTCACCCGTGACCATGAAGTAGAAGATGCCGCCCAGGGCGTAGATGTCGGCCCGACCATCGACCGGGGCGCTCTCCTCGATCTGCTCCGGCGCCATGTAGGCCGGCGTGCCGAGCGCCACGCCCGCGCTGGTGATCAGCGTGCCATCATCCGCCAGCTTCGCCAGACCGAAGTCGAGCACCTTGACGATCCGCGAGCCGTCGCTCAAGCGGGCGACGAACAGGTTGCTGGGCTTGATATCCCGGTGCACCAGCGGGACCTGATGCGCCGCGCCGACGGCGGCGCAGGCCTGCGTCATCACCGGGCAGGCCACCGACAGCGGCAAGCCGTCGCCCGCTTGCACCAGCCGATCCAGCGGGTCGCCCTCGAGGTACTCCAGCACCATGAAGACCAGCCCGTCCTCGGTATTGCCGAAATCGATGATCTGCACCACGTTGGGGTGCGACAGCCGCCCCAGCATCTTGGCTTCGCGAAAGAACCGCCTGAAGCTCTCCCGGTCGCTGGGGTCGGGCGAGAGCAGCTTGACCGCGACCGTTCGGTCCAGCGTCGTCTGCCGCGCTCTGTAGACCGTGCCCATGCCGCCCGCGCCGATCTTCTGCTCCAGCAGATAGGTCTGCTTGAGGACTCGTCCAAGATTGGGGTCGTCGCTGCTCAGGCCTGCCACTCGACCAGCTTATCGCGGTTTGCCGGGTCGGCCCAGAGGCGCACGATCTCCTCGATCAATTCTCGTGTCTGCGGGCCAGGGGCGAAGCGCAGGCGGCCCTGGTGCGCGACCAGCACCTTCAGGCCCTCCAGGCGCTCGAAGGCGGCCTCGACCCACTCATGGTCCATCATCACCGCCTCGGCCGCCTTGGCGATCTCCAGCGGGACGCGTCCCTGCGCCAGCAGAAACCCATGCAGCTCGACCCACTCGGGCGTGGGCGCCAGGTACTGGATGAAGGACTTGACCCGCGTCACCTCGTAGCGCGCGGTCTCCTGCACCACATCGATCGGCAGTGGCTGCAGGCCGCCGATCAACTGTTCGGTCCGCTGCGCGATCATCGCCAGCGTGGTCAGCGGGCTGCGCGCATCCGTCAGCTGCCGCGCGATCTGCTGCGCCTCTGCGACTTCGGGACAGATGACGAAGTAGGTCTCCAGCTCGAGCAGCACCAGGATGTCGAGCAGGTCCGACGGCACATTGGTCAGCACCAGCACCCCATCGCGCGCATAACAGAGGTTGAGCGCATGAATCAGCTCGACCAGGTCGTCCGGGCCAGTGATCTGGGTGTCGCCGAGATCCAGCACCACCTGATTCGACTGCCCGATGAGATCCTCGAATTGCTCGAGTAGCCGCAGCAGCGCCCCCCCCTGCATCGTCAGGGTGACCACGCCATCCTCTTCGGTTCGTGTGAAGCTCATCGAGACAGTATATCTCGACAGACCGCAGATGTTGATCCTTGAGTGGTCAGCGTCGTTGCTGTGAGGAGGCGGCCTTCTTCGAGGCCTTCTGCTGGATATTGGAGTAGAAACCGGATTCGGCCGGGATCTCGTGACCCAAGGATTGTACCTGTTTCTGCGGTCGCACCCGACTCTGCGGTCGAACCAGCGTCTGGCGGTTCATCTGCTTGATCGCGCTCAGCGGCAGGCTGATCTTCTTCGGCCCCATGTCCAGCTCGAGCTGCAACTCGTCCTGTTGCAAGGCCGCGATGAAGACGGTGCCGTTCTCGAGCTGGATCCGCCACTGCTTCTTCTCGATGTCGACCGGACTGAGCTGGCGGATTTCAGAGAGGAAGGGCGAGAAGCTGCCCATCTCGTTGCCGAACTTCATCTGGGTCTTCGTCACGTCGACGAAGAAGTCGTCGCCCTGCTGGGTCTGGATGCGGAAGACGGCCTGCGTCGGCCAGACCGCCGCGCCGCGAAACTGCAGCCGCATCACCTTCGACATCGGCACCTGGATCGTCACGTCGTCGCCCCCCATCCAGATCTGCACCTCGACGGACGGCTTCTCCCAGCGACCGACGAACTCGCTGCCGTTGCGCAGCCAGAGCCGGATCATGTTGTCCGACTGCTTGATGTTCTTGCCCTCGACCATGCCCAGCTCGCCCGCATCGAAGGTGTCGATCTCGAACTCGCCGATGCTCGTTTTCAGGCGGATGTGGCGCGTGGAAAGCCGGCCGACGAGCAGCTGGCCGTCGTTGAGGGTCACCTGCAC
>CAZMLI010000298.1:2590-6275 GCA_964566865.1 uncultured Planctomycetota bacterium
TCCACGCTGGCCATCACCTTCACCCGGCTGGCCTCACTGGAGCGCCAGGGAGCGGCTAACTTCCGGCACCACGTGCAGGCTCACCTGGCTGCCGAGGGGGGCATCAACGCCACCATCGGCCGGATGCAGGACTTCTTCGCCAGCACCGCCTACTCGGGCGTCAGCCAGGCCTGGGTCATGCGCAACAACGCCGGCGGCAGCACCGGTGAGACGATCCCGCTGCGGCTGGCCAAGTATCCCTCCTTCAAGGCCGGGACCTACAGCGGCGCGACCGAACTGGCCGGCCTGGGCTACACCGGACTGATCAGCTCCGAACGTCCCGACGTCCAGCTCTCCTACGCGGTCAAGATCACCTCGGCCTCCTCGGGCATCAACGTCAACGGCGGCGACCCGTCGGCGCCGATCACCTCGGGTTACAACGCCCACCTGGTCACCTTCCTCGACCGCCTGCGCGAGGCGATGATCGCCGACCCCACGGTCCCCTCGGACAAGGTCGGCGCCACGCTCGGCGCGCGCATCCTCGGCGGACGACCCGCCTCAGGCTTTTCCCGGCTGTCCGATCTGACCGCGATCCTGGACCGCAAGGAGTTCGAGCAGCTCCGGCCGTTCCTCAGCGTGCGCAGCTGGATCGACCCGACGACGATCAAGCCCCACCCACTGGCGAAGCTCTCCACCTTCACCAAGGCCGCGGTGGGCACGATTCGTCAGACCTGGAACCTCGAGGTCCAGCCACGCGCGCCGATCGACGTCAACAGCGCGCCGGAGGTGGTGCTGGCCGCCTCGCTGATTGGCCTCTCGGCCCGCACACTCGAGGCCAAGTACGGCAAGTTCCGCACCATCGACACCCCGCCGATCGACGCCGCCTTGGCCGCTACGATCGCCGCGGCGATCGTGACCTACCGCGAATCGATCGGGCCCTGGCGCACCTGGGACAAGTGGGACGACTTCTGCGACTTCCTCGCCGGCTCGATCAGCGGGATGAACTACGTCACGACCGATACGCTGGTGGCCTACCGCGCGCGCATCGCGGATGTGGTGCGCGCCGCGACCAACCCCAACAGCCGGCTGAACAAGTTCAACCCCAACCGGGAGTTCGCCCACCTGGTCGATAAGAGCGATCTGCTCGACTACAACTGCGAGTTCAGCCTGCAGCCGGGCGGCGTCTTCCGCTTCGAGTCGGAGGGCCGTGTGACCCACTCGGGCCGCGTCAGCGCGCGCTCGCTGATCCGGGCCGAGATCCGGATCTACTCGCTGGTGCGCCACACGACCCAGTTGCAGTTCGAGGAGGCGCGCACGGCCGCCACCGACGCGGACGTGATGACCTGGCCCGGCAACCTGGCGGACAGCGCGCGCGCCGCCCACGAGGACGGCCAGATCCTGCTCGCGCCCAGCCGTCCGGCGGCCAGCGGCGACCAGACCTTTCACCTGTTCGCCCCCGGTTCGCTCGTCGCGCCGACCGGCAGTCCCACGACGCCATGGGCCGAGTTCACCGAGGTCGACGAGTTCAAGAGCGGCTCGCCGCTGCACATCTTCGGCAAGGACCCGATCTCCAGCGCGACCGACGCCAGCGACCTGCTCGCCGACGGCCTGTTCACCGACGACCGGCGGATGGAGCGGCTGATCTACGACGGATCGACGAACCGGCCGCTCGTCGGGGGCTCGATGGAGTTCTGGTACAAGGTCAACTGGGACAACGTGCTGCCCGAGACGACCTTCCTCGATCTGGTCAACGTCTTCGCGCCGATCGACAGCAAGACGCTGGTCAGCCACTCTTTCTTCATCAAGAAGGGCGGCAAGCTCTACTCCAGCCTCTATATCTGGGACGGCACGCTGGCGACCAAGTTCAGCGGCCCGCTCTCGCCGATCGGCCCGTTCGACCTGAAGAAGGATCTGACCTATCGCGGCTATCAGACCTGGGGCTACGTCAGCAGCGATGAGCTGAACTGGTCCAGCGGACAGTGGCACCACATCGCGATCCGCTGGAACGGCATCACCGAGCACGACCTCTATGTCGACGGGGTGCTGATGACCACGACGACCAAGCAACTGGCGACCGACAAACCGCTGACCGGCAGCTCGAATCCGTTCAAGGGCACCGACATGATCAATCATTTTCAGGTCGGCTGCTACTTCAAGACGTTTGCCAAGGGCTACAAGCCGCTGCTCGGCTATCTCGCCGGCACGATCGACCAGCTCCGCGTCTACTCGACCCAGAAGTTCCCCAAGGGCGGCAGCCTGAGCTACACCCCCGAGCGCTACACCCCGCCGCTGGGCAGTGGCCGGTTCTTCGGCAAGATGACGCTGCCCAGCGGCGCACGCCTGGGCACGATCTCCTGGACCGAGTACCGCCCGCGCTCGGTCTATGTGATCTCGAGCCCCACCTCCGGCGGGCAGAAGGACCTGATGTCCTCCTCGACCCGGCCCGACCTGACCCTCGGGGTGGAGACGACCGCAGGCGGCGGTTTCACCGACGTGACCGGCGCGGGGGCCGACGGCGCGGGCAGCGCGATCGAGAAGACCTCGACCGGCACGTTGACCTACCGCATTCGTTTCGACGACAAGGGGCTCTCGCCCTTCAACGCGGTGCCGGTGCTGGATGATGTGACCGTGACCTACTTCGAGACGCCGGCAATCTACACCTGGGAAAACGTCTCATGATGCGTTGCGCCGCGGTCACGATCCTGCTCGTGCTGCTGTCTGCTTGCGGCGGATCGACCAGCGATCCGGACGAGCAGGAGAACGCACGGGCCGCACAGCGCAAGCAGAAGCCCGACGCGCCCACGAACAGGCAGAGCCCGCCCACGCAACAGCCGACAAAGGTGGTGCAACCGACCGCACAAGCCCGGCGCACGACACTGAAGGAGAAGATCCGCCAGCGCTTCGGTAAGCGCCAGCCCGCAGCCCCGAAGCGGACCAAGGGCCCCCGCATCGCCCGCTCGAACAAGCCGGTCGACCGCACGACGCCGCGATCGATGATGACGATTCATGGCAGCGGCAAGGGCGGACCGATCGCCGTGCTGACGAGCCGTTTCAAGAAGGAAGGCAGCGCCCTGGTGCTGCGGGTCAAGGGGCGCTCGACCCTGCCCAGCGGCGGACTGATCGAGGCCTCCCTGCGGTATCGCGGCACGGTGATCCCGTCCTTCCGCGGCCGCGGCAGGATCCAGGACGGCCGCTACCAGATCCTGCTCGGCCCGGCCAAGGGGCACCTGCTGTCCGGCACCTACGAGCTGATGCTGCAGATGACCCCGGAGCGCCAACCAGCGGCCTACGCACCGCGGCTGCGCAAGTGGTCCGGCGATAAGCCGCCCGTGACGATCCGCCTGCTGCGACCGCTGCTGGTGCGCCAGGCAACCCTCAAGGACACCGAGAAGCGCTGGGTCACCGGGCACTACCTGAAGGTCGGCGACGAGGGGCGGGCCCTGTTCGAGGGGCTGTTGATGGTGATCAAGCAGACCGACAAGAAGGTGGTCTTCCGCAGCGACGGGGAGTTCGACTACCGAGCCTTCCGCAAGTGGCGTAACCGCTGGCAGGCCCGCGTGCGCAAGCTCAACAGCCGCCAGACCAAGTTCGTCCGCGGCCTGATCAGTTCGGCGCATGCCAGGCTCGATGGCCGGATCACCGTGATGTGCCACAATCTGACCGAGCTGGCCGCCACCCGTTCGGATCAGCTGATCGAGCGCCACGC
>CAZMLI010000299.1:0-4356 GCA_964566865.1 uncultured Planctomycetota bacterium
TCGCCTGCACCGGCAACCCACACTGCAACTTCGCCGTCGGCGATACCAAGCCGCGCCTCGCGCAGCTCGTCCGACATCTGGTCGCGCGTTTCGGCAAGGCGGTCGACGCGTTGCACATTCACCTCGATGGTTGCCCCCACGCCTGCGGGCAACACTGGGTCGGCGACATCGGAATCCAGGGCACGACCCGGACGACGGAGCAGGGGCGATTGATGGCCTACGATGTCCTGCTGCGCGGCGGCCTCGGCGCCGAGGCGGCGATCGGCCGACCGCTGATTCGCAAAGTACCCAGCGCCCAGCTCGACGCGACCGTCGAACGGCTGCTCGCGGCCTACCTGGCGACCGGCGACCAGTTCGAGACCTTTCAACAGTTCTGCGTGAGCCAGAGTGACGAAGCACTGAAACAGATCGCGAAGGAGAACGATGATGGATGACCTGGAAGCCGGAGAACTCGCGGCAGAATTCGAGATCTACGAACCGGAAGAAATACTGGAGTGGGCCTTCGAGCGTTTCGGCACCGAGCGTTATGCGCAGGTGACCAGCTTTCAAGCCGAGGGCGTGGTGCTGATCGACATGGCCTGGCGCATCAACCCCGACGTGCGCGTGATCACCATCGACACCGGACGTTTGCCGCAAGCCAGCCTCGAGCTGATCGATCAGGTTCGCGAGCGCTACGACATCCAGATCGAAGTGCTCACCCCTGGCGGCCCGGAGCTCGAGCAGCTGATCAAGCAGCACGGCGTCAACCTGTTCTACAAGTCGGTGGAGTTGCGCTTGCGCTGCTGCCACACGCGCAAGGTGCTGCCGCTGCAGCGCGCGCTGAACGGTCTCGACGCCTGGACCACCGGCCTGCGCCGCGAGCAGTGGGCCACGCGCGGCAACCTGCGCAAGATCGACCTGGACCACGACCATGGCGGGCTGGTCAAGTTGAACCCGCTGGTCGACTGGACACACGACGAGGTCTGGGACTACATCCGCGAGAACGAGCTGCCCTATCACGCCTACTACGACCAGGGCTTCCCCAGCATCGGCTGTGCGCCCTGCACCCGGCCGGTGGCCAGCGACGCCGACCCGCGCAGCGGTCGCTGGTGGTGGGAAACAGGCGCGCCGAAGGAGTGCGGGATGCACTGCTCGATCGAGACGGGCAGCTTCGAACACGAGGTGGCGGCACTGGTCGGGAGGCAGACATGAGCATCACACTGGACGAGACCCAACAGGCATTGCTGACGGCCGAGGCCAGCCACTTCGCCGAGGCGACCCAGAGCGCCGAGCTACAGCAGACCTATCGCGCGCTGCAGACATCCGCCAGCAAGGGCGAGGTGCCAGCGGAACTGCTGGAGCCGCTCGGCGGCCTGCTCGACCTGGGCCTGGCCACCGGGCGAATCCGCGCGCTGCACGGGGCGCATCACGAGCTGGCCGCCGGGAAGTTGTTTCGTCGCACCCCGCAAGGTCAGGCGCTGCAAGAAGCCGTCAGCCAGGCCAACAACGGACTCGAGGCGCTGGAGGGCCACGTGCTCGAACAGCTCTCGATCTCCGCGCGCGGCCCAGGGCACTACACCCTGACGATCCGCACCGCGCTCTGCCGCCTGGTGCTGCAGCTGGGCGCCGGTGGCGTGGAGGTGCGCAGCGTCGAGTTTTCGGTATAACGGGAGTGTGAACGAGGCGCCCGACTCCGACAACGCGCTGGACCAGGGACTGGCACGACTGGTGATCCTGCGCAACATGCTCGACCCGCAACAACTGCGGGAGTGTCATGACGAGCAGGCTCGCGCGATCCAGTCCGGCGGCCCAACCCCACCGCTGCATCAACTGCTGCTCAAGCACCAGCTGGTCGATGCCGACCAGCTGATCGAGCTGGTGCTCGAGGCGCAGCAGGTCGAGCTGGCCGAGACGATGATCCGCTTGACCAGCAGTGGAGACGAATCCCGGTCCGAGCCGGTGCGCGAGCTGCGGTCCGGCGAACGCATCGGGGACTATACGATTCTGCGCCGGATTGCGATGGGCGGCATGGGCGTGGTCTACCAGGCGCTGGACCAGCGCCTCAGCCGCACGGTCTGCCTCAAGCTGATGCTGCGCAAGGACGCGCTCAAGCGGTTCGAGCAAGAGGCGCGCACGGCTGGCAAGCTGCAGCATCCGGGCATCGTGCGGCTGCTCGACGTGGCGCAGGAGGGGGAGTTAAACTTTCTGGTGATGGATCTGGTCGAGGGCTGGCCGCTGGACCAGGTCGTCAGCACCCGGCGGCCAAACGTGGACGAGACGTTGAATCTGATGGAGGCGATGCTGCAGGCGGTCGGCTACATGCACGAGCAAGGCGTCGTGCACCGCGACCTCAAACCGGCCAACATCATCGTCGCCCCCGACGGGCGCCCCCGACTGATCGACTTCTCGCTGGCCAAGCTGACCCACGAGACCCCTTCGACATCCCTGACGCAGCACGGCACGCCGATCGGCACGCCCGGTTACATGCCACCGGAACAGATCATCAATCTCGGGACCATCGGGCGGTCGGCCGACATCTACTCGCTCGGCGTGATCCTCTACGAGCTGCTCACCGGCCAGTTGCCCTTCGATGGCGACACCCCGGAGGCGATGCTCGAGCAGATCCGTGGCCAGGACCCACCCGCGCCGCACGTTCTCTCTCCGGGCATCGACCCTGGACTCTCCAGGGTCGTCGCCCGCGCGATCGCGCGCAAGCCGGGCGCGCGCTTCCAGACGGCGGAGGCGTTTCGCATGGCGCTGCGCGAAGGCAGGGTCCCCGCATCGCGCCTGGCCTGGCTGCCACTGATCGTGACGCTGATGGTCGTCGCCGGCGGGCTCGCCTGGCGCCATTTGCCGATGCCACAAGCACGGGTTCCGCTGGGCAAGCCCGCCGCCGGTCCGATCATGCAGGCGCCCAGACCGGCCGCGGAACCCCAAGCCCTGGCCCGCGCGCTGGGGCGACAGCGCTTCGAACGGTTCAAGACGGGCGGGCCGCACGAGGATCTGTTCAGCGCAATCCGCCACGACCCCACGCTGGGCCACGAGATCCGCGAACGCCTGCCGAAGTGGCACCGCCTGGGCCGCCACGACCTGGTGCTGGCCGGGCTTCAGGCCCTGCAGGCCAGCGGCACGCTGCAGCCGCCCGAGGCGGGCCAGGAACTGCAGTACCTGCTCGGACAGGTCGCGCAGCGAGACAACGACCTGGGCGCGCAGGTCGGTCACTTCTGGCGCAGCTGCTATCCGCAGCAGGCCGCGAAAGAAGAGACCCGGTTGATTCAGCAGTACCGCGACAAGCCGTCGGTCCCACAGGTGCAAAAGCTGATGTTCCTGGTCGGCGGTGGCTCGCTGATGCGGGACTGGCGAGCCAGGCTGGTCCAGATTGCGCGCCAGCGCCGCTTCCGGCGTCAGTACGATGGCGCGCTGCGCCTGCTCGACCTGGTGCGCGCGAGCAGCAAGAAGATGACCTGGCAATACCACTACATTCGCGGCATGGTCTATGCCTCGCAGCACCAGCATGCCAGGGCACTGGAAGAGTTCGACCGGGTCTACCCGCTGAGTACGAAGACGGCGACGCCGTTGCACCAGGCGCTGATCTTGCTGCACGAGCGCCGCCTGCGAGACGCGCGGCTCAAGCTGTCCCGCATCCGGATCAAGTCTCCGAGAATGAGCAAGATCCAGCAGATCATGCTCGCGGCGATCGAGCTGTTGCGGAACGACAAACTCGATGGCCGAAAGAAGCTCGGCCGACTGATCGCGGGCGGAGAGCTCCGCCCAATGGAGGTCCTGCAGTCGGCCTACCCACCCGGCCTGATGCTCTGGAAGCTGATCGCCGATTGGCTGCCGGATTCGCCAGAGGCCCACGCCGAACTCGGCGCGATGCACGCGGACCTGGGCCACAGCAAGTCAGCCCGGCACCACCTCCGCTGGGCGCTGCGGCTGGCGCCCGCCGACTGGCGACAGCGCCAGGCGGTCCGCACCGAGCTCGAGAAGCTGGACTTCCGATGACCCGCCAGATCATTCCTCAGGCCGGCGCCATTCCCTACCGGATTGCGGCCGACGGCGCCATCGAGGTATTGTTGATCACGACCCACGCCGGCGAGTGGTCGATCCCCAAAGGCTTGATCGATCCCGGCAATACGGCCGAGCAGACCGCCGTGCTCGAGTCCGAGGAGGAAGCCGGCGTGATCGGGGTCGTCACAGGTCCCTCACTGGGCCAGTGGTTCAAGAAGAAGTTCGGCGGCACCTGCCGGATCGAGGTCTTTCCGCTGTGCGTCGAGACCGTGCTCGAGACCTGGGACGAGCAGTCCTTTCGCGAACGCTGGTGGCTGCCGATCGAGACGGCAGCCGAGCGCATCGACAAGGCGCAGGTCCGACCGT
>CAZMLI010000299.1:4456-6261 GCA_964566865.1 uncultured Planctomycetota bacterium
TGGCTGCCGATCGAGACGGCAGCCGAGCGCATCGACAAGGCGCAGGTCCGACCGTTGATCCGGGCCTTGCAGGACTTTATTCAGAAGGGCGACGCTCACCCGCCACCGAGCTGAGCATGTATCGCCGCAGCTCGGCATCCTCGAGTCCCACGCCGAGCCCCGTCATCAGCTTGGTCAGCGCGGCCTCGGGCGTCATGTCGCCGCCGTCCATCACGCCGGATTCGAGCAGCGCCCGGCCACCGCGATACAGCGTGAGATCCGCCGCTCCATGGAAGCACTGCGTCACCACGATGGTCGGCACGTTCAGCGCCTGGATCGCCTTCAGCAGCGCCGGATCTGCGACCGGCAGGTTGCCCGCGCCGTAGGCCATCAGCAGCAGCCCACGCGTCTCGAGCTGCGCGTGCACCTCCACCTCCTCTGGACGCGTGGTCGGCGTCAGAAACAGCGTCCCCACGCGCGCCTCCAGCGGCAGCGTCCGTGGCAGCGGCAGACCGGGAACGCCCCGTGGCTTGAGGATCTCCGGACTCAACGCGATCCGCACCCCGAATTGCCCCAGCGGGGGAATGTTGGGCGACTCGAACGCCGCATAGTCGATGGTCGAACGCTTGCGGCAGCGATTGCCGCGCAGCAGCACCGAGTGCAGACAAACCGTCACCTCCGGCACCGCCATCGTCGCGACGGTCACCGCGTCGACCAGGTTGACGCGGGCGTCACTGCGCACCTCCTCGATCGGACGCTGGCTGCCGGTGAAGACCACCGGCTTGCTCAGACTGGGCAGCAAGAACGAGATCGCGCTGGCGCTGTAGGCCATCGTATCGGTGCCATGCACCACGACGAAACCGTCAAAGTCGTCGTAGCACTCGCGGATCTTCTCGGCCATCGCCCGCCAGTCATCGGGCCCCACGTCGCTCGAGTCCTTGACCATCAGGTTGCAGTTCTCGATCTGCGCAACCTGCGGCAGCTCGGGCAGAGTCCGCGAAAGCTGTTTGCCGAATTCCGTCGGCTCCAGAACGCCGTCCTTCGATGCGCTCATCGCGAGCGTGCCGCCGGTCAGCATGATGAGTACTTTGCGGTTGACCACTAGGCCCAGGAGTATACAGTCGGCGCGCCATGCCTGACACCACCATCATCGGCCTGATCGTGCTGCTCGCAGCGACGATCCAGGGCATCGCGGGCTTCGCCTTCGCGCTGGTCGCGATGGGGATGTTGACCCGCATGCTCCCGTTCAAGGAAGCGGTGGCGCTGGTCTCGGTCTTCGGTTTTCTGACGAGCTTGACCCAGACCGGTCAGCTGCGCGGCCATATCGACCGGGCCAAGATCACGCCCCTGCTGATCGGCATGGTCGTCGGCACCCCGATCGGCCTGGCCTTCTTGCAGAGCACCCAACCGCAGCTGCTGAAGATCTCACTGGGCTCGATGCTGATCGCCTATGCACTGTTCGCACTCTCCGGCCGCTATGCCCCGACTCGCCCGGTCTCCGATCGTTGGGGCCTGGTCGCCGGCCTGGCCGGCGGCGTGCTCGGCGGCGCGTTCAGCACATCGGGCCCGCCGGTGGTGGTCTATACAACCGCCAAGCAGTGGGACAAGGACGGCATCAAGTCGAGCCTGGCCGCCTTCTTCACCGTCGGCTCGATGCTGCAGATGGCCCTGTTCACCAGCTTCGGCCTGATCACCTGGAAGACTCTGCGACTGAATCTAATCCTGGCGCCGATGGTGCTCATCGGTCTCTTCATCGGCACCTGGATCTACGACCGCATCGACCACGCGCGATTCCAGCAAGTGGTGTTGCTGCTGTTGCTGATCCT
>CAZMLI010000300.1:0-4255 GCA_964566865.1 uncultured Planctomycetota bacterium
TTGGGCCGCTTTTTCGGTGACTTCTTCAGTCGCTCGATCTTCCAGACGAACTCGTTCCATTCACCGACCTTCATCACGGCTTCCCGTTCGACCTCGTCGTTGACCTTGACGTACCACTTCTCGCCTTCGATCTGGAAGGTGAATCCCTTGGTCTTGGAGTTCTCGAAGCGCACTTTGGCCTTTTCGCCCACCGGCAGGTAGATCCGCAGGGTCAACTGGAACATCTGGCAGGTATTGACCCAGTCCGGGAAGTCCTCGATCAACAGCCGGCCGCCCTTGTACAGCCGGTAATTGCCGCCCACCTTGCGACCCTTGCGAACCTGCGCGTCGCCCAGCGCGATCAGGTCGACCCCGCGAATCTTGAACCGGGTCGCGGCGATCTTGAGCTCCTTGGCCAGCTTGCCCCATTGCCGCGCGATCGCCCTGGGGTCGTCGGTGCCGGTGTCCATCTGGAACTGTAGGATCTTGCCGGTGGCGACCTTCTTCTGCTTGTGCCGCAGCATCGAGCCGAACCTGAAGACCGTGCGGATCTCGACCCGGTACTTGCTGAACGCCTCCGTCAGCAGCTTGAAGCTCTCGCTGTCGGCCTTGGCCTTCTTCCAGCGGGCAAAGAGCCAGGCGCTCGCACCCCGGTCGCGCGTCAGCAACCCCAGCGCGATCACCTTCTGCTCATCTTCATCGATGTACTTGCGGGCGGTGGCGAACAGGCCGGGCGCCTTGAGCGCGACCGCCGCGTCGATGGCGAACCCGCGCGTGCCCTCCCGCTTCATCGCGCTGGCCAGTGGCGACTTGAGCAGCTTGGGCTTGGCCTTGCCGAGCGCCGTGAGGATCTCCTTGCGGCGATCGTCTTCGGTGTCGTCCTTGACATACTCGGCAACCAGTTTCTTGACCTGGCTGGCGGTCGGGCCCTTGGCGGCCAGGGACTGAGGAATGGTCAGCAGCAAGATCAGCGCGCAAAGCGGGGTTTTCATCGATCTTCTCCTCGGATTTGGCAGATCCTGATTATCGTCGAGAAAGCCATGCTGTCAAAGCGTCGATCACCGCCCGAGGCTGCTCGGCGTGGGCCGCGTGGGCGGCCTGTGGGATCGAAACCTGCTGGATCGTTCGCTGGCTGGCCAGCCGCGCGCCGATCGCCTGGTACTTCTCGTCGCGGCTGCCGGCGACGAAGCAGAGCGGCCGGGAGCTGTCGATCAGCGTCGGCCAGTAGTCGGGCTGGGCGGCCGGGGACAGGCATTCGAGCGCCGCGGCCAGCGCCGCGGGTTGCCCGCGCAGTCGGCGGGCGATCATCGACGGGTAGCCCGGCTGGTCGCGCAGTCCGCCGAACAGCGCTTGCCGATACCAGTCGTCGAGAAAATCGGCGAACGGGGTTTGCCTCAGTCGCTGCGCCAGCGCCGCGTCCGTCGCGCGTCGTGCATCGCGCTCTTTCAGGTCGAGGCCGGGGTTGGCACCGATCAGCGTCAGGCTCAGGATCCGCTCCGGCGCGCGGGCGAGCATTGCGCAGGCCAGCCGGCCGCCCATCGAATAACCGGCCAGATCGAACTGCGGGATGCCTGCGCGCGACAGTTGCTCGAGCAAGACATCGGCTGTCTGTTCGAAGGACAGGGCCGCGGACGGCTGCGGTCCGTGTCCTGGCAAGTCGAGGGCGATGCCGCGCCGCTGTCCGGCCAGCCCCTCGATCAGCGGTTGCAGATCCTCGGCGCAGCCCAGGAAACCGTGCAACCAGACCATCGGCGGGAGCGGCAGGACGCGCTACTGTTTCTGCCGGCCGAGCTCGGCGATCAGCGCCTTGGCCAGCTCGATCAGGTCGGGCGAATTGCGCTGCTGATGCGCCATAAGGCCGAGCTCGATGACCCAGCGGCCGCGCACGAAGGTCAGCGATTGGGAGACGAAGACCTCCTTGTTCACCCCGATCTTCAGCGCGCTGTACCAGCCCTCCGGTCCGCTGCCCAGGTCGCAGGCCGCCGGCGGCTTGACGTAACCCAGCTGGCGCAGCTTGTCCTGCTTCTTGTAGGCCTCGGCGCGGCTGGCCAGCAGGGCCTGCTGGAACGGCAGGAACTGTCGGGCACTGGGCGCGTCCTTGAACAGCAGGATGACGATGTTGAACTTCGCGGTGCCCTTGGTGTATTGCCGGGTGCTGCCGATCGTCAGTCCGCCCAGTGCCGAGGCGCGCACTGCGGCCGGCAGCCGCTCGCCAGTCTGCTCCAGCCGCTTGCGGTCGAGTTTGGCGCGGGCAGCCGGAGCCCAGCCCCAGGCGCGCTTGCCCGCCTCGAAGACCGCGTGCAGCGAGGATAGATCCAGGCCCGCGACCCGCGCCGCCCGATGGACCTGGATCTGTTCGCTGAGCATGGCGCTCCAGCGCGCCCTGGTCGGCTTCAGCGCGGAGGCCTCCTTTTCGGCCAGCGCGATCTTGTTCAGGCCGAGGTAAGCCAGACCGCGCTGGTAGTGGATCATCTTGGCGCGCGGGGTCAGCTGCAGCGCTCGAGTATAGTCCGCGATCGCCTTGTCCAGCTCATGCTGAACTGCGAAGGTCTTGCCCCGATAGAAGAATGCCTCGCCATTGGTCGGCGCGAGCTGAAGCGCCAGGTCGAAGTCGGCAAAGGCCTGGCCCAGGCTGGCCACTGCCAGGAAGATCTTGCCCCGCTCGATGTAGGCCGCGGGAATGTTCGGGTTCAGCGAGATGGAGTGGTTGAAATCCTTCAGCGCCGCGAGTCGCTTGCGCAGACGGACGTGGACCAGCCCCCGGTAGAAGTAGCTGTGGGACGAACGCGGATTGATCTTCAGCGCCGCGTCGAACTTGCCCAGGGCCGGCTCGAGCTTGCCCGCGCGCAGCAGTCTCACGCCCTCGGCGCGCAGCGCGGCGGAGGTCTTTTGCTGGGCCATTGCGGGTGCAGTCAGCCAGACCAGCAGGATCGTCGCGCAGAGTGTCTTCATCGGCGGGCAACCGTATCAGATCGGCTTCTCTCGCGCTAGTTGGGTGGTACAATTCGCCAAATGTACGTTCTCAGCCCCGGCACCACGCTCAGCCTGCATCAAATCCAGCCTTTTCTGCTGGGTGTGGATGGGTCGCGCGAGGTGCTCGACCACGCGGACACCGCGGAGGCCGAGGCGTTGTGTCTGGGCGTCGACACTCTGGGGCCGCTGGGTCAGGCGCTGCTCGAGAAGGGACTGGTCAGCCGCGCCGACGGCCTGATCGACGAGGTCCTGCTGGCCGCGCTGCAACGGCTGGACCGGATGTACGCCTGGTGGCAAGGGCAGCTCGACCCCGAGGCGCTGCGGGCCTTCGAGCTGACGCAGCAGGCGCACGCCCACCGAAAGCGCTTTCTCTGGACGTTCGGACAGTGCCCGACGTTGCCAGAAACCAGCCTGCGCCGTGCTTTGCTGGCCCCACGTGGCGAGTCACTCGAGATCCTCTGCATCGGCGACGACGATCTGGTCTGCGTGGCACTGGCCGCCCTCGGCCATCGCGTCACGGTCTTCGATCTGGACCCCTACCTGCTGACGCTGATCGACCGCTTCGCCGCCACGCACGGCCTGTCGATCGAGACCGCCGCCGTCGACCTCTGCGCGCCGGTCGACGCGCGTTACGCGAGCACCTTCGACATCTGCTTCACCGACCCCTGCAGCAACGAGTCCTGCCTGAGCCTGTTCCTCAGCCGGGGGATCTGCTGCCTCAAGCTGGGGGGCACCGCGCACGTCGCGGTGATGCATCCGGCCGAGACGATGTACCGCGAGCTGACCGCGGGAATGCAGTTTCCGATCGTGGGCTTCCAGCACGACTTCAATCACTACTACTGGGCCAGCATGAAGCTGGCCTACTACATCAGCGACGCCTATTCCCACAGGCGCACGGCTGAGACAACGCCGCGCCTGGCGCTCGACGAGCCGTTCCCCGCGACCGACGAGCTGTTCGACGACTTCGAGACGCCGGATTGCCATCCCTACGCGGTCGACTTCTACGAGATCGACACGGCGAGCGCCACGCCCGAGCGGCTGAGCCAGCTGTTCGCGGAGTGCGTCCCGCTGGCGGGGGAGACGATCCTCGACCTGGGCAGCCAGCTGACCTACAGCGCCAACCGCGCCCGCGGCGGCTTCGTCAACTTGCTGGTCGACCGGGACAAGCACTACATGAAGTTCACCATGATGCCGCTCAACCTGCAGGAAGAGCGACTTGTCAGGCAAGCCCTGATGGCGGCTTTCGGCGGCAAGGCACTGACCAACCGCACCTCCAGCGGCCCCGACATCGAGCTGTTCTGAC
>CAZMLI010000300.1:4355-6186 GCA_964566865.1 uncultured Planctomycetota bacterium
GGCCAGTCCAGCGGTCGGTAATAGGGCTTCTTGCCCAGCGTGGCCACCTTGCGCATGAACTTGAACATCGCGTCGGTGCGGCTGAAGCTCCAGGCCTGGCGATGGTAGTTCCAGCTGTCGGGATTGAGCTTCTGCGCCGCGAGCCAGTGTTGCTTGGCCAGCGCCGGCTTGCCTTGCTCGTAGAAGTAGACGCCCAGCTTGAACTGCGCGTCGGCCTGGCGTAGCGCAGGCTTGCGCCGCGCCAGTCGCTTGGCCAGCTTCTCCTTGGACATCACGTAGATGCTCTTTTCGCCCTTCTCGACCCAGTCGATCAGGCCCTTGGCGTAGCGCGGATCGCCGATCTTCTTGCCGAGGAAGTTGAACCCCTTGGAGTAGGCCACCTCGGCGGGACGCACGATCTTGCCCTGCTCGTCGATCCAGACGCCGGCCGGCACGTTGACCATCTGGTACAGCGAGCTGATCGTATGCTTGACGTCGATCAGCCCGACATAGGTTGCCTTGGCGCGCGTGTAGAACTTGGCCGCCACCTTGGCCCCGCCGCTGTCCTGCGCGGCGGCGATGATGATGAAGTTCTTGTCCTTCAGTCGCTCGTAGATTGCCTGCCACCCGGACAGGTCCATCGAGCAGCCTCACCAGGAGGCCCAGGTCAGCAGCAGGATCTTCTTGCCCCGATAGTCGGACAGCTTGTGCTGCTTGCCGTTGCTGTCGGGCAGCGAGAAGTCCGGCGCCACACCCGTGGTCAGACCCTGCGGCGTCGGGACCGCCGAGAAGCTCCAGACGCGCTCGGCGTCGTTGCTGACGACCTGCTGGTCCAGCTTCCTGGCCAGCGCGGTGACGTTGAGGTAACGCGTGCCCTCGCGCTGCGTGATCCAGCTACCGTCGCCGGGCAGCGGGATGCAGACATCGTCCCGGCAGATGCCCTCGGCCTTGAGCGTGAAGCCGTTGATCTGCGGCAGGCTCTCGACCGGCGTCCAGAGCTCGCCGTCCGCAACCAGCGCCTTCTCCAGCTTGATCAGCTTGTCCTGCGCCAGGATCGTGACGCTCTGCATCTTGGGCTCCTCGGCCTGCGCGCCGCTCAGGCAGGTCAGGAACAGTATCAGGGCCAGATATCGTTTCATCGAACACCTCGCGATTATTGGTGGGTCAGAAGTGTTAAACGAGAGTCGACCACCGAGCGTTGGAATACTGTGCGGTTCAACTGCTGCTGAGGAAGGCATGAAGGCAGGAAGGGCGCCTGCGGCGCCCGGCCGCTGCGCGGCTGCTGACGCACGTCTGGCGAGCCGCTATAATTCGCAGGGCCCAGCCATATGACCGACGATTCTGAGATCACTCCATTGCAGGAGCGGGAACGAAAGGCACTTCAAGAGCTGAGGCATTCCTGCGGCGTTTTCAACGCTGGCGCCATGCTCCCAGTCGAGCTGCTCCATTGCGCGCATAGACTTGTCGGCCATCTCGCAGAAGAAGATCTGCGGCATATCCTGGGCTTGGTCAGCCACCGACGGTTGAGATGGCTGTCACAGGCAGTGCGCGGGTTGTCGGCGGACGAATCTCAGCCGCCAGATGGTGTCTATCGTGTGGCGTATGTGACCCCGCATGGTGCGGCTGACGAGAGTGCCATGACGCTGCCCCTCGCCTTCGTACAGTTGGTAAAGCAGCAGGTAGATGAGCTGCTCCACCCTGGGCAAGACTGAGGCCTCCACCCAGGGAAGACCGTATTTCGCGTCAATAGTCAGCCTGCAAAGGGAGGGCGAGGCTCCCGCCGAGCCGAGAATTAGGAGTGCCTTGTGCAGCGGCTCGGCGGGAGCCTCGCCCTCCCTTTTCGGATCCCGAG
>CAZMLI010000301.1:0-6180 GCA_964566865.1 uncultured Planctomycetota bacterium
GCTCTGCGGCCTCTCTTCTGCCTCCGCGTCGGATGTGCCACCAGAGATTTGGTTGGGGCCGAAGGCCTGCGCCAGGAAATCTGTGGCTGATAAATCTGATAAATCTGTGGCCCAAGCCCGACCCGCCAGCTCTACAACCAGCGCTCCACCCGCTCCACCAGCTCCGGATCATCAATCTCGTCGCACAGCGCCACCATCTCATCGCGCCGCCCGCCCCGCCACTCCAGTTCGGCCAGGGTCTCCGGCAGCGGCACGTCAGTGCGCAGCGTGGCCAGCCTGCGATACAGCGCCGCCTCCTCGCGCATCTCGGCGAGGTTGGCGGCCAGCCCCTTCGCCCCGCGCACCTTGACCTGCCAGTCTTCCGGGTCATCCGGGATCTGGTCGAGCTGTCCGTAGTGGGCCAGCGCCAGCGCCGCCGACTTCGCGCCCCAGCGCGGGATCCCTGGAATGCCGTCCGCGCTGTCGCCGACCAGCGCCAGCCAATCGGGGATCGAGACCGGCGGGATGCCGAACTTCTGCTCCACCCCGTCGGCGTCGTAGGTGATCTGCCGACGACGATCCAGACAGACCACCTGATCGGCAACGACGCACTGCATCAGATCCTTGTCCGGCGTACAGATCACGACCTGGTCGGTCACGTCGGCCCAGCGCGCGGCTCCGGTGGCCAGGGCGTCGTCTGCCTCGAACTCGACCATCGGCCAGACCACCAGCCCGAGGGCATGCGCGGCCCGCTCCGCCAGCGGAAACTGGTTCTTCAGCGCGGGCTCGATTCCGTCTCCGGTCTTGTAACCGTCGAACAGCTCATTGCGGAAGGACTCGATGACCTGGTCGAATGCGACCGCGACGTGGGTCACGTCCTCGCCCCGCAGCAGGCCGGTGAGGGTCATCAGCAGGCCGCGGATCGCGCCGACCTCGGTGCCGTCGGCGCCGCTGGCCGGAGGCGCGCCATAATAGCTTCTGAACAGCTCGTAGGTTCCATCCACCAGGTGGATCTTCATCGACCTATATCCTATTATATGTGCCGTTCGCATGAAGCGGATAATGTCTGACCAGGCTGATCTCATCCAGGGCGGTCCCCCGATAAGCAACCCCAAGAAGCCTTCCGGCTGCACGGTTCAACTCCTGTTCTCCCGCTACGCGAGGACACCCTAGTGGCCCGACCCCGCGGCGTGAATCTGGATCAGGTGATCAAGCAGAAGCGCGCCAAGCAGGTGATGTTCAACATCGACCAGATGCCCTCGTTGCCGGGCGTGGTGCGTCGTGTGATGGCGCTGGCCAACGACCCCAACAGCAGCGCCAAGGATTTCGAGAAGTTCATCGGCCGGGACCAGACGTTGACCGCCAAGTTGCTCAAGCTGGCCAACTCCTCGTTTTACGGACTGAACACCAAGCTGAATACGATCCAGCGGGCGATCGTCGTCCTGGGATACAAGACCTTGAAGAGCGTCGTTATGGCGGCCTCGACCAGCAACCTGCTCGACCGCGAGATGAAGCTGTACGGCTATAGCAAACGCGGGCTCTGGCTGCATTCGATTGCCTGTGCCGGAATCGCGCACCACCTGGCAAGCAAGACATTCCGGCTGGGCATCGAGCTGGCCGAGGAGGCATTCGTCACCGGGTTGTTGCACGACATCGGCAAGATCCCGATCGCGGCCGTCCTGGTCGAGGACATCCCAGGGTTCGCCAGTTTCATGCGCGCCAACCGCGGCTGCGGCGTCGTCGAGATGGAGCGCGCGCTGGCCGGGATCGACCACGCCGAGGCGGGCCGGGCGATGATGCAGAAGTGGAAGCTCTCCGATACATTGGCGAATGGCATCGCCGAGCATCACCAACAGTCCGCCAGGAGCGACGAGCCGGAGGCGCAGTTCGCCGCGATGATCGCGCTGGCCGACTGCCTCTGCCTCGAGCTGCGCCTGGGACTCTCGCCGAACTACCCGTACCCCACACGAACCCCGATCGCATTGATCGAGTCCCTCGATCTGGAACCCGCCGACTACGTCATGTTGCTCGATCAGGTCAAGGAGATGAAGCCCGACCTGGAGGCGTTGTTCAGCAGCCTGGCTGACTGATGCCGATCATTCGCGTCGAAAAGCTGGTCAAGCACTATCGCGTGGCGGACAAGGAGCCCGGCCTGAAAAACGCCGTGCGCCACTTCTTTCGCCGCCGTTACCGCAACGTCGAAGCGGTGCGCGGCATTGACTTCGAGATCGAACCCGGAGAGGTGGTCGGCTTTCTCGGAGCCAACGGCGCGGGCAAGACCACGGCGCTGAAGATGCTCAGCGGTCTGATGCATCCGACCTCGGGGATGGTCGAGGTCAACGGTTTCGTACCCTTTCAACGCAAGACCGAATTCCTCAAGATGATCACGCTGGTGATGGGTCAGAAACAGCAGCTGATCTGGGACCTGCCGGCCCTGGACTCGATCCGGATCAATGCCGCCGTCTACGAGATCCCCGAGCGCATCGCCCGCGAGCGGGTGGACCAGCTGGCCACGATGCTCGACATGCAGGACAACCTGACCCGACCGGTGCGCAAGCTGTCGCTGGGCGAGCGGATGAAGGCCGAGCTGATCGCGGCGCTGCTGCACCACCCGAAGATTCTGTTTCTTGACGAGCCGACGCTGGGGCTGGACGTCAACGCCCAGGTGGTGGTCCGCCGCTTCGTGCGCGAATTCTGCCAGGAGACCGGCGCCACGGCCCTGCTGACCAGCCATTACATGGCCGACATCACGGCGCTCTGCGAGCGGGTATTGATCATCGACAAGGGACTGCTGCGCTATGACGGCAGCCTGGCGCAGATCGTCGAGCAGATCGCACCCTACCGCGAGGTCAAGCTCGAGCTCTCCAGCGACCAGACCGCCGAGACGTTCGCCAAGTACGGCGAGGTCGAATCGGTCGAGGGGCGCATCGTGCGGCTGCTGGTTCAGCGCAGCACCCTCGCCGAGACGGTCGGACGGTTGATGTCCGACTTCGAGGTGGTCGACCTGGAGGTCACCGACCCGCCGATCGAGGAGGTGATCGGGCGGATCTTCTCAGACAAGACAGTCGATCTGTGAAGGCGACCCTGCGCAAGGTGCGCATCTTCATCGTCGTGCAATATGCGCTGATGCTGGAGTATCGGGGTGAGATCTTCTTCTGGGCCGTCGCCACGATTCTGCCGCTGATCATGATGGGACCCTGGATGGTTGCGGGGGCGACCGGTCGCTTCGCGCTCGGACAGTCCGAGTTCGCCCGCTACTTCATCGCGGCCTTCCTGGTCCGGCAGTTCCAGCTGGTCTGGGTGATCTACGAATTTGAATTCTACGTCGTCTCCGGCAGGCTCTCGCCACTGCTGCTGCATCCGATCGATCCGATCTGGCGCTGGGTCTCGGCCCACATCGGAGAGACGCTGACGCGCGCACCGTTCATCGTGATGATCGTCGCGTTCGCCATCTGGCTCTTCCCCCAGTCGCTCGAGACACCGTCGGGGGCGACCTGGCTGCCGGAACCCGGCGCGGTCGCACTGGCGGCGCTGGCCTGCGCCTCGGCCTTCACCCTGCGCTTCCTGCTGCAGTATGCGCTGGCGATGGGCGCCTTCTGGATCGAGCGCGTCTCGGCTTTCGATCGCCTCGTCTTCCTGCCCTACCTCTTCATCTCCGGGCTGATCGCGCCGCTGGAAGTCTTTCCTCCGCTGGTGCGCGAGATCTCACTCTGGACCCCGTTTCCGTATCTGATCTGGTATCCGGCCGGCGTGCTGACCGGTGGCCAGGTCCCGCCCGCCTCGCAGGCCTTCGCGGTGATCGGGCTCTGGGCGCTGGCGCTGCATCTGATCGGGCGCACACTGTGGCGCAGGGGCCTGCGCCACTACTCCGCGATGGGTGCCTGACCTGTCCCGTTACGCCAGAACGCTGCGGATTCTCTGGTCCACCTCGATCCAGGCCGAGATGGAATATCGGACCAACTTCGTCGTCGCCCTGCTGACCAGCGTGGGCGGGTTGGTCGGGGCGATCTTCGGGCTCAGCCTGTTCTACCAGAACGGTTTCGAGCTGGGTGGCTGGAGCTGGCCCGCGGTGCTGATGGTGATCGCGATCTACACCATTCTCGACGGCGCCAACGCGACCTTCCTCGCACCCAATCACCGGCTGATGACCGAGCACGTGCGAGAGGGCACGCTCGACTTCGTCCTGCTCAAGCCGATCGACAGCCAGTTCTTCGTTTCCTTCCGACACATCTCACTCTGGGGCATTCCCAACATCGTCCTGGGTGGCGCGCTGCTGGTCTATGCCGGGATGCGACACAACCCGCCGATCGACGCGTGGCGCTATCTACTCGGGTTGCTGCCCGTGGCCTTCAGCCTGATCATCCTCTATTGCCTGGGCTTCGCCCTGGTCACGCTGACGATCTGGTTCACCAAGCTCTGGAACCTGACGATGGCGATGCAGTCCCTGCTACAGGCCGGACGCTATCCCATCGCAGCCTATCCTCCGGGCTATCGAATCGTCTTTACCTGGATCATTCCCGTGGCGTTTCTGACCACCATCCCTGCGCAAGCGATCCTCGGCAGCGCCGGCCAGGGCTGGCTTTTCGGCGCCGCCGCGCTATCGCTCGGATTGCTGATTGCCACCCGCGCCTTCTGGCGTTTCGCGCTGCGTTTTTACTCCTCCGCATCAAGCTAGCAGGTTTGATCACAGCTTGATTCTCGCTTGAGCGAGGCTTTGTGTTGAGCGGTTATCACCTCCCGCTCGAACATCAACCCAGTTGTACTTACCCACGACGGAGAGACCGAAATGGCAACCATTCAGAAGTCGCAGCGGAACGTGTCGCAAGACAACCTC
The DNA here is from genome assembly GCA_964566865.1 of uncultured Planctomycetota bacterium. Lineage (GTDB taxonomy): Bacteria > Planctomycetota > JACQVV01 > JACQVV01 > CAZANL01 > CAZMLI01. The sequence continues at coordinate 4,814 of CAZMLI010000301.1, forward strand.
GAAACGCTACCGTTCGGTGAGGTGAACGCCGCGGGCACCTACTACATGTGGGCCACTGGCGGCCTGTGCCGGATCCCCGAGGAAGCGTTGAAGGCCGGGCACAGCCCGACCCTCGAGATCGTATTGCAGGGCGACAACCGCGTCACGCGGCTGACGCACGACCCCTTCACCCCGCTCTCCAAGGCACGCTTGATCGCCGCGGACGCGGATCTCGACGTCAACTTCTAGGTCCTCGAACTACATTCGAGAACCATCCGCAATCACCAGCAGTGAAGACAGCAAGGAGAAGGTCGGATGACCACGAAGAAGCAGCACCTCAAGGCAAAGGAATGGGAGCTAGAAATCCTTCCCCTGGACGAAGTCAAAGGCCCCGGCACGTATTACACTCGCGCGACCGGCGGCATTTGCCGGATCCCGGAGGAGGCGCTCAAGGCCGATCATAGTCCGGCCTTCGAGATCCTCGTCGACGGCGACAACCGTGTGGTGAAGCTCTCCGATGACCCCTTCATCCCGCTCTCCAAGGCGCGCTTGATCGCAGCGGATGCGGATCTCGAGGTCAATTTCTAGCGGACCTCGTCACCATAACCCGTGGCCAGGTGTCACCGGACGCCTGGCCAGGTATCGCGCCGATACAATTGAACACAGCTTGATTCTTGCTTGATCACGACTTGACAGATTGCGGATATCAACTCCCGAGCAATAAACAATCACCTAGATTCCCAAAGGAGGGAAGACATGACAACGGTTCAGCAGCAGCAACGGAGTGTCTCGCAGGACAATCTTGAGACGCTACCCTTCGGTGAGATGAACAAGCCCGGCACTTACTACATGTGGGCCACGGGCGGTATTTGCCGCATCCCGGAAGAGGCGCTGAAGGCGGGCCACAGCCCGACGCTCCAGATCGTCTTGCAGGGCGACAACCGCGTCACCCGGCTCTCCGAAGATCCCTTCGTCCCGCTCTCCAAGGCGCGCCTGATCGCCGCGAACGCGGACCTCGAAGTCAACTTCTAGCTTTATCCCTAGCAGGACTGTGCATGGCCAGGCGCCCCCCGGGCACCTGGCCATGCAGTTTGATCTCCACCCTCAGGGGTATCCCCTCCGCTCAGGTAGCCACCACTGATAAACTTCGCTTGCTCCTGTAGCCTGTTAGTTAGCAGGATGGGGGTTACCGGCGCGAAGCGATGTCTCTGAATCTGTGTTCCTTCCGTTGGCACACCTGAGCGAAGTGGATACCCCAGACTCCACGCTTCAGAGAATGCGTTCGGGCTCGTAGAATCAGGCCATGACAGGCGGCTGGGAACTGATCGTGCTTGGCATCGCACAGGACGGCGGTGTGCCCCACCCGGGATGTGACTGCGAGACCTGCA
>CAZMLI010000302.1:0-6168 GCA_964566865.1 uncultured Planctomycetota bacterium
ACCCGCGATCCGGCCACGGTCAGCGCATCCTGCTTCGGATTGATCTCGAAATTGCTGTACTGCTGCTCGCTCTCCAGCATCAGCATCGAGCAGGTTCTGCGGGCGACGCGAAAGTGCCGGGCATAAGCGATCGTCAGGCGGCGCTCCAGGTTGGGCGTCGCTTCGAGCTGTGCCACGGCCACCTCGCCGTAGGTCCGCTGGGTCAGCGCGCTGCGAATGCGGTGATCCAGCCGAACGTGCACCACCCGCCTGACGCGACCCTGCTTGAGACGCAGCGTCAACCGCGCCTTCGCGGGGGGCCGGCCGCGGCCCACCAGCAGCAGCGACTGTCCGGGGTAGATCACGCGAGGCCGACCGGCCAGGATCAGGTCCTGCGCGCCCGGGAAGGAGACGCCTTCCAACTGCCAGGGCAGCGCACGGTGCGCCACCGCTGCCTGCGCGATCTCGGCGCGACCCATCACGCTGAACAGCGCCCCGCCGCTGGCGGCGGTCAGGCGGGAGAGCAGTCGCAGGTCGGCCCCGGCGACGCCGGAGCGATAGGCAAACAGCGGTCCGGACAGGCTCCCGCCGCTCATTGCTGCGGCAAGCAGGCTGGCTTGCCGATCGCCCCAGGTCACCGCGCCGTCGCCTAGCAGGAACAGATCGCATGAGGCCTGGCCTGTGTGCCAGGCCGGCCGCGTCGCCGCGCGCAGCGCAGCGCCCAGATCGGTGGCGCCCTCGAGGGTCAGCGACCGGCTGCGCTTGATCAAGGCCAGCCGATTGGCCGGCGTATTGGCGACGAACGCCTCGCGCCACCAGAAACTCTCGACGTTGAAGAACAGCACGGCGAACTGCTTGATCCGGCCGGCGTTGCGCGCCAGCAGCGCCTCGACCAGCTCGAGCCAGATGTTGAGCTGCGCGGGTCGACTGGAGTAAGAGAGATCCAGCAGAAAAACCGCGCGTTCGGCAGCGGCGCGAGGCGCTGTCGGCAGCTCCGGGACGAATCGGGCGGCCAGGTAACCGTTGCCGCTGAGCAACGTCCTGCCAACCCCGCCCAGACGCAGCGAGATCGTCCGGCCGCTGGCCTTGGCCCAGTGATAGAACAGCCGCCCGGCAGCCGCGGCGGGGCGTTGCCTCGGCGAGGCCGTGACCGATACGCCCGGCAGGATGCCGACGTCCAGGCCGACACTGGACTGCGCCAGCCCCTCGGGCAGGGTCAGCTCGTAGAGCAGGTCCCCGCCGAGGCGTTTCAGGTTGAGGTCGTAGCCGATCACGATCCGGTGCAGCTTGCGCGGGGCCAGCGGAAAGACGCGCGCGCGGAAGACCCCCGCGCCGGACCACTCCAGTAGCGCCGGATCGACTCTGCGCCGCACGGTCTGGCGGTAGGCCTGGGCGGCCTTCTGCCGCGGCACGATGCGGGCCACCTTCGGCGAGCGCCAGGTCGCGGCGCGCAAGGCCATCAGCTGTGTCGGCCGCAGATCCGCTGATTGCGCAGCAGCCATGAACTGTCCATCCAGCCGGCGGAAAGTCGTCTGACCGAATGCCAGGAAGTAGGGGCTGGCCTCGTTGGGCAGGCGCAGTTGAAAGGTCCCCTCGAGCTGCTGATCGTGATTATTCTGGAAGTAGTAGTCGATCAGTACCCGGGCGCGGAAGCCGTCGATCTTGACCTGGACCTGCATGCCCTGCAGCGGCAGCGTGCTGTTCTCGCCGACCGACAAGCGAGAGCTGTGCGGGGCGAGCGTCGAGCGTTTCCAGCTCTCGAGCGGCCGAGTGGCGGGTCGCATCGCCTTGGCCTGGCCGGTACCACTGAGGAGGTATCGACTTTCAGAAGGCCTGTAATTGCCGTTAGCAAGGACATGGCGGCCCCTCGGGCTGCCACCGCCCATCCCGATCGCCTCACTGTTGAACTTCCCCATCCACGCGCTATCCGAGCGGGTGTCGCGCCCCTTACCCTGAGCGAAGTCCTCCGCGTCGGCGGTCTCGTTCTGATCGGCCGGCGGAACATCGCTGTCGAACGACTCCTCTTGCAGACCTTCGAGCCCTGGCGGTTCCACCTCCTCCAGTGTCAAGGGACGCAGCTCGTCGGGATCCCTCTGTGTCGCGGTCGCGGTCGCGCGCTCCAGCTCGATACTGGAGTGGGTCGCGGGGCTGCTCTTCACCGGAGGGAGAAGCCCCAGGAGCAGGAAGTGGCCGGCCAACGAGCAATACAACGCGAACAGGAACAGCACACCGACTCTCTTTTTCATCGAAGTCTCTCCAGACGAGGCCGGTCTTACCTCTGCCTACGTCCGGAGAGACTGAAAAGTTCAATCAGCGGCCAGTTACTTCTTGGCCTGCTTCTCGAACCCTTCCGGAACCTCGAACCGCTTGTCGTCGATCGCGCCGATGGTGACCTTGGTCGCGACTCGCTCCATGGTCATACTCATCCACTGGTTCTTCATCTCGAAACGAGTCTTGAGCTGGATGCCCTTGAGCTGCTTGAGCATCTCCTCGGTCGAGTCGCCATAGGACTTGCCCAGCAGCGTCACCCGATTGACCTCCTCGGCGCCCTCGAGACCTTCGGCGAGCCAGACCTCGGACTGCTTCTTGCCGTTGACCAAGATGATGTAGTGCGCGCAGTCGTGACCGGCGATCTTCTCCGGAGAATCCCCCTTCTTCAGGCTGTACTTGGGGCTCAGGGCCGCCATCGCGGCGCGCAGCGACTTCTTGGAGGCTTCCGGCATCTGCGGGTTTTTCAGCATCGCCTTATACTGCGCGATGCTCTTCTTGGTCCGTTCCTTCGCACGTTCTTGCTGCCTCGCCAGCTGCTCGAACGTCGTCTCCCTGTACTTCTTTGTCTTGGTCTCGAAGCTCCACAGCAGCTTCTTCTCGAGCGAGTAGATCGAGGTCATGCCCATGTGGTTCTCGAAGGCATACTTGCCCGACTTGATGTAGGTCTTGTCCACGCCCGTATCGATCGTCTCCTTGCCGCTGACGATCCGCTTCGAGCTGTACTTCATTTCAATCGTGACATCCGCGTCGGCGCTGCTGGACAGACAGGCGAGAACGGCCACCGAGAGGATCAGGGTCCACGCTAGTTTCATCTTTTTTACCTCTTCGTGAAGATCGGGGGGCACTGATTATCATGGAAATTGCTCGGCTTCGCCAGCCTCCAGATGCAGCTTTCCCCACCGCCCAGTTATCTATCCAGCCGGATCGGCCGTGGCAGCAGGAATGACAGCAGCAGGTCGTCCAGGATCGGTGTCTGGCCCATGCCTGTCGGGGAGGCACGGTCTGCGCCCTCCCTCAGCTCCAGGAACTGTGCACCCCAGAGGATGCGCTGGTGCCGCTGGCCGTCCCACGCGAGCGTCGCCCCGGAACCCGGGAGCGTTTCCATCAGGGTGCCCAGTGGTCAGCCCGTACCGGCGCCAGCCACCAGCTCGGGGCTGTCCTGCCCGACCTTGAGGTAGAGCCCGATGCGACCGCTGCTATTGGCGGTGATCAATCGCAGCCGGATGTCGCCCGGGTAGCGCGCGAAGTGGCGCGTGATGTCCTGCCAGTAGATGCCGGCCCGGCGGCGGTCCGCCAGGGGCGCATAGCGCTCGGGGATTGTCTGGCGCACGTTTCGCGCGCGTCGTGGGTGAATGCGCCAGGGACTGAGCCGCAAATTGTCGAAGGTGGCGTTGGCATGGTTGGCCCCGTAGGACGATTGGCCCAGCCACAACTGGGCCTTGCCCGGCCCCGCGCTGCCATCCAGATGTGCGTGCCGGGCCCGTGGATGCGTGGCGCGCTTGCAGCCATCGGCACCGCCCTGGTCGGCCTCCTCACCGTCGATAAAGATCCGGCCGGTGTCGCCCCAGTCGAGATGCACGTGATGCCACTCGCCAGCCTGCCAGTGGCTGGCGTCGTAGCTGATCCGGCGCTCCTGGCTGTCCGTGCCAAAGCGAAAGAGCCCGACCACGTCGGTCCCCTCCCGGTGTAGCTGCACCCGCGCGTCGCCCGAGGACCAGCTAACCCAGACCTCCGGATATCGACTGTCGTGATAGCGCGGCTTGACCCAGAACTGGATCGAGCCATGGCGGCCGGCCGCCGAAACATCGTAGCGCAGCCCGCGCCGGCGCACGCCGTCGATGTAGACGCCGAGCGGGAAGGCGTCGCTGCCGCCGCTGAAGCGCTGCTGCGCATCCGCCGCGGAGAGCGACCGCGACGCTGGGATTCGCCGATCGGTCAGCGGCAGGCGCTCGCCGCCCTGGACCGATCGGGCGCTGCCGCGATTGTTGCTGCTGGCGTCTGCTGGCTTGAACGCGTCCAGCGCCGACTTGCCAGGCGCCGTCGGGTGCGCGCCGAGCGGATAGTTGAAGCCAGCGAGGAACTCCCCCGCCGGAGAGGCTGCGCGGGTCAACGCATTGAGCGACAGCGCCCCGTCGTAACGCGCCACCAAACCCGGCGGCTCGGGATAACTGATCACCCCCCAGAAGCCGTCACGCTCCAGCAACAGGCGCTGGCCCGATTGCGAATCTTCAGCCGTGCGTTCAGCCGTGCGCAGACGGTCCCGTTCGAAGTCCTCCTGGGTGGTCAGATAGAGCTGATCCGTCAGCTGATACACAGCGGTCCGGCTGCTGCGTGCCACGACCTCGCCGTCGCGGAGCGCCTGACCCACGCTGCTGATCTCGAACCGTCCGAGCGAGTAGAAGGTCAGCTCGGTGGTCCAGCCGACCAGGTCGTACTTGTCCACCTTGCGGTAGTGCGTCCGGTCGGGATTGAACTTGTTCAGCCGGGAGTTGGGGTCGGCCATCGCCAGCAGCGCATCGCGATCCCAGCGATCGAACTCCGCGGCATCGAGCGCTTCTTGCAGCGGCCGATAATCGGCATGCGGTTGAGTGTCAGCCAGCGGTTTACGGCCGTGCAGGATATCGGCCAGTTCCAGCTGGCTGCGCAGCGGCGCCTGGCGGGCGACGGCCCGCAGACGCCGCATCAGCTCCCGCAGTCGCGCCGCGCCGAACTTGCGGTCCAGCGACACCTCGCCCTGATACACGCCGCGAACCCAGCGGGTGTACGCAATGCCACGGACCCAGGCAGTCAGCACCGGCAGCGAGGCGCTGTTCAGATTGATCGGGCTGCGCGCCTCCCGCAAGCTGCCAGCTTGTTGCGCGGTCATCAGCGTCCCGGGCTCGAGCACCTTGGTATTGCGCCAGCCGTAGAGAGTGATGAAGTGCCGCAGCTTCTCGAACTCCTCGTCGGCCACCTCGCGCGAATAACGACGCCCCAGCAGCGCGCGGATCTGCGCCTCGCGCCGGAACCTGCGGCCGGGCAACTGGTCTCGCTCGAGCAGTAGCCAGTCGCCCAGAGGACGCGTCCGAAACCCGGCGTGGCGCCGTCGCTCGGCAGTGCCCGGCTGCCGATAGTGCCAGTCGATCTCCTCACCCAGCAGGTTGAGCAAGCGACGCAGTTTCGCGCTGCGCATGTTGACGTTGATCTGGCTGGCGCATTCCCGCAGACCCACGCTGAATTGCATCCTGTCCGTGACCCGGCTCAGTGGCTCGAACCGCGGCGCCAGCTCGGTGCGCAACCGGCGGCGCAGCTCGGCCAGCGCGTATTGCACACCCGACTGCGCCGCGACATCCGCCCGCGTCTGCAGGCGTGGATCGACCGACGGCGGCGGCTCGATCGTGGCGAAGCGCCAGCACTGAACCCCCAGGATGCCGCAGAAAACGAAGCCACAAATTGCGCGGCGCAGCCGGTTGTTAACCGCCGCCCGCCTTCGCAGCAAGCTGCTCGACCCACTTGACGCGTGGGCCCTTGACCAGCGCCCAGGCCGCGCGCGCAGCCTTCTGCTGGCCCAGTTCGGCGTAGCAAGCCCCCAGCCGCAGCTGCAGCTGTGGCTGCCATGGGCTGTCCTTGAACTGCTTCAGATGCGCCAGGTAAGCCGCGACCGCCTTCGCGGTCTGGCCCTGATCCTGCAGGCAGACGGCGCGAAAGTAGCTGCAGTCGCGCAGCGCGCCCGGGTCCTTGATCGTCTTCGTCTTGCCCAGCGCCTGATAGCCCTCAGCGGCGCGAACGGCGTCGCCCTTCAGCTGATCCAACCTGGGCCGCTGGTACTGCTGGATCACTTCGCGCAGGGGATTCATCCGCTCCTTGAACTGCTTATTGGTGCGGTACAGCATGTCGACGACAAACGGCCAGGCCCAGAGATCGAGCGCCGCCTTGCCC
>CAZMLI010000303.1:0-6130 GCA_964566865.1 uncultured Planctomycetota bacterium
ATGAGAAAACAGCTTCAGCCCTCCGATGTTCGTATGGCTGATTTGGCTTCGGGTAAGCTAAATACGGTTTGGGGCATTCTCCCGACTAGGGCGATGGCCGAATACAGCCGGTGGATGCGAGTTTTGCTTAATATGGGCATAAGAAGTATCGAGGCTAGGGATAAAGCACCTAAGGTTCCCGTACTTTTTATCATTGACGAATATCCAAAAATCGCCCCGTTAAAATCGATTTCTGAGGGCGTGGCTACGCTACGTTCTGCTGGTGTGAAATTCTGGATTTTTGTCCAGACGATTGTGCAATTGCAACAGGCTCACCCTAAAATTTACGAAACATTTATTTCGAGTAGTTCGTTGCAGTGCTATGGGGTAAATGACTTTCAAACAGCGGAGTTTATTTCGAAGCTGTTGGGTGAAAAAATGAGAGCGAAGAAAGAAGGTAAACTCTTAGAAAAGCGTGTGGGATTTGAAATGCCAAGGCCCGTCCTCACGCCAAACGAGGTGATGGTTGAGCTAGCTAAAAATTCACCGATGCAAATAGTATTCCCCCATACGGGGTTGCCTTTACGTTTGACTAGAACGGCCTTTAAGGAGCTGAAGGTACAAGGTTCTCGTTTTAAGGCTTGTCCGAGTGCTTGGCAGATGGTTGTCAACGAATAGGAAAATCAATCATGAAAGAGGCGTTTAATGAGGCGGTCAACCCAAGTGTTGTCCAGCCGAAAAGCATAAGCGGTGATTTTAATAGAGCGGCGACCAATGATATTGAGACACCGAGTGTTCCAAGGCCAGAGATGCATTATAGACCGGATGCAACAACAATCGAGGCGGTGCATAGATCGCTAGAACGTGATGTGTCGCCGCAGCTAAGAGAGATGGACGCTAAACAAGAGTTTCGGCGGCGTATGACGATGCGGCGTGATTTTAATCGGGCGGCAAAAGGGCTGCATCAGAAACATGGGCCGGAATTAGGGTTTTGATGGAGATTTAGCGATGAAAGATGAATTCGAAAATAAAACGGATCAGAAAAGTACGGTCGATGAAAAAGAACTCTGTACCGATACGGTGATGGCGGTTAGGGGTGCTTTTATCGAAAAAGGGGAGGTATGGCCTAGTCGTGTAACCCACGAAGGAATAAAGGAAGATTTTCGGCAGAAAATGATTGAGCGTCAAAAGGCAAGAGGCCAGGCGGTAAAAAGTTTAGCAAAAGGTAATGATTTGGAAATGTAGGCGTCAAAAACGGGCCTGAATAGTCGCTGCATCAAGATGGAGTGGTGTTCTAACGTAGGAATGGCGCTCGATACAAGAATATGATAGGGTAGATTATGCCAGTTAATAATAAACAAATCGAAGGGCCTACAGCACCAGAAACGCGGATGATTAAATTTCCCGGTGAAGAAAAAAGGCGAACGCATACAATGGATCGCCTTTCGTGGTGGCGATTAGACGATTTGAAAAATGTTTTTAGCGTCGATGATGTCGTGAAGCTGGCCTATGAAGATAGCCAAAGAACGAAACGACCCTTTGAAAAGATGTTTCCGAGTATTATTGAATTCATTTTTTCCGAAAAGACAAAATGCAACCGCTAAAGTTCCTGCCCTTCATCACCTAACTCTCGCTCTCGTTTTTGTTGTTGTAGGTCTTTCATTTTTTGGATAAAGGCCTGTTTTTCCCGGGCTTCATCATCACCGTCATCTGGTGGCTCACCTTGATCCAGCCCGGCTGCTGATTTTTCAAAGTCGGCTTGGATGTCAGGTAGTTTTTGCGGCTCGTTATCACGGTCGCGGGCGGATTCGACGTTAGGTGATGGTTGATTGTTGTCTAATGGTTGCTGGTCCTTTTCTTTCGCGGGTAACTGTTTTACCTCCAGTGGTCGCCCATCTTCTTCTTCAATGGCCACGCGGTCGTTTTGAAGTTGTTTCCATTCCGCTTTGAGCTTGGCTTGTTCCATATCATGGGTAAGGATCAGGTCATTGCGTTGAATTTCGAATTGGTCACGGTGATCTGCTAATTTTAATTGCTCATCGGCCCGGATGGCCTGGGCGGCTTGGCGTTTCGTTCTGCCATGTTCACCGTTGAGTTCTCTCTGCTCCCTGGCGTGATGTTTTTCGATATTACGCTGTTGCAATCCGGAATCAAACGCTAATTTGAAAGCCTGTGTGGTTGCGTGAAGAGGGCGCGATCGAATTTCAGTCATCCACAACTTTGTCCTAAACGCTTCCCATGTGTTGCGCACGCGACCAAGAGCGGTTTTCGTGGCATCTCGAAAAGCTTGAACTTCCTTCTGATGACGCTCCGTAAGCGCGTGAATTTTCGGATCATAACTGGCGTTGATACTGTCTTTGGATTTGCGCACCTGTTCGTGCGCTTTGAGGCGTTCTTGTTTTTTTATCTGAATATGTTGATCTTCCAGTTTGTGAAGGGCAGCGCTATGCTGCTCATTCATAGCCTCTGTTTTGGTTTTTAATTCTCCGGCTCGGCGGCGTTGTATTTCAAGCAGGGCGGCTTTACGCGAACCGGGATCGACAGCCTTTTGCGCTTGCTCGGCTTCATACGCAATTCGAGATTTACGGCGGTGCGAGGTGATAAGTCCTCGAGCTTTTTTCGCCGCGTTGATTTGACGCAGTGGACAATAATGCTCTTTGCCCTGAGCCTTTCGGTACTCAAGTGCCCAAACACTTAGCTTTTCTTGCTCGTAAGTGTCAGGTACAAAAACGCCGTGCTCAGGATGAACCCGGTTGAGCATGACGTGAACGTGAGGCGATTTGTTAAGCTCGTCATGGCAAACTACGATCGCCTGATGCTGGTCCGCATGTTGCGTGCGGATAGCATATTCGACCTTGCCGGTTTTCTTGTGTTTTCTAACCCTTTCACCTTCATGTGTGCCAATGTACGTCATGGACGCCAAAGCGGCACTAACCATCTCGTCGCGGGTAAGGTCTTTTCGTTCTTCATCGTGCCAGGACAAGGTGTAGTGCATAACGTGTTTGTTTGATTTTCGGCCTGTATTTTTTATACCGGCTTCCTCTTTCAATTCAGCCTGGCTCATGGCGGTAGCAGCCATAGTTTTCCAACTTAGCTCTGGATCATCACTGGCCAAATTGTGGGTATGCGTCCACGCAACCCGATCCGATGTCGTGGCGTGGTCAGAGTCGTGCATCAGGTAGGCCATCAAGCCCTTGAAGCTCGTTCCATGATCGTGAATCACACTGATCAAAACGCGGCGCCCACCTTTTTGAGAACCCGCTGAAGCTCACGTTGAACCGTAAACCAGTCCAGGGTATGCCCACCTTGACGGTCGCTATTGAGGTGGCGGGCAATCTGATTGATGTTCACGCCAATGGCATTGAGTTCATGGAACAAGCGAACATCAGTTTTTGGTTTGGGGACCGTAACCGGAAGGCCCAGCACCCGGCGGCGCACATAGGCAGCCTCGCTTATTCCGGCTTCGCGGGCCTGATCGCGAAGGTAATTCTTTTCATCATAAGTGAGGTCTGTGCGAGTGGACGCCCAACGTCGTTCGCGTTTTGGGCCGTGGGTAAGTTTACCAGGAGGCCGCTTTTGTTTCGCTGTCTTTGCCATCGGTGATACTTTCTTTTTACTGCTGCTTGCACTTTCTTAAGGCTCCTAACATCGGCAGGAGCCTGTCCAATCTAGCCGCCATAGAGCGGGTCAGGGTGGACCGTAAACGCATCCAAGGACGTTCGTTGCTTGGTGGTCATTGAATGGGCCAAACCATTCACCAGATCACGAAATAAATGGCCGCCAGGCCGTTTTTGAGTGAGGTTTTCGGTACGAAAACCACATCTGGCTATCCTAAAACAGCCGCATATTACATAAACTCCACCAGAACGCAAGCGCTTTCCGAAACTCGCCCACACTCACCCGGATTCGACGCTGTCTCACTGCCAGCCAGGTGAACCAAAAACGCGACGCTACCTGACCGGCCTCGCCGCTTGGATGTCCCTTGCAGGATGTTCACTGCGCATCAATCAGGAGTTTCGACTATCTGGATTTGAGGGGCGATATGGAAAATGATGCCATTGTTGCGGCTGGTAGTTTTTAGCGCCAAAGAAGAAGAGGGCAGACAAGCTGCCCCCTTCGGTTCGATCTACCCTACTTCCTGGCTTCGCGGTCTTGCTGTTTCAGTTCAACAATCAGGTCGTAAGCCATGTTCGCTAAACGAGCGATACGCAGAAGATCGGAGCCGTTGAAGGAGTCAGTATCGTGATACTTGTCCTCCGCATCCTTGTACGTTCGGGTAATAACGGTTGAGTAGAAATTACCGTTTTCCTCTGTTTTGTTCTGCCAAATGGCTACCTTTAAGGCACCATCCCTAATTTGTCTGATCGGTTTGTTGTTCATTTCAATTTCCTTTCTATGTTTGAGTTGAACGCCTCGCCAAGGGCGGATTGAGGCTAGCCAGTCAGGACGCGGAGCGGCCCGTACCCCGCTTGGAGGGTTGACGGGCGTAAAGCCCAATCTGCTACGGTGAAAATGGCGCAACGAAATAGAAAGGCTGAAATAGTGAACAGTTTTGAAAACCGAAGTCCAAATAGGTTTGGTGGAAAGAATACGGCTATTTGGCAATGCGCAGTAATTGGAAAACGCAACTCTGAGTGACCGTTTATTGGAATGTACCTGGATGCGGAATCTGGTTGGTTTACGATGCTCAAGCCCGTAGAGGCTCTGATTTTGTATCGCATGGTTAGCAGAAATGGCTGGGAATAGTTGAAGCAGGAAGATAGAGAGAAAAGAAGGCATGGATCGGATAGCAAGGGGGTAGATTGATCTGGGAGATTGCCAGGCCAAACAACCCCTGAAACGGACTGGTTTGATGTATCGATCTTTGACAGAGTTCCAAACGAACGCCCAGCCGAAACCTAAGGAGCATGACGTATGAAAACGTATCACGCTGAATTCATGCCAGGTAAATGTCACCCGGACTTTGGTACGAATTGGCTGATCCGAACTTGACCCGCTGGCAGGTGGGCAATTAGCTCCAGATTACCGCCGAGGGCTTCAATGACGCGCTGTAGTGTGCTGATCTGCATGTCGGATTGAGATTCCAGTTTCGACAGGCTTGGCTGCTTGATACCGAGCGATTCGGCTAGTTCTTCCTGGGTTACGCCCGTTTGTCTGCGAATCTCTGCCAATAGCATCTCGGCCATCATTTCTTTGGACCGAGCCTTGGCACGAGTCAGCCGCTTCGGGTCCATCCCGGCTTGTAATTCGCTAAATTTCCTTTTCATCGCTACGTTCCTTTACTTTTCAATTTCCACCAAGAACATGCGATAGCCGTGAACATTACGAATCAGCCGGAAGAAAAAGGCAAAAAAGATCGTCTCCGGACTCATGGTTGCCCCTCTGTGATCCGGCGGTGCAGGAGCTCGGCTTCACGGACGAGTTGAGGCTCAAGTTCTGCGACCCGCGCTGGCAGATCCATCGAGCCATGTTTGACGGTGAGCACATACACATCATCATCGATCACGTCGCACACCAGCCAGTGCTTGCCAACATAGTAAAACAGCAATCGACCGGAGAATTCCTGCCTGGCGTGCAGGATTTCGGGGGACGACCTGATAAGCTCAAACGCAGTCTCGAACTTTGCGAGGTACTCGTCAGCCACGCGCTGGCCCCAGGTTTCGGTTGAAAAAGCTTCGATCTTGGCGAAATCTTCGATGGCTCGCCGCGTCTGAAATAACCGTGTCACGTTGGCCAACCCGACTTGTCCCGTCGTCGTGATTCCTTAATGGCCGCCCGAATACTGCCGTCATATTCGATGACCCGACCTTCTTTGATGTCTTGATACCCTTCTAGCACCGAAGCCCGTAGCGATGATGCGTCGTCGCGTTCTTTTTTCTCACGAAGCAGCGCCCGAACAAACTCGCTTGGCGTGGCGAACATGGTTCCCTTGCCCGAGTTCTGGTCGATGAACGAACGAAGCTCATCGGTCAGCGAAAGATTGAGTGATCGGGTCATGGGCATCTCCTGTTTTCAATTGGCCGGGCGGTTTCTCTTTCAAGTATACCTATTGTGACGTTATTTGTCAAATAGTGCCACATTGAGTCTGTGCCACTGAGGCCCCCCACCACCCACATTTACTATTGATAAAATATATTATCACCAGTAAACT
>CAZMLI010000304.1:0-6078 GCA_964566865.1 uncultured Planctomycetota bacterium
CTAGAGGAAGTAGCCCTCCACGAGCTTGTTGCCCTCGTAGGTGAAGCGAATGCGGAACGGGTTCTCGTCGCCGTAAAAGTGAAATCGCATGTCTCGTCCGGTGACGATCGTACGCTTGGGATCCTTCTCGTCGGGCGCCTCGGCCAGCATGAAGTAGGGGGTGTGGGCGTCGAGTGCGCGAACCAGTTCGTGTGCGCGGGCGCGGCGGATGATGCCGGCTTCGCGGCGCTCGAACCGCTCGCGCTCGATCGCGCGTCCCGCCAGCACGTCCAGTTTCCAGCAGTGGATCGCATCGTCGGTCAGGATCGTCACCTTCCATTCCCAGGGGAAGATCGGGTCGGGAACGTAGGCCACCTGCTGCACTTTTTCGCGTCCGAGGTGACGCTGGAAGAACGGGAAGCGATGGCGCACGTAGATCGCGAAGCAGCCCCGCATGATCAGCGTCAGCGTGATCACCACGGTCATGATGATCAGGCCGACCTGGGGATTTCGGAAGCTGATCAGGCCGAAGATCAGCATCAGCGTCAGTACCGGATCTCGAAAGTAAACCAGCCCCAGGCTGACGCGTTTCTTGAAGGGCCAGAACAGTCGCATCGGGTAGGGATTGATCACGTCGAGCAGCAGGTGAAACAAGCCGCCGAGGATTCCGGCCAGCGCGCCATAATAATAGGGCGTGATGCCTTGCTGAAAAGCGAACATCACGCTGGCGAAGGCCCAGGGAACGGCCAGCACGAACAGCAGCGAGTGGGTCATGCCACGGTGGGATTTGAGGAACGCCTGCCCGCCGCGCTTGCGGCTGAGCACGTCGATCTCCGGCAGCAGGTGGCAGCCGAAGAACAGCAATCCGTAGGTTGCGGTGAGTGCGTAGCCCTTCGTACCGCCGAGGTCTGTGACCTGGTCCTTGAAGGCCCAGGCTGCCATCACTCCACCGCTCAGTCCGGCGACAACATGCGTTCCAAATTTCACGACTATCCCTCCTCCGCCGATGCCCGCGACTGCTCCCGATCTGGAAACAGTCCGGCATAGGCCAGATCTCCCAGGCCATGCTTGTCGCCGTAACGACAGGCATTGACCATCCCGGCAAACTTCGGACGCAGCGCCTCGGCATCCCGGATGGCCGTCTGGCGCAGTGCCTGCCAGCCCTCCGGGGCCAGCCTCTGGCCCAGCATCATGTAGCGGCCGTAAGCCCGATTGGCCCGAGCCATCCGCCCCAGCTGCAGCGCCACCAGCGCCCGGCGAATCTGGACAAATCCGTCTCGCCAGGCCCGAAAACAGAGCCAGCCCGCCAGGGCCAGTTGCAGGCCGATCAACCCGAACAACGGGACCCTGCCAAAGGACAGCATGCTGCCCAGGTAACCGGCAACCCAGAGTAACTCCCGCCGTGTACCTACTTCGAAGACTTTGCAGAAGAACCAGAAAACCAGCGGCGCTTCGGCAACCAGCAGCGCCACGCGCCAGGCCAGCCCCCAGCTCAACAGTCCCCCCCATGCAGCCAGGCAGGGCAAGATTGCCGCGACGACCGCGATGGCTGGAAGTGTCCAGCAGGGCAAAGGTTTGTGGCGCCACCGGGCTTCCTCCACCATGACCGGACATGGTAGCCCCCAAGTTTGGGATTGTCGATTGCGGATTGCTGATTGCTTACGGCGCATCTGGTAGCTTCTTGGCCGACATGACCAATTCGTTCGCGCAGCGTTTCGGGCTCGATCTGGCGCCCTTGCCCCTGGCCAGCCTGCCCACGCCGGTCGAGCCGGCGCCAGGCCTGGGGGATGGGGTCTGGGTCAAGCGGGACGACCGGACGGCGGCCAGTCACGGCGGCAACAAGATTCGCAAGCTGGCGTTCCTGCTGGCCGAACATGACGGTCGGCCGCTGGCGACGATGGGGCCGACGGGCTCCAACTGGCTGCTGGCCGCGGCGTTGACCTGCCGCAGTCTGGGCTTGGCGCTCGAGGTGATCCAGTTTCCGATGCCGCGTTATCCGGGTTCGGCAGCCAAGGATCTGCTGATCCGGCAGCAGGCGGGCAGTTTGACGACCACGGGCGGCTACGTGCGCGCGATGGCTCGCTTGCTGGCGGCGGGACGTGCGGGCGCTCGCACCTTGCCCGCGGGGGGCAGCGACGCGCTGGGCACGCTGGCCTACGTGGCGGCCGCCTTCGAGCTGGCCGGACAGGTGGAGGCTGGTTTACTGCCGGAGCCGGACGACCTGTATGTGGCCTACGGCAGCGGCGGGACCGCGGTCGGGCTGGCGCTGGGGCTGGCCCTGTCGGGGATGAAGACCCGCTTGCGCGCAGTGCGGGTGACCGACCGGGCGCTCAGCAACCCGCTGATGGCCGGGCAGCTGGGTCGGGGGGCCTTGCGTTTGCTGGGGTTGGACCGCTCGGCTGGAGAGCTGCTGCGGCAGCGGGTCGACTGGATCCACGATCAGTTCGGGCCAGGATACGCGCGTTACACAGCGCGCGCGGCCGCCGCAGGTAGAGTGGCCGCCGAGGCTGGGCTCGATCTTGAACCGGTCTATACGGGCAAGACCCTGGCAGGCCTGCTCGCCGACCGCGCAAGGGGGCGCGCGGGTCCGGTGAGCCTGTTCTGGTTGACATTTTCCGGCCACTGACGGGCTGCTGTGGAATGCGGTGTCGCATGATCTGACAGTGTGGTAGCCTGACTTGATGAAAGCCCTGATTGTCTGCTCCGCCAACATGTGCCGCAGCCCAATGGCACACGCGATTCTGGAGGAGCTGGCCAGGAAGCGTGGCCTGACTGAATTACAGGTCCGGTCGGCGGGCACGATGGGCTTCCAGCGCGCCCCGGCCCTCGACAAGGCCATCGCGGTCTGTCTGGAGCACGGGCTCTCGCTCGAGCAGTTCGAATCCTCCGCCCTCACACGGGAGCTGATCGAGGATGCCGACCTGGTGGTGGTGATGGAGGACGCGCACTTCTCCCGGGTACAGGTGCTGATGGATGGTCAGCTACTCGCGGGCAAGCTGTACTATCTCAGCGAGTTCCATCCGGACAAGAGTCTGCCGCGCGAGATACCGGACCCGGTGTCCCGCGGGATCGAGCACTTCCGCCATTGCTTCGATGTGCTGGAGGCCTGCCTCGGGGGCGTCGTGGACAGTGTCGTATTGCATCCATGACGGGTCGCTGGCAGGTTGCCAAGCAGATTGACTTCTGCTACGGGCACCGGCTGATCGATTACGAGGGCAAGTGCCGCTACCTGCATGGCCACAACGGTCTGCTCGAGGTCTGCCTGTCTTCGGATGAGCTGGATGCGAAGGGCATGGTCTATGACTTCACCGAGATCAAGCAGCTGCTCAAGGGCTGGATCGATACCCACATGGATCACAAGCTGATCCTCTGTCGGCGCGACCCGCTGGTCCCGCTGCTGGCCGAGCAGGGTGAGCCGCTCTACCTGCTCGACGACAACCCGACGGCGGAGAACATCGCACGCGAGGTGTACATCCACGCGCGTGAGATGGGGCTTCCGCTGACGGCGGTCAAATTGTGGGAAACACCTGCCAGCATGGCGGTTTACACCGAGGACTGAGCGGGACCAAAGACTTCGGTTGACGCTCCAGTCAGACCGGTCTAGCATGACTCGCCGTGGAACCAACCGCCGAAATGACAGCTTCGACCGCCGCCAGCGCCTGGGCCAGGCGTCTCTGTCTGATGCCCGCATTCGGGCTCGCGCTGCGCTGGCGCAGCGACCGCTCGACCGAGTCGGCCGAGCAGTACATCCAGCTGCACTGGCCCCAGCTCGGGCCCAACCTGGAGCTGATGATTCCGGGCGCGGTGGTGCTGGCGGTCGCGTCCTACAAGCGGGTCTGCGGCAAGCGCACCAGCCGCTGGCTTTCGATGATGCCGACGCTCGACAAGCGGTCTCAGTGGCTGGTCGAGAAGATCGAGTCCTGGGCCGAGCCGCCCGATCCGCAGCGCGATACCCGGCTGGGCGAGGAGCTGGCCCGCCTGGAAGAAGGCCTGGCGGGTGAGACCGGGCGCACCCTGCTGGGCGATGTGCAGGTGGCCTTTCGCGAGGTCTCGCAGCTGCCGGAGCGGGGGCAGCAGGCAACGGTCCGGCTGACCCAGCTCGAGGAGCAGTGCGACGAGGAGTTGCGCAAGTGGATCACCGACCTGGTCGGATCCGAGACGCTGCTGCTCTCGGCCATCCCATTTCAGGTGCTGCGCGAAGCCATCCCGGCGGCGCTGGGCCAGATGATCCAGCACAACAATGCCCTGCGGTCCTACGACCCGCGAGGCGGCGACCAGTGGTACGAGCAATCGGAGCGGCTGCTCGGGCGGCTGGCGTTCCAGCTCGAGCAGTTCGAGGGAGCCGCCCCCAAGGCCAACTCGGAGAGCAGCGCGCAGCTGGAGGAACTGGCCTGGCACGTGGACTGGGCCAGCGGGCTGATCGGTCTGCTGGAGGCGCTGCCCGAACTCGGCGGGGAGGCGGCGCAGTTCGAGCCGCTCGCCAAGCGGGGCAAGGATCTGCATGACCGGTTGCGCGTCTTGCGCAAGATGGTCGCGTCGAGCTCGAACAGCGGGCCTGTCACCGAGCGGCACAAGGCGATCCAGCTCGACGAGCCGGAGTTGCCGTCGCAGTCGCGCTGGCGTCGCATCGGCCACCGTCTGTGGGAGGCGGCGACGGTCTTCAGCGACAAGGGTGGTTTCTCGATGTCCGCCTCGCTGGCGCTGTCCGGCGTGTTCGTCCTGCTGGCCGGGCTCGGCTTGCTGGGCATTCTGATGCAGGGCATCTCCGGCGGCGAGGATCTGAACAAGCTGCTGTTCCACACGCTGTTTCCGACCAACTTCAAAGATCTGGTCAGCACGACCCAGACGCTGATCGGCGGACTGAACGACGCCCGCACCGAGTTGTATGTCGTGCTCACGGTGCTGTTCCTCTACTTCGCCTTCATGTTGATGTTCTCGCTGACCAGCAACTTGAACTACCTGTTCGGGATCTCCTCGACGCACTCGATTCTCGACCTGTCGTTTCTGTTCGGGATCTTCTGGAAGGGGTTCTTGCTGCGGCTCTCCTCGGTGGGGGTGGTGGTCGCGATCGCGCTGGGCGGATTCATGATGTTGCAGCGCCGAGCCGAGGAGGTGCTCTGGCTCCAGCACCCGGTGGTCAATGGCATGTTCGCAGTGCTCGTCGCCGCGATCATGCTGGTCATCGTGCTGCCGCTGGATGACGTGCCGCTGCGGGAAAAGCTGATCGCCTGCTTCGGCATCGCCTGCTTCCTGCCGCTGGGCAACGAAGGCTTCGACTACATGTCGCAGAACTTCCAGAGCTACAAGCTGCTGATGGAGGGCGCGATGGTGGCGCTGATCACGCTCTGGATCTACTTTCTCAGCGTGGTTGGGTTGTTCGCCCTGTGTCTGCTCTACAGCCTGCGCGACATGCGTCACGTGAAGCACATCCCGACGCGGGCAGCGGTCTACCTGGAAGTCCTGCGGCTGGCGACGACCGAGCCGAACTTCGACGAGCTACAGAAGAGTATCGGCGCGCCCCGGTCACAGCTGCACGAGGTGATCAACGACCTGGTCCAGCGCAAGATCCTCCAGCGCTTCAGCCCCGGGATCAAGCCCACCGCCTATACCGGGGCCTATCACTACCGGATCCTCGGCAAGCTCGATGCGGAGCAGGTGCGCGACGCGCTGTTCCCGGACATCGAGTCCGCCCTCGGCTCGGATGTGCCGGTCAACTTTCGCACACAGGTCTCTGAGATTCGTCAGAGCTTGCGGCAAGTGGTGGGGGAGTTGACCGAGATCAAGCCCACCGCCAAGCCGGCCACGGGCCGCGTGACCCAGGCGCGCGTCAAGAACTAGACGAACCTAGCTCTCTGGGGTATCCACTCCGCTCAGGTAGCCAGCACTGATAAGCTTCGCTTGCTCCAGTAGCCTTGCTTTTGTGAACAGGCGACAGGGAACTGGGAACTGGCGATTTGAATTTGAAATGGCCGAAACCGCCTCAAGACCCCGCTCGCCAGGTTGAGCAGCCTCTCTGCAATGTCGTCGCCCTTCATCGCCAGCACCCAATACAAATCACGGGCCAGCCCCAAACACGGCAAAGACACCCTCAACGTGCGA
>CAZMLI010000305.1:0-6037 GCA_964566865.1 uncultured Planctomycetota bacterium
ACCTTGACGTAGAAGGGGTGCTTCTCGAACTGCGGATTGGAGAGCGCCCCCAGAGACATGAAGCTGCGCCCCTTGGTATCGACGATCCACCAGAGCTTGCCGTCGGGGGTGCGGAGGCAAAAACCCTGGATCCGTTCGTTGACGATGTGCCACTGCTTGCCCCAGGGTATTTCGCCCGAGAGTGTGATCAGGTCTCCGGCCTTGATCGGGCGAGTGGGTTTGGCGGCTTCTTCTGCATCCGCGATCTCTGCCGCGGCACTCCCCACGGGAGGGGGCGGTTTCAGCAGCACTCGAGCGGAGATCCAGCCGCCGGCGATCAAGAGGACGAGGGTGGCGATCAGCAACGACAGACGCAGGCCGGTCCTGCTCGGCGGTTGAATCACTTTCGGCGGCGCCACGCGCACATTGATCTGCTGTATGACCTGGTCATCGCTGAGCAGGCTGTTGTCGGTGGCCGCCTCTGGCAGCAGCATCCGACCGCTGTTGCTGCGTTCCTGCAGTTCGGGCATGTCGTCGTAGAACTCGGAGAAGCGCTTTCGCACCTCGTCCATGGCCTTGCTCTCGTCCTCGCCCTCGGTCGGACGCTTCATTCTCCCGCTGTCTGGAGAGGCCTTGCCGCCAGGCCAGACGAGCTTCTGCACCATCTGTGCAACATCGAACAGGTCGGTCTTGCTCAGGGGGCCCTGGCAGTGAGGGCAGGGAGGAGGCGTGGGCTGTGGTTCGCCGGGCAGGTCGTACGGCTTTCCACATGGCTCGCAGCAGAAGAGCGAGTCGCCCCGATAATGTTCGATTCGCGACACCTGATGCGCTGTGAGGAATGACGACTGGACCATCCGCTCACTCAACGAGGGCTTGCCTTCCACGGGCTCCTTGGCCAGCACCTGGTCGAGCACCTTGCGACTGTAGTAGCCGAGCATCAGCCCGACTCTACCGAAGGTGCAACCCTGCGTGCGCTTTCTGCGCCGCAAGTCGCGGCGTTGCATGCCGCTCTGGCGAAGGTCGTCAACGGCATCCAGCTGGCTGGGTTCTAGCACGCCGAGTGATACCAGCACGTCACCGAGATCGTCGAGCGGACATTCCTTCGCCCGATGTTCGCTGGCTTGCACCAGTTGTTCTCGGCTGCAGAAACCCTGCTTGACCGCGGACTGGATGAACAGCGCGATCTCGCTCGCCTGAACGCTGTCGTAGAGCAGACTCTTCGGCTGCTCTGCCGGCGGGTCCTTCCTGGTGGGTGCGCGCAGCGGTGCGCGGCACTCCGGGCAGCGCATCCGGTTCTTTTCCGGCAGGCCCTCCACCTCGTAGTGTTGCTCGCAGAGATCGCAGAACAGGCTGACCTTCGACAGGCGGTTGAGCAATATGCGTTGAAAGCCGGTCAGCAAGCCAAGGCGCGAGAGTGTCTCGCAGAACGGTTCGACGACGCCCTCCGCCTCGAGCAAGGCGTGTTCCCGCAATGCCTGCTGGATTCCCTCCGCCGAGGCCAGCTCGCGCTCGCGCACCAGGCGGGCCAGCAGCGTATCCCTGCTGCCCAGCCGATGCGGGGGATCATCCACAGTCAGCACCTGCGCTCGCAGCGATTCGAGCTGCTCGCGGTCGAGATGCCCCCGGGTGACCAATACCGGGCCCAGCCGCATCCTGGTGGCTACCTGGGCTGCCACGCACTCCTCGAGCTGGGCCGGTTCGAGCAGACCGTTGCGTTGGGCAAGGTGACCGAGAAGATGGAGTCTGGGGTTCGTCGTGGTTGCTTCTACCATCCGAGCAACTGACGAACCGCGGCCGGGATGCGCAGCGCCTTTTCTGGGCGCTTCGGTGCGGAGAACGTCATGTGCAGCGTGTACTCGCGCAATCCGGTCTTCTCCAGGCCGCTCGGGGCGGCCCCGCCGTCCTTGTCCTCGCCGGGCTTGTCTTGCGGACGCATCAGTGCGCGCTCCTGGTCGCTATAGGACTCCCAGGACCAGTCCTTCTTGGACTTCGATTTCTTCTTCTTGCTCGCAACCTCGGTGCGCAGAGACAGGTCGATGCGGCGCAGGCTGCCGCGCCGGATGTCGACCGAGAAGACCGCTCGGTAGCGGATCTGCTTGGCCTTCTTGCCCGACTTGAGCGCCAGGGTCAGCCCCAGTCGGCGCAACAACGGCTCGGCATCCCCTCGCTCCAGCGTGACTCGGTAGAGCCGACAGCGCGTGCCATCGACCACCCGCGTCGAGCGCTGGACGAACCTCGCGCCACCCGCCCCGACCAGACGTTCGACCAGTTCCGAGCCGGAAATGAAGCTGACCAGCGCGGGGTGTTTCTTGCGCAGCTCGTGCGTGACCCGCTTGATGGGCTGCTTGCCCTGGCCCATGGCCTGCCGTCGGTTCTTCTGGTAGAGCTCCATCGGCTTGCCACCGTGGGTCAGCCGAAACAGGCCCCTGTCGCCGGGCAGCAGCGTGCCTTCGCCGCGGATCGATTCGCCCTGGCCCGACAGGTTGGTGGTGATGGTGTAACGGATCTGACAGACCTGGCCCGCCGGAATGGTCTTGCCCCAGGCTGACATCAGCAGCGCGCGATGCTGCTCGTCCTGGGCCTCTGCCTGGCCGGCCAGTAAGAGTCCGGCCGCGATTGTGATCCAGACTTGCTTCATCTAGATTGTCCCTTCAATTCCTTGATTCCTTGAAACCGTGCTTGCCGCTCAGATGTTTGACGAGCAGCTTGACCGCCTTGCGCTGGGCAGTCTTTTTGGACGAGGTGATGACCGCGACGATGTCCTGTTTGACCAGCAAACGCCCGTCGAACTGGCCCTCGAGCTGACGCTTTCGCAGCTGCTCCTGTAGCAACAAGCTGTAGGTCTCCTGCTTGAAACGGAACAGGTAGAGCACCACCGGGCTCTTTTCGGTGTCGGTGGCCTTGCGCGCGGCAAGGGCCAGCATGGCGAACTCCTGCACGTCGCTGGCCGGTTGCTTGACCCCGAGCTGGCGACCGACCTTTTGCATCGCCGACTCCTTGACGTCCATTGTCGCGCCCGGGTTTGCCGGGACGAGTCCGGCCAGCTCGCCGATCAGCTCGGCCAGTTGAAAGTCGGCGGGCAGCTTGTCCTCGGCCGGAAACAACGCGGCGAGCATCGGCTGCTGCTGCCCCAGGTCCAGCTTCTTCGAAATCTGCCGCCCCAGCAGCTGCGCCCGCCCGATTGACTGCTTGCGGGTCGGCTTCATCAGCACGTCCTTCAGCGGCTGGAACTGCGTCGGCACGGTGAGCTTTTCCCGCATGTGAATCGGGTGGATCGTGTAGTCGATCACCGCGATCCGGACCATCAGGAACAGGTTGGGCATGTCGCCACGGAAGACGCGGGGATGGTAGGGCGCCAGGTTCTCGTCGAGCAAGCCGGAGACCGAGAGTCTGCCGGCGAACAAGGGCGCGACCGCCTGCTTGGCCCAGAGGCTGAAGGCCTCCGAATCGAACGCGCCTCCTTTGGAGAAGAACTTCTGCCCCTCCCTGTACTCGCGGCCGGCCTTGAGCACTCTGGACAGCACATCCAGCATGTCGCGATTGGCCTGCATCAGCTTGATGCGAACCTGCGCACGCGCCTCTTTCTCGGCTTCCGGGCGATAGCGCCAGAGGTAGGTCCGTGCAGCCTCCTTGCCGTTCCACTTCTCGAAGACGTTGTCCAGCGAGGCATCCTGCTGGTCCGGGTTGACCTTCAAGATCAGTCGATAGACGCCGGGTAGCAGCGACTTGCTGAAGGGACCGATCGGGAGCTTCAGTCTGCCCCCCTGAGTCACCAGTCCCCGCGCCCAGGACGCATCGATCTGGCCGCCGTCCAGCTTGACGCCGAACTCGACCGCGGTGTTGACCGGCAGGCCCCGCGTCTTCAACGAAACGGTTCCTCTGCCACCGGATTTGCCGATCTCCCGAAAGGAGATACGGATCGCTTGCTGGGCTGGGAAATGCTGCTTGTTCTGGCCGCGCGCAGGAAGCGCGAACGCGACCAGCAGCAGCGCCAGTGCTAGTTTACGACCCATCGTCGGAGCACCTGCGAGCCCGCGGAAGTGCGGTAGAACAGTTTGACATCGTCCAGGTAAGGAGTCTGCGTAAACGGGGCCTGACCGCCATCGTAGAAACGTACATCGTATTCAATTCCACTGCTCGAGGTGAATGTCTTGCCGATCAGCATCCCGGGCGAGGCGGAGCTCGAATCCGCCCGTGGACCGAGGCTCGAAGAGCCGCTGGGGATCCGATATCCCACGCGGATGAAGCTGCGGCGTGTGCCGATCGTGCCGACGCCGGCGTACCCGGTGTAGTGCATGGAGAGCGCCGTCAACGACCCGGCGCTGGAGCCGAAGCTGAATCTGCCGATGTGCCGACTGCCGCCGACCGGCGTGGCCCGGTAGCGATAGGGAATCGACTTGCTCCAGCCGCTGGTCTTGTAGGTCCGGATCTGGTCGATCGTGCCGTGGGACGGAAAGTCCCAGTCGAAGGTGGACCAGGGGCTGTGCAGCCAGAGGTAGCCCACCTGCAGGCTGTCCACGACGTTGCGCACGTTGAGGAATACGCCGAAGACGAACCACGGTCCCTGGCCCGCGACCCACTTGCCATTGACAAAGATGGACCACGTGGCGAAACGAGTCCAGACGAAGCGCACGTGGTTCCACTGATTGCCCTTGAGCACCCTGGTGAACTTGGGGGCGAAGGTCAAGAAGAAGTAGGGCCGGCTGAAGGGGTAGGTGATCCCCGTCGATTTGCGGGCTCTGGAATGGATCGAACCGGCGATTCGCACGCTCCGGTTACCGCCGCCGCCATTCAACCAGGAGGAGGTGAGAAACCCGCAGTAGAGCTCCGTGTTGGTCCATGGGCCGGACGGGACCCTGGCTCGCTGGCCCAGTTCGATCCAGCTGAACAGGGCTCGGACCGCCGAGCTCATCGAGCGTCCCCGCACGTCGGGCTTGAACCAGAACTCCAGCGCGCCGGTGTCCGGATGCAGGTTGGGTGTGCCGGACGAGCCACCGCCGCCCTTGGTCATCACGATCGGGTGGTGCATGATGCGCCGCCCGGTCATTCTGCCCCAATAAAAGCCATCTGCGTAGAGATTGCTGCCGTAGGCGCTGGTTCTGCGCGACACCGGCTCTAGCTCTCCGAGCACCGTTCGGGGTCTCGGGCTCTGTGCGCCGTCGGGCGGGGAGTGCTCGTACAGCTCACGCCGCTTTCTCGGGCGCAGGAAGTCGAAGGTGGCCGAGGTCCAGCGAAACCGTTCGGGCCCGAACATCGTGTCGTCGTTGTGTACGACCCAGTTGCTGCGCAGGCGGCGCGTATCGTCGTTCAGGGCGATCTGGCCGTCCAGCTTGGATCCGCGGCTGGCCGCCCCCTGATCCGCCATGTTCTCGGGGTAGGTCTTGGTATTGACGACCGTTCGCGCGTTCGTGGCGAAGTCGAACTGATTGGTGTGCGTGGCCACCTCGAACACCTTGGTGATCTGAGCCAGATGTGACTCGGAGAGCATCAGTCCCTGCTTGCTGACGACGCGCCCCAGGCTCTCGATCTTGAAGTGACCGTGCGCGATGAAGCAGAACTCGGTGGTCCAGTAGAGCAAGTCGCTCTTGTCGATCATGTCGGTCCGCTCGGCGCTCGAGCCGCTGAGCATGCCGTAGTTGGCCATCGAGAGGTCGGGGTTGAACTTGAGCAGCTTGAGGTTGGGGTTCGCGTTGGCCAGGAAGACGGGGCGGTAGAGAGCCGGAACCACCGTCATCATGTCCTGAAAAGAGACGAACGGGCGCACTCGGCGCCGCGAGTCCAGTCGCGTGACGATCAAACGGGCCACCGAGGCGCTGAAGGCCGCACGCGAACCGAAGATCCAGGAAGAGCCGGAACGCAGCAGCCCGCGGGCGCGCAGTCCCTTGATGCAGGCGTAGAGCACGGCGGACGGGGCGGTGTTGACGTTGACCGGCGCGCGGCCGGCAACCTTGCCGTCCTTGCCCTTGGGGTAGCTGAAATCGTAGCGGTGCGAGAAGGCGGATGTCTGTGCCTTGGGGCGGATCACCGAGAGATCCCGCCAGGAGTCGGTGGTCAGGTA
>CAZMLI010000306.1:0-5949 GCA_964566865.1 uncultured Planctomycetota bacterium
CTAGTCCTGCTTGCCGGCCTCGACGGCGGCCAGCTTGGATTTGACTTCTTCGAGCAAAGTCAGCAGCTCCCGTAGCTCGGTCTGGGTCACCACGCCGAGCCGCTGCAGGATCTGCTCTACGCGCTCGTCGATGCGGGCCGTGATCCAGTTGCGGGTCTTGTCGGCCTGGCCCTTGAGCTGGTCGCTCAGCTTGCGGCCCTCGTCCTCGGTGATGTCGCCCGACTTGACGAACTTGCGCAGCATCTTCTCCGCTTCCTTCTCGACGGTCAGGGCCATGCCGAGCCCGCCCTGCATCAGCTTTTGCAGGGTGTCGTAAAGCGTGTTGCCGGAGTTCTGGATCAGGTCGTGAAAGATCGAGCGCGGGACGAAGGCGTCCCGTTTCTTCTGCTTCTCGAAGATGATCTGCGAGAGCGTGATGTTGGTGATGTCCTCGCCGCTCTCGTTCTCTATCACCTCGACCTCATCGCCGCCCTGCACCAGATCCGCGATCTCGTCCAGGGTGATGTACCGCTTGTTGGTGGTGTTGTAGAGCTTGCGGTTGGCGTAGCGCTTGATCTTGTGCATCAGCTCATTATATGACCGGGAGTTAAAAAAGGGAGGGCGAGGCTTTCGGCCTCGCCCTCTTGACGCTCATTGGGCGCTCGTTGCAAATTTGCCGTCCTTAGACGGTCTTCTTCTTGCCGAGCTTGTCCACCTGGCTCGAGAGTTTCTCGAGGTGCTTGGTCAGCGCTTCGATGTCCGACTTGGTGGTCAGGTTCAGCCGGCTGAGGACCTTGGTCCAGCGGCTGTCGATCTCATCGCTGAGCGAGGAGACGGCCTTCTTGGCGTCGTCCTTGCGCTTGCCCAGCAGGCGATCGATCAACTTGAAGCCCTCGCCCTCGGCCGCCTCGCCGCGCTCGATGATGCGGTCCACCAGATCGGTGAGCTCTTCCTGGATCATCACCGCGGCGCCGATGCCGGCGAAACGCACCCGGCGCAGGTTGTCCCGCACGTTCTCCAGCTTGAGTGTTTCCTTCAGGGTGTCCTTGATCTCTTCGACGGCCTTGACCATTGTTCTGCTCCTCTTCCGCTCGGGGTTAGTTTTCTTGACGCGCTGCGTTATCTCTGGGGGGGACTATAGCGCACCGCGTCATAACCGCAAGGGCTTTCGCGCAAAACTTCAGAAAGATTGTTTTCCAGGCGATGGAGTCCCTCAGCACCGGCCTTGGAGTACAATGGGGCCTTCCGCATATGACTCCCGCGCAAGCCATCGAAGCCCGGCTGGAGGAGACGCGTCGCCAGCTGCTGGATCTCTCCCGACGCAACCGCCTGCTGAACCACAAGAAGACCAGCCGCAGCGCGCTGGCGTTGGTTGACGAGCTGCCGGACCAGGTTTTTCAGATCCTGGTCGGCAAGGGCAAGACGATGCAGTTCAAGTCGCTCGAGGAGGCGCCGCAGGACAGCCCCGTGCACGGCCTGGCCCCCGAGCAGCCCGAGCTCGAGCAACTGGAGGGCGAGCACGGTCCGGACCTGCCGCTGGCGCCGATCGATACCCGGCAAACGCCGGCCGAGCGCCACACCGACAAGTACCTGCAGACCGAGCTGGACGGGGTCCTGCTACAGAAACGGCTGGTCCGACTGGCGCGCAACGCGCGCAGCGCGCTGCAGGAGCAGGGCTGCAATATCCTCTACCTGACGCTGGGCCTGGTCGAATGGCGGGAGCCCGGAGACGACCGCGCTTGCCTGGCGCCGCTGGTCTTCGTGCCGGTATCGCTCGAGCGCGCCTCGGTCAACAGCCGCTACAACCTGCGCCGGCTGGACGAGGACGTGATCTGCAACCCGTGCCTGGTCGAGCTCTGTCAGCGCCAGTTCGCCGTGGCGTTGCCGGTGATGGAGATCGACGAGGACTTCGAGCTGCCGCACTACTTCGAGGCCATCGCAGAGGCGATCGCCGGCTTCCAGGACTGGCGCTTGTTGCCCGAAATCACCCTCGGTTGTTTCAGCTTTGCCAAGTTCCTGATGTATCGCGATCTGGATCCGGAGGTCTGGCCTGCCGGCCAGGCGCTCGCCGATCACGCGCTGGTGCGGCAGCTCTCGGGATTGCACGATACCGAGCAGGCCGAGCCGGACGCGCTGCCCGATCCACGCGCGCTCGACGCGCTGGTCCCGCCGCGCGAGTGCCTGCAGGTGATGGACGCCGATGCCTCCCAGCAGGTGGCGGTGCTGGCCGCCAAGCAGGGGCTGAGCCTGGTGATCGAAGGGCCGCCAGGCACGGGCAAGTCGCAGACAATCACCAACATCATCGCCGAGTTACTGGGCGCGCAGAAGACCGTCCTGTTCGTCGCCGAGAAGGCGGCCGCGCTGGAGGTGGTCAAGCGGCGGCTGACGACGGTCGGCCTGGGCGAGTTCGTGCTGGAACTGCATAGCCGCAAGACGAGCAAGGCCGCCGTGCTCGGTGAGCTGCGGCGCACGCTGGAGCTGAGTCCGAAGCGCACGAGCGCGCAGATTCCCGATGACACCGCGCTGCGCCAGCATCGCGATCGACTCAACGCCACCGTGCGCGAGCTGCACGATCCGCTCGGCGAGCTGAAGATCTCGCCCTTCGAGGCCATCTCACGTTCGGTCGCCTTGCTCGGCCGCCCCGAAGCGCACTGTCGCATCCCCGGTCTGCTGGACTGGAGCGCCAGCCAGCTCGGCCAGGCCGAGAGCGATCTGGATACGCTGGATCGCCGGCTCGAGCGGGTGGGCGATCCGTCGACTCATGCCTGGCGCCATGTTCGCCTGGTCGCCGCGCCCTTGACCGTGCGGCAGATGCTCGAGGAGCAACGAGAGGCGCTGGCCCGCGCAATTGCCACGCTCTCCGAGGCAGCGAAGGCCCTGGCCGTCAAGCTCGGCCTGCCCGCGCCGGGCACGCCCGCTGCGCTGGCCGAGCTGATCGATGCGTCGCGCGAGATCGTCGCGGCGCCCGTGATCACGGCCGAGGTGCTCAACCATCTGGGCTGGCGGCGCGAGATGGGCCGCGCCGACTGGCTCGAGGCGGGGGCGCGCTACGCCAAGCACCGGGCCGTCTGGTCGGATCAGATGATCGACGAGGCGGAGAACGTGCAGTGGCGCGAGGTGCAGATGCGTCGCCGGTCGCAGCACGCCTCCTTCCTGCGCTGGCTGCGGCCGTCCTGGTATGCAGACAGCAAGCGCATTCGGCAGCACCAGCGACAGGGGCTGCTGCCCGCGGTCGGCGTGCAGCTCGAGCTGCTCGATGCGCTGGTCGAATCGGCCAGGGAGCGCAACCAGGTCACCGCGGGCGAGCATCGGCATGCCGCGCTATTCTGCGATCTGTGGCAAGGCGCCGACAGCGACTGGAAAGCGCTGACGCAGCTCGCCGACTCCGTGCCGAAGATTCGCGCCCGGATCGAGGCCGGCACGCTGGAGCAAGCCGCGACCGAGGCCATCCTGACCTCGGGCAATCGCAGCCCCCTGACGCTCGCTCAGCAACGCGCCAGCCAGGCGGCGCAGGCGGCTGAGACGGTCTGGCAGGCCTGGCTCGAAGGGATCTCGACCGAGGCCGAGCAGTGGATCGGCGCCACCTGGCAAGCGGTTTCGCTGTCCGATGTCGCCGCGCGTCTCGACGAGATAGCCGAAGGCGCAGGCAGTCTGCAGGACTGGGTCGACTATTGCGCCGCCCGACAGCCGCTCCGCGAGGGGCCGATCGCCGCATTCCTGGCCTGGGCCGAATCGCCGAAGGGCGAACCCGCGCGCGGACAGCTGGGCAAGACCTTCATCCGCCACTTCTACCGGCTCTGGATCGACACCGCCTTCGGACAGCGGAAGATCCTGGGTGAATTTCGCGGCGAGGATCAACGGGCCCTGATCGACCGCTTTGCCCGGGCCGATCGCGGCTGGATCAAGGGCATGCGTAGCCGGCTGGCCGCGATGATCCGCGCGCATCGCCCGGACATGAGCTACGCGGCCCACAAGACCTCCAAGCTGGGCATCGTCCAGGCCGAGATCCGCAAGAAGCGCCGGCACATGCCGCTGCGCCGTCTGCTCAACAGCGCCGGCGAGGTGATCCAGGCGATCAAGCCCTGCTTCATGATGAGCCCGATTTCGGTCGCGCAGTACCTCGAGCCGGGCGGACTGAAGTTCGACGTGGTGATCTTCGACGAGGCCTCGCAGGTCGAGCCGGCGGACGCCTACGGCGCCATCGCGCGCGGTCAGCAGCTGATCCTCGTCGGCGACGAGAACCAGTTGCCGCCGACCAGTTTCTTCAGCAAGGCGGTGGTCGATCGTGGGCCGGCGACCGACGAGGAAGTGGCGGCCAGCGATCTGGAGAGCGTGCTCTCGCTGGGCATCGTGCGTCTGCCGCATCGCTGTCGCTTGCGCTGGCACTATCGCAGTCGCCACGAGAGCCTGATCAGCTTCTCCAACACCGAGTTCTACGAAGGCGACCTGCGCATCTTTCCCAGCCCGCACACCGGCTGCGAGGTGATGGGGCTGGCCTTCGTGCATGTGCCCGATGGCGTCTACATGCGCGGGCAAGGGCAGCACAATCCGATCGAGGCCGCCGCCGTCGCGCGCGCAGTGATCGAGCATGCACGGGCTTCGCCCGATCTGTCGCTGGGAGTCGGGGCGTTCAGCGTAGCGCAGCAGGGCGCGATCGAGGACGAGATCGAACGCCAGCGCCGCGAGCAGGACGACCGGCAGGTCGAGGCCTTTTTCGCCGGCCACGCGGACGAGCCGTTCTTCGTCAAGAACCTGGAGACGATCCAGGGCGACGAGCGCGACGTGATCTTGCTCAGCGTCGGTTACGGTCCGGATCAACAGCGCAAGCTGACGATGAACTTCGGTCCGCTCAATCGCGAAGGGGGCTGGCGCAGACTGAACGTCCTGGTCACTCGCTCGCGCCGGCGCTGTGTCTGTTTCAGCTCGATCACCTCCGACGACATCGATACCAATCGCACCAGCGCGCCCGGCGTGGTTGCGCTCAAGCGCTATCTGTATGCCGCCGAGCACGGACAGTTGATCGAACGCGCTGCCGAAGACGAGGGTCCCGGACTGGTGGCCTTTCAGAAGGATCTGCGCGAGGCGCTGGAGGCCGCGGGTTGGAAGATTCGCCCCTTCGTCGGCGTCGGCTCGTTCGCGATCGACCTGGCGGTGATCGATCCCGATCACACCGAACGTTATCTGGTCGGCATCGAGTGTGACGGCGAGGCCTATCGCTCGGTGTTCACCGCGCGCGATCGAGACCGGCTGCGCACCCAGGTGCTCGAGGCGCTGGGCTGGCACATCACGCGCGTCTGGTCGACGGACTGGTTCAATCGGCGCGAGCAGACCCTCGCCGAGCTGCTGGCCCTGCTGAACAACGCTCGCCGTGCGCCACGTCGCTACGAAGAGATCGCACCCGCGCCCCTGTCACCCAGACCTGCGCCCGTCGAGGAGCCGGTCGATTTCGGAGCTGCGCCGGAGCCTGCCGCTGCGGCCCAGAACGAGCTGGTGCCGTACTATCGGCGCACGCGCAAGAAACTGGGCGATCACAAGGCGCTGGTGGCGGCGCCGACCCAGACCGTCGTCGGACTGATCGGCGACATGGTGGCCGACGAAGCGCCCGTGCATGTGGACGAAGTGCTGAGCGTGATCACCGGACTCTACCGAACCCGCGCCACAAAACGTCCTCGCGCGATCTTCGAAGAAGCGCTGGAGATCGCCCTCGAGCGTGGCGTGGCACTGCGCAAGGGCGACTTCCTCTGGCGCAGCCTGGACCAGGCGATCCCCGTGCGCAGCCGCGACGGCGACTGCCCCGTCACCCGCGCCGAGTTCATCGCGCCCGAAGAACTGGCCGCCGCAGTCAAGATCGTCGTCGGCCGCGCCTTCGGCATCAAGCAAGACGCCCTCGTCGAGAGCACCAGCAAGCTGCTGGGCTATTCACGCCGCGGCAAGAGCCTGACCGCCGGCATCCAGGGCGCGATCGCGCTG
>CAZMLI010000307.1:0-5924 GCA_964566865.1 uncultured Planctomycetota bacterium
CGCCTGCGCCTGGATGTCGAGTTCAAGAAGGGCTTCCGGATGACCAGCCGCGACGGCGACTTTCAACTGAAGATCGGCGGCCGCGTGCAGTTCGATGGTTTGTTCCGGGTCGACGACGACGACGCGCTGACCTCCACCTTCCGCAACCGCCGCGTGCGGATCTACACCGCCGGGCACCTGTACAAGTACTACTACTGGAAGGTCCAGGTCGAGTTCAGCAAGGGCAAGGGATCGCTCCAGGACGGCTACATCGAGCTACGCCACATCGATCAGGCGCGGTTGAAGGTGGGCCAGATCAAGGAGCCTTTCGGCTTCGAGGAGAATACTAGCAGCAAGTGGGTCAAGCTGATGGAGCGCTCGATGGCGACCAACTTCATCGCGCCGGGCCACGACCTCGGCCTGATGTTGCATGGCAAGCTGTTCGACAAGACGCTGGCCTACGGCGTCGGCATCTTCAACGGCACCGGCAAGAACAAGACCGACGAGAACGACGACAAGGATGTTGCCGCGCGCATCACCTTCAAGCCTTTCGGCAACTCCGAGAACAAATGGCTCAAGGGCCTGCAGTTCGGCGGCGCGGTGACCTACGGCCAGCAAGCGGGCTCGGAAGCCGGCAACGGTCCCAAGACCGCCGTCGGCACGCGGGTCTGGCGCTACGCCGCGGGCACGACCCGCGACGGCGACCGGACGCGCTTCGGCGCCGAGCTGGCCTATCTCGTCGGTTCGTTCGCGATCTCCGGCGAGTTCCTGCAGAGCAACGAGCAGCTCAAACTCGGCGGAATGCAGAACAACGTGCGCGTTCAGGGCTGGTACGTCACGCTGAGCTACCTGTTGACCGGCGAGCAGGCGAAGTACGGCCAGATCACGCCGCTGCATCCGTTCGATCCGCACAAGTCTGGCGGCGGCCTCGGGGCCTGGGAGCTGGTGGCCCGCGTCGGCGAGATCAACGGCCGCGACCTCGACCGCAGCTTCATCACGGGCGCCGAGCGCGCGACGCAGTATATGGGCGGCCTCAACTGGTACCTCAACTCGATGGTCAAGCTCAGCCTCAACTATCAACACGCAACCTTTGGCGACTCCGTCGGCGGCACCAGGAGCGAAGACTCGCTGATGTTCCGCCTTCAGCTCATCTACTAGGGAGAGACTTCGATGCATACACGCAATCACTGGCGCGGTTTGCTGGCGCTGGGCGCGACGCTCCTGCTGCTCTCCGGAGTGGGCTGTGACAGCAAGACCGAGACCCCGAAACCCGAAGCCAAGACCGGCGAGAAGGCGACGATCGTGGTCTATACGGACCGCGGCAAGAAATTCCTCGACCCGATCGCGGCGGCGTTCACCAAGAAGACCGGCATCGCCGTCACCCTGCACACCGCCGGGTCGATGGACCTACTCACCCGATTGAAGATCGAGGGCGAGGACACGACCTGCGACATCTTTCTCTCGAAGGACTCGGCGACGCTGGAGAAGGCGCGCGAGGCTGGGCTGTTCAAGCCGCTCGAGAAGTCGATGCTGGAGCAGATCCCGGCCAAGTTCCGCGCCAAGGACGGCAGCTGGGTCGGCATCAGCGCGCGCGTGCGGGTCATCGTTTACAACAAGACGCTGATCAAGCCGGCGCAGATCGAGAGCATCTTCGCCCTGGCCGACCCCAGGTTCGCCGGCAAGGTCGGCACGGTCAAGAGCAGCAACGGCTCGTTCATCTCGGGCGTCACCAGCCTGCTCGCCGACCATGGCAAGGCCAAGATCGAGACCTTCCTCAAGGGGCTCAAGCACAACAGCAAGGGCCACATCTTTCCCAAGCACACCCCCACCGTCAAGGCAGTCGCCAGGGCTGAGATCGCGATGGGCCTGGTCAACCACTACTACTACTACCGCCACCTGGCCAAGGACCCCAGTGCCCCGATCGGGATCGTCTTTCCGGATCAACAAGGCAAGGGCAGCGCCTGGAACGTGGCTGGTGTCGGGCTGACCAGGCACGGCAAGCAGAGCGCGGCGGCGACCCGCTTCATCGAGTTTCTGGTCAGTGACGAAGGGCAGAAGCTCTTTGCCGAGAAGAACTTCGAATACCCGGTCAGTCCGCAGGTGGAGACCCATCCGGCGGTCAAGTCTCGCGAGCAGATCAAGCTGACCGACGTCGGCGTCGAGACGATGGGCAAGCGGCGCGCCGAGGCCGTCGTCTTGATTCAGGAGCTGGGGCTGGATTGATCCCCGGCCCGCTTCGGGGATGGCGCAGCTTGCGTCGGGGCCTTGGCGGCTGGAATCTGGCCGCCCTGGCCTTCGGCTTGCCCCTCGGGCTTCCGCTACTGCTGATCCTCTACACCGCCAGCTCCGCCGACACGGCGATCTGGCGCCGACTGTGGGCCACCCGCCTGCCGCAACTACTGGTCAGCTCGCTGTCCCTCGCGGTCGGCGTGGGACTGGCGACCCTGCTGCTGGGCGTCGGCAGCGCCTGGCTGATCACCCGGCGCGAGTTCTTGGGCAGGCGCATCTGGGAATGGCTGCTGGCCGCGCCGCTCGCGGTGCCGCCCTACATCCTGGCCTGGGTCTATACCGATTTGCGACCCGCGCTCTACGGTAGCTTCAGCGCCACCGTCGCCGTGATGTCGCTGGCGACCTACCCCTACGTCTACCTGCTGACCCGCACCGCGCTGGTGCAGTTCAATACGACCTACGAGGAAGCCGCGCGCATCGCGGGGGCCTCGCGCTGGACCGTGATGTGGCGGGTCGTGCTGCCGTCGATCCGCCCCGGCATCGTCGCGGGCCTGTTCCTGGCGATGATCTACTGCCTGGCGGATTTCGGGGCTGTCTCGATCATGAGCTACCCCACCTTCACCCGGGCAATCTACCTCGAGCGCAACATGAGCATGGACCTGTCCGCCGCCGCCGCGCTGGCCCTGATCCTGGTCCTGCTCTGCCTGGCGCTGTTCGCCGCGGAACGCTATTTTCGCCGTCAGGCGCGCTATTACCAGACCACCGGGACGCAACGCCTGCCCACACGCCGCCAGCTGTCCTGGGCCGGCACCGCCCTCGCCTGGCTATTCTGCGGCTGCCTGTTCACCCTCGGCTTCGGCTTCGTGGTGACCCGGCTGCTCGGGGCCAGTCTGGAGATCATGCGCAGCGACGCGCTGGACCCTGGCCTGTTCGCAGGCGCACGCGCCAGCCTGCTGCTGGCGCTGACCAGCGCCAGTCTCGGCATCGCGCTCTCGTTCCTGATCGTCTACAGCGCGCAGCGTCTGAAAAGCTGGGCCGGCAGCCTCTCGCTACGAACCTGCTATGCGGGTTATGTCCTGCCGGGACCGATCGTGGCGATCGGCGTGATCCTGCTGTTCAGCCAGCCCTGGATCCGGCCGCTCTACCCAACGGTCGCCATGTTGATCTTCGCCTACCTGGTACGCTTCCTGCCGCAGGCCCTGCAATCCACCGAGACCACGCTGCACCAGTTGACGCCGGCGATCGAGGAGGCTGCGCGCTCCTGCGGCGCCAGCTCGTGGCAGGTCTTGCGACGGATCACCTTGCCGCTGGTCAGGCCGGGACTGATCGTCGGCTGGGTGCTGATCTTCCTCGCCACCTTGAAGGAGCTGCCCGCGACGCTGATGCTGCGACCGGTCGGATACGACACGCTCGCGATCCGCGTCTGGCAGCAACACAGCGAGGAGCTGTTCGCGCCCGGCGCGCCCGCGGCCCTGTTGCTGATCCTGGTCTCGCTGCCGCTGGTGGCATTCTTGTTGAGTCGCACCCTCTCTCGAGTGGATGTATCCGTTAGGATGGTGGCATGAAACCCGTGTTGCGTGTCAGCGGACTGTGCAAGGCGTTCGAGCCGGGATCGCCGGTCGTCGATCAGCTCTCGCTCGAGATGTTTGCGGGACAGATCACCTGCCTGCTCGGGCCGTCCGGCTGCGGCAAGACCACCACGCTGCGACTGATCGCAGGGTTCGAGACGCCGGACGCCGGCGAGATTCACCAGGGGGAGCGGCTGCTGTCCCGCCCCGGATACGTGCTGCCCTCCGAGAAGCGCCAGATGGGCATGGTCTTTCAGGAGTATGCGCTGTTCCCTCACCTGAGCGTCGAAGCGAACCTGGCCTTCGGCCTGTCGGGCTGGTCTCGCGCCGAACGCCGCCAGCGGGTCAACGAGCTTTGCAGCCTGCTCGACATCGGCGAACTCTGCAGGCGCTACCCGCACCAGCTATCCGGTGGACAGCAGCAGCGGCTGGCGCTCGGCCGGGCGCTCGCGCCGCGTCCGCGGCTGCTGCTGCTCGACGAACCGTTCGCCAACCTGGACGTGGCGCTGCGGCAGGAACTGCGACAGGAGATCTTCGGCATGCTGCGTTGCTCCCGCATCCCGGTGCTGCTGGTGACGCACGATCAGGAGGAGGCGCTGTCGGTCTCCGACCGGCTGGCCGTGATGCGCGAGGGCAAGATCGAGCAGGCCGGACCGCCGGACGAGATCTACGACAAACCCGCGACCCGGTTCGTCGCCGGCTTCGTCGGGCAGGCCAACTGGCTGCTCGGTACGCGCAGCGAGAGCGAGATTCTCACCGAGCTCGGCCCGGTGACGCTGGCGCAGATCGCCGTGCAGCACTGTGTCTGCGACGAGGTGCAGGTGCTCCTGCGCCCCGACAACATCGCGATCGCCACCACCGGCGGCGTGATGGCGCGGGTGCTCTCCCTGAGCTATCACGGCACGCGCAAGCTCTGCACACTGCAGCTGCCCTCCGGTACCTCTGTCCAGGCGTCGTTCAACGGACAGACCTCGGTCGCGCCCGGCGACAACGTGCCACTGCGCCTGGCGCCGCACCAGCTCAATATCTTCGCCGGCCCCGGCGAAGCGGCCAGCCACGGCGACTGTTGTCAGGCCGCCAGGCAGGTCAAGCGACAGATCAACTGGTTCGACGAATCCCAGTTGCCCACCACCTGACGGAGAGTATTTCGATGAAGCAGTTGCCCCTCGCCCTGATCCTGCTCTGCGCCCTGGCCGCGCAGGCCAGCGCCGATGAGACCTTCGACCTCCGGCTGAAGTACCACAAGGGCCAGGTCCTGAGGGTGACGCAGTCGGTCAGCAAGAAGCTCAGCGGATCCCAGGAGTACGGCCCGCAAGCGGTCCCGCTGGAGATCGAGGAGCAACGCACCACAGCCTTCAGCGAGACGATCGAGAGCAGCAAGGACGGCCGACGCCAGAAGGTCACACGCAAGTACACCAAGTCCCACATGCGGGTCGTGCAAAACGGTGAGAAGCGTCAGGCCGATACCCCGCTGGCGGGCAAGACGGTGACCTTCGAGATCGACGGCGAGCAGATCAAGATCCTCGCGCCCGCGAACCTGCCCGACAGCGCCAAGGCGCTGCTGCAGCCGGAAGACTGGAACGAGATGATGCCGGCCAAGCCGGTCGCCATCGGCCACAAGTGGCAGGTGACCGGCGAGGCCCTGCGCCGCGTGCTCGTCCAGCGCAAAACGGAGTGGAAGAGCGGCAAGATGCAATGCCGGTTGCTCGAGATCAAGGACGGGCGGGC
Organism: uncultured Planctomycetota bacterium; assembly: GCA_964566865.1. GTDB lineage: Bacteria > Planctomycetota > JACQVV01 > JACQVV01 > CAZANL01 > CAZMLI01. The sequence goes on from CAZMLI010000307.1 coordinate 5,505, forward strand.
GCAGATCGACGTCACGGCCAGCTTCAAGCTGTTCTCCAAGGCCCAGAAGATCCATACCAGCACCACTCTCGCGGGCCGCATTGTGGTCGACCTGACACGACACCTGGTCACCGCGCAAACCCTCGCAGGCACCACCCGGATGACGGCCAAGCTCAAACAGAATGGCATGCAGCTGCTGATCGACGTGAAGGGCCCGACCAGGATGACGTTGAAGGTTCAGTAAAGGGTTGAACCGACAGCCGATTCCCGGTAGTACGAAGGGCCCATCAAACTAAAGGAGATCGTCATGTCCGAGAGTGTCTACAAGATCATCGAGCTGGTCGGAACGAGCCCTGATTCATGGGAAAAAGCAGCCACCGCAGCCGTCGCGCGCGCCAGCCAGTCACTGCGCGGCCTGAGGATCGCCGAGATCGTCGAGCT
>CAZMLI010000308.1:0-5902 GCA_964566865.1 uncultured Planctomycetota bacterium
TGCGCGTCACGACCTTCGTCGGATAGGTGATCCGTAGTCTGGCCGGGGCGAAGCCCTTGGGGAACTTGAAGCCGAGCTTGCACAGCCGCTGGCCGGGCCTGCCGCTGATCAAGCGGGTGTGCGGCAAGACGCGCTGCTGCTTGGCGTCTTCGAGGCTGAAGACGATCGCGCGGTCCCGTGCGGCGTCGGTGATGCCCTTGAGGTCGAACGCGATGCTCAACTGGGTCGCGCTGGTGGAGATGCTGCGCATCGCCAGGGCGAGCTTCGGGTCGCCGCCTTTTCCCACCAGGCCGCTCACGTTGCGGCCGACGGCGGCGGTGGTGCTCTGCAGGGTCGGGGACAGTTCGACCTGGAAGATGGCCGGGATCGTGATCGAGCGCGTCTTGCGCTGGGCCTCGAAGCTGACCACCTGGGTCACCGAACCCGGTCCGCGGTTGGCCATCATCAGCTTCAGCTGCGAATGACCGGTCAGCCGCACCCCGGGTTCCCAGCGCAGGCGTACCGCCGCGCGGGCCAGTACGACGGGCTGGCCACGGAAACCGTAGCGCGTGACCCGCTCGACGTAGAGCACCTCGGCCAGGAACGGACCGTCTACCAGCCGGGGAGCGGACGGCATCGGACCCTTGCTGAGGATGATCTTGCCGGTTGTATCGATCGCGAAGGTGGCGCGCGCTTCCTTGCAGAGTGCGAGCAGGTGGGAGAAGAAAGCCGCTGGCTTGCGCTTGATCGTGACCGGCCATCTGGGGTCGAGGCCGTCGAGGCTGATCGGGTAGCCGGTCTTCTCGCTGAGGAAGCGCACAGCCGCCGCGAGCGGCACGGCGGTCAGGTGAATGGCAAAGTGCGGGGCCCCTCGCTGTGCGCGCCGCGCCGCCGGGTCGGGTTGCGGGTCTGCCTTTTTAGGCTGAGGGGACTTCTGGTCTTTTTCGCCGTCTCCGACCGCCGCCCAGAGACAGGCAGACAGGGTCAGGACGATCCACAGGGCGCGTATTGGCATGAGACCCGTCAGATATGCGTATCGGAGGGTTTGGTCAAGATATTTTTATGCAGCAGGGACCCGGGTCAGGCCCACTATATAATCCGTGGGAGATTGCTCGCCCGTTGGTATTGTCTGGCAGGGCTGTATTTCTCCCTTCTTCAGGCAGGGGGTTGTTCCGATGGCAAGTTTGACCCGGCATCACCGCAGGGCGGTCGCGTTGTTGATCAGTCTTGGGGTTCTCTTCGTCCTCTCCGTTCTGGCGGTCTCCTTCGTCAGGATGCAGCAACTCGAACGCCGCGCGGGCAAGAGCTATGCCCACCTCACGCGGGCCAAGCTGGCGGCCGAGGCCGGGGTGCGGCGCGCGCTGGCCGGCATCAACGAGTATGTCTCGAGCGGCACGATCAACATGGCCACCGCCGACTGGCGCTACCATGGCGAGGATGCCAACAAGAACGGCATCGCCGACGCCGGAGAAGACACCAACGGCAACGGCCTGGTCGAGTTCGAGGAATGCCCGATCGAGCACGCCACGGCCCCTTCGTTCCAGATGCTGGGCAAGACTTATTCCGGTGAGATCCGCAACAAGTCCGTCGCCAGCGGCGTGGTCAGCAACATCCCCTACAGGGAGCCCGGGATCAAGCTGATCACCTACACGCTGAAGGTGATCGATACCTCCAGCCAGCTCGACCTGAACTGGGGCACGCGCGAGGTGCTGGGCAAGATCCTCGACAACCTCGGCCGCGCGATCGACCCGGTGTCCCCGCCGATCAAGCCCGGAGAGGGCGCGAAGATCGTCGACTATCGGATGACGCTGGCCAAGCGCTCGTTCTTCAGCAAGGAGGATCTGCTGAGCCTGTCGTTCATCAGCCAGGATGATTTCGATCGGTTCGAGAAGTTCATCACGGTCTTCGGCTGGCGCGATCCGAACGTGCTCAACCCGATCAAGTTCGACAATACGCGCAACGACCCGGACAGCCTCAAGGACGACATCAAGTCGGCCGAGATCGTCGAGCGGGCGCCGGTCAACATCAACGGCGCGCCGCGCGAGGTGTTGATCGCGATCCTCAGCGGGATCACCGCCAGCTACGTGGAGGACATCGACCAGGTGATCTACCCCAACATCCCGTCGGCGCCGAATACCAACGGCTCGAGCGGGAAATCGGTGGTGATCACTCCGGCCGACGCGGACAAGCTGGCGGCCGAGATCGTGGCCTATCGTATCGCGACCGGCCCGTTTCGGACCTGGAACGTGTTCTTCACCTGGCTCTCGGCCAACTCGGGGACGATCTTCAGCGGTTCCACGACGGCTCACAAGCTGCTCAAGGCCGATGTCGTCTTCGCCAACCTGAACCCCAATACCGATTCGCAGAAATTCAATCCGAATTTCAGCTGGGCCAGCCTCAACCGTCGCTCCGGCGGCGAACCGGCGTTTCGCGGCTGTGACAAGTGGGATCTGCTGACCACCGCCGGAACACCCGGCTACACGACCGAAGGCACGCTGACGCCGACGGGAACCTACATCATCAGCTCGCTGGGCAAGGTCATCGACAAGTTCGACAAGGTGATCGCGGAGTTCAAGATTCGCGCGACGGTTCGGGCCTACGAGCAATTCCGCCTGAGCAGCCAGTACGACTTCGAAGGCGCCAGCGGCACGGCAGGGCACCGTAAGGACCTGCTGATCAGCGGCCTGTCGACCAAGAGCGGCGTCGACACCTACCCGGAGTACGATCCCCGTAGCTGGAGCATCTCGGGCGTGCCGCAGAAGGTGATCAGTGCCTCGAGCGGCAGCAGCACCTCGCTGACCAGTGCGCCCGCGATCTACGACGGCCAGCTGATGCTATCGACGCGCGCGGTCGGGTCGGCCGGGACGCTGCTCTACTCTTCGTTCCGGCCGGACGGCGACGGTCGAACCGATGATCTGCGAGCCGACCTGGGTAGCAATTCCGCCGCATTTGCCGGGCACATTTTGCGGCAGCGCAGCGTGATCGCGCCCGAGACATCTTCGCTGGAGCCCGTGGAGCGCGAGTCCGGGTCGCGGGTCACCGCGCCGCGGTTCGAGTGGAACAGCAACCTGCTGCCGGATGGCGTCCTGTTCGCCTCGCGTCGCCAGCTGGCCTATGGCGGCGGCACGATTCCAAGCGCGCTGACGGTCGAGATGTGGGTCAAGATGCTGTTCAACACCAAGAACGACCGGACCGACGATCTTGTCCTGCGAGACAAGCGCAGCTCCGACATACTCTATGGCTCGGGTTACAGCACCAACGGTTTCGCGTCGAAGGAGCCGACGCTGTTTCTGGACATGACGATTCCGAGTCGCTACATCCCCAGCCCGGGTCTCTGGGAGAGCATCCTCTCCTTCTGGGCCAATCACGATACGACCAATACGCTACAGGTCATCCTGCAGGACGACGCCACCAACGAGTGGCACTCGGCCTGGCACAGCGGCGATCTCGAGCGCGGCGAGTGGCACCATATCGGGCTGGTGATCGACTCGATCCGCAACAAGCTGATCGTCAATGGCCGGGAGAACATCGGGCCGGATGGGGCGAACCAGACGACGGTCTACATCTACAACTCGAACTGGGGCATTTTCAATACGCGGATGAAGCCGGCGATGGCGCACTGCACGATGGATGAGATCCGCGTCTATCCAGGCGCGAGGGATACGTTCTCCGTGATCGGCAACTATCTGGCGGGGCGTTACAGGACCAGCGGCTTCTGGCGTTCACCGTGGCTGACCATCCCGGGCGGGAGTAGCGTGACGTTTCTCAGCGCAACCTGGACCGAACACATTCCCGACAATCTGACGGGCAATATCAAGCTGGGCTTCTCCTCCTACAAGGGCAAGACCCTGACCGGGGCGAAGGTCTTCAGCGATCCGGCGCTGGCCAACAAGCTGATGCTCTCCGGCGATCGGATGCGCATCCGCGCGGAGTTCTCCGCCAGCAGCAAGTCAGGGGCGCTGATCGACACTCCGGTGCTCGACAGCATCACCGTTGCCTATCAGCGGGGTGGTGCGCAGATCCTCAAGTGGGAAACTTTCTTCAAGAGGTAGACGTGACCCGAGCACTTAGCATCCTTCTGGCCCTCACGCTGCCGATCTGTGCAGCCGTGGCGGACAACAAGTCCGACAAGCCGTTTTGGCTGACGGCCTATACGCGCGAGGCACGTGGCGGCGCCGGCCGCACGATCTACTTTTGTGGACGTGCGCCCTTCCCGTCATCCACGCCGATCAATGTCTTCCTGCGGTTCAAGGGTCGCATCTTCAAGGCCACGCAGGTGCGGGTCAACCAGCGCTCGACAGGTCTGTCACAGGCCAAGGCCTTCCTGGGCGCCGGCGCCGGCGGCGTCAACTTCGGCGGCAGCATGGGACCGATCGAAGGGATGGCGCTGGGGGAGTGGGAGTTGATCTGCATGGTCACGCGTAATAACAAGCGCACGCAGACCTCCTATAGCTTGATCGTCGGCGAGGTGAACGAGATCGTGGCGCTCGAGGCCAAGGAGGCCGAACGCCTCGGCCTGAAGCTGAAGAAGCTCGAAGCGGCCCATGCGCGGATCAAGGCGCGTGCGGACAAGTTCGCTTCGGTCAAGCAGTGGGACGCTGCGGCCAAGCGCCGCTGGCGCACGGAGGCGGTCACCGAGGATCTGGCGCTGCGGAAGATGTCCACAACGGCACTGACCGAGCGCTCGCGCCAGCTGGCGCCGCTGTTCCCTTTCGTCCAGACAGTGCTGACCCAGATGCCGATCAAGATTCGCGATCTGGGGGCCAACTACTACTTCCTGTTCAACGAGACTCGCGGTGGCAAGACCAAGCCGAGGTTCAATCGGGAAGAGGTGATCAAGCGGCTCGAACACGAGATCGTGACCAACATTCAGCGTGCCTGGGCCGGTCTCAACGCACGGGGGCGGACCTCGCAGGAGGGGCTGTTCGTCGATCTCTCCAAGTTCGAAAACCTGCTCGCCGAGCTGAAGCGGCAGCACAAACGCGCGCGCGGGACGAGCAACTTTCACGCCGGAATCTGGAATGCGATGGTGCGCAACGGCCAGCGTGGGGCGGCGTTTCTGCGGCGCAAGCTGGCCCGCTACAAGAGCTCTGATTTCGGGCGCAAGAACGCCGAGACGATCGGCTTGTTCGAGAAGTCGCTGGTGCAATACAATACGCTGGCGGCTAAGTGGTCGCGCGCGCTGTACCGTCGGCACAGCGTGTCCAAGCAGGATCATCTGGAGTTCGACGAAGCGCTGCTCGCTGAGCGCATCGAGCCCAAGCTGCTGGTCAAGCAGCTCGACCAGTCACTGGTGGCGATTCGCCAGATTGCAGCCCGGGCCAAGTTGAAACTGGGTAAGGAGCTGGCCGCGAATCAAGCGACCATGATGGAGGCGTTCCTCGAGATCCTCGACAGCTACCTGAAGGCCGATCCCTCCAACGCCGCAGCCTTCACCCAGATCATGGGGCGGATCAAGGCCCAGCTGGGCCGGATCAGCGACGAGAGCAAATCGAAGTTGACCCAGAAGCATCTGCTGTACTTCCCCAGCGCCTCTCGCGGCGTGGCGGCGTTTGCCTCGGGTCTCATCGGGTTTGGCGACGAGATCGATCAGCTGCTGGTCACCAAAAAGCCCAAGGGCAAGATGATCGCCCACGGTTATCCGGTGGAGTACGATCGCAAAGAGGTGATCGAGATGCGCGGAAACTCGGCGCTGAGTGTCGCCTGCGATATCCAGAAGGAGCTCGGGCTGACCAATCACTCGGCCTTCAAGAAGGTCATTGCGTATTTCGCCAGGCTCAAGATCAAGCTGAACCCGCTGGTCGAGAAGAAGCTGGCAGACCTCAAGTAACGCCATTTGTCTGGCCGGATCGTTTACTCCACTGACCCCGCGCGGCAGCCCTGCCAGACCTGCGGTCAGTTTCCCTGCGGCTGTCCCGAAGAA
>CAZMLI010000309.1:0-2000 GCA_964566865.1 uncultured Planctomycetota bacterium
CTCCGCGTGAGGCTCTGCGGCCTCTCTTCTGCCTCCGCGTCGGATGTGCCACCAGCGATTTGGTTACGGCCGAAGGCCTGCGCTAGGTGTTTCTGGTTCCTGAGCGGCCAGCAGGACGAGCTCGGCGGAAAAGCGCCCCGCAAATGAGGTGAGATCGTGAATGGTCCGGGCTATACTGCGGTTTCAGTGGTACCCCACCCAGAGGAGATCGTCCTTGTCCCAGCTTTCCAGGCGCTGTTGCATTCTGTCGCTGGTCGTGACGCTGGTGCTGGTCCCCGGTTGTTTTCAACATCGGACCCGGGTGCTGACCGATCCCGCTGGCGTCCAGGTCAGCCTGGCGGGCAGCGATCTGGGCCAGACCCCGGAGCTGAGTTTCCAGACGCCGTTCTGGAGTTTTCCCGGAAAGAGCTACCAGCTCACCTTGAGCAAGCAGGGCCACAAGCAGCTCAAACAGACCCTGGTGACCCGCTATCATGCCGATCTCAGCCTGCTCTGGCTGGCCTGCTTCATCGCCCCGTACTTCTTCACTGCCCGCATCGATAAGGAGTACAGCTATACGCTCGAACCGGAGGTGCCGGAGGGGCTCAAACCCCGCGCTGGCGCCGGGCAGGGGCCGACGATCAAGGATTAGTGGACGATGAAGTTCTGTCCGCTCTGTGATACGCAGTACGACGACGACGTCGCGCTCTGTCCGGACGATGGCGCCACGCTGATCGCCGAGCAGGTCGACCCGATGCTCGGCCAGCTGCTCAAGGGCAGTTACAAGATCGAGCAGCAGATCGGCGCCGGCGGCATGGGCACGGTCTACAAGGCGATCCAGAACCCGCTCGGCCGGCCGGTGGCGGTCAAGCTGCTCAATCCGGTGCTGAACACACCCGATGTGATCAAGCGCTTCTTCCGCGAGGCGCAGCTGCTGAGCCAGGTGGCGCATCCCAACATCGTCAGCGTGATCGATTTCGGCAATACCGAGGCCGGGCTGATCTTCATGATCATGGAGTACCTGGACGGTCTGCCGCTGGACGAGTTCGTGCCGCGGGACGAGGGTCTGCCGCTGGATGTCGCGCATGCGATGATGGAGCAGATCTGTGCTGGCGTCTCCGCCGCGCACCACCAGGAGCTGGTCCATCGCGACCTCAAGCCGAGCAACATCTTCGTCACGCGCATGTCGGACGGCTCCCAGCTGGCCAAGACACTCGACTTCGGTCTGGTCAAGCTGGTCGAGGAGGACGCCCCCAAGCTGACCCAGACCGGGGTGATCATGGGCACCCCGGGCTATATCTCGCCGGAGCAGATCGACGACGCGTCGAGCGCCGATGCACGCTCGGACATCTACGCGCTGGGCGGCATTCTCTACTTTCTGATCTCCGGCAAGGAGGCCTTCTCGGGCAAGTCGGCCAGAGCGGTGCTGACCCGCCAGTTGATGAAGGGGCCCGAGCTGTCGAACTTCGACGAGCTCGGCTTGCCGGCTGCCCTGCGCGAGGTGATTGTCAAGGCGATGGACCAGCACCCGGACGAGCGCTATCAGAGCGTGACCGAGCTGATCGAGGCGGTCCGCCAGGGCACCGGGTATAGCGCGACGGTCCTGCCCCGCGCGGATGCGCCCAAGCGTGCGACGATGAGCGACATCGATCCGCGCAGCATCGAAGACACGAAGCTGGACCCGCTGCCGATGCGACCCAGCATACCGCCCAGGCCCGTGCGGGCAGCGGAGCCTGAGATCCCTCTCTGGCGACGCCTGGAGCCGCGCTGGCTCGCCGCGGGCGCGGGTGGCTTGCTGTTGCTGATCCTGCTGGTCTGGGCCATCTGGTCCCCGGACGAGCAGAAGCCCGCAGAGACGGCGCCCGTAGCGCAGCCGCAGGCAACGACGCCGGCGCCGGATGCGGCCGACCGGGCTGCACGGAAAGCGCTGACCAAGCAACGGGTGGCCGCGCTCGCCAGCAAGCAGGCCTACGCGACGGCATACGGCAAGACTGATCTGGCGGTGCCGTCGACGCTGGGCC
>CAZMLI010000309.1:2100-5882 GCA_964566865.1 uncultured Planctomycetota bacterium
CTCTTCATCGAGGGCAAGACCGTCAGCGAGAAGCGGCTGGCAGCGCTCAAGCGGGCGGCCGATCGGGTACACCAGCCGGCGACCGTCACCGCTGCCCGCTGTCGCAAGCTGCTGGCGGGGTCGGACTTGACGGTCCCGCCCGAGCTGCCGCGTGGCGGCCATGCGCTCGAGCAAGGGGAAGCGCAGCAGGACCGGCGAGCCTACAAGTCGGCCCGTTCGGCATACGTCGAGGCCGGCAAGCTCTTCAGCGCCGCGCTCGCATCCGTCACGCTCGAGCTGGCCTCGCTGAAGCAGGAGTCCGAGCGGGCGGGTGCCAATGCCACGTCTTGCTTGAAGGCCTGCGCCGCACTGTTCGACGCGGGGCAGCTCAAGCCGCCGCCCGAGCTGAAGGCCGGCAAGCAGGCGCTGGTCGAGGCCGGGAAGCTCGAAGCCAGGCGCCGTTTCAAGGCGGCCCGCTCGGCGTTTGTGCGAGCGCAGATGAAGCTGCGTGTGGCGAAGGCGACCGGTCTGGCCGCCGCGCAAAAGCTGGTGGCCCGGGCCAGGCAACCGGCGCTGGCCTCACGCAATCAGAGTCGCGAGCAATATGCGAAGACCGATGTCCTGCCTCCGCCCGAGATGGCCCGAGGCTTCGAGTTGTTCGAGCAGGCCGAGCGCCTGACCGCAGCGGGCAAGTTCTTCGATGCACAGGCCCGCTTCAAGCAGGCGTTTGATCTGTGGGAGACCGTGCGCAATCAGGCCGGCGGGCGCATTGCGGCCGCCGTGAAAGCGGCGACCGGCGCGCGCGCAAGGGCGGTGGCGGCGGGCAAGGCTGCGAGCCAGCGCATGGGCAGCCAGGTGCCGAGCTCGCCGCTGTCCTGGATCGACAGCGGCGACCTGTTGCTCCGTCAGCAGAAGCCACTCGCCGCTCGCAAGGCGTTCGAGAAGGGCGCGCAGGTCTATCGGGCAGAGCTGGCGGCCTTCGAGAGACGTCTGGCGCTGGCGCGAGACGCGGCGGGTGCAGCGCAGCAGGCGGCGGAGAACGCGCTGGCGCTGGTCAGCCGTCGGCTGCCAGGTCTGGATCTCGCCACGATCAAGCAAGGCCAGACCGAGGTGGCTCGCGGCAAGAAGTTGCTGGGCCAGGAGAAGTTTTCCCAGGCGAGGCAACGCTTCGAGGCGGCGCGGAGAATCTATCTGCGCCCGCTCGCGGCGGCTTACTACCAGCGTGGTAATACCCGCCTGGATAAGCAGAACTACCCGCAAGCGATCGCCGATTACAGCAAGGCGATCGGCTACGATCCCGACCACCACGCGGCCTACTACAACCGCGCCTTCGCGCGCTACAAGATCGACGCGTTCAAGGCGGCGCTGGCAGACTACGACGCCGCGATCAAGCTCTCGCCCAAGGATGCCGGATACCGTTTCGCGCGCGGATTGACCTTGCGCAAGTTACGCCGGCTCGAACCGGCACTGAGGGACTTCACCCTGGCCTGCGAGATTTCGCCCAAGCTGTGGAATGCCTGGCACAAACGGGGGCTGACGCTGGCCGAGCTGGGGCGGACCAGCGCGGCGCTGACCAGCTTGCGCAAGGCGCACTTGCTGGCGCCGGCTTCCCATAAGTCGCCGATCATGACGCAGATCCAGCGGCTGGAGCGGTAGTGAGGGGTTTGGCTGCGACGCGGTTTTGCGGGTTTTGTTGCCACAGATTTCACGGATTCACGGATTTCGCAGATTGCTCACGCCACTCGATTAGCGCTTCTTTGGCTTCTTGCGCCAGCTCTGCTTGAGCGCGATGAAGTTGAGCAGCATCTTCTGCAGCGCATAGCCGTCCTCGGCGCCGGTGTATTGTTTCTCGAAGTGGGACAGCACATGCAGCACGCGTCCGTTGCCCTGACTGCCGCGCGCCAGCGGGCTGAAGGTGATCGCCACCAGTCCGTTGTTGTAGCGCTTTTTCAGCGGGTCGGAATAGACCAGCGAGGTCACGCGACTGCTCCTGATCTTGATCAAGAAGCTGGCCTGATCGATCTTCCAGCGCAACTTCTTCGCCCGATAGGGACCGTCGCTGAAGACGCCGCGTAGCAGGGGGTGGTTCCAGTTGTTCTTCACCGGGCGGATCGCGTAGTTGTGCTGCGCGGTGTAACCGGCGACGCCTACATATTCGGGAAACGCGCGTGTCAGCACATTGACCAGTTCCCAGTCGGAGGTGAAGAGGTAGCCGCCTTGTCGCACGAATGTACGGATCTTCTTGATCGTCGCCTTCGAGAGCTTGATCGAGTTGCCTCCCAGACCTTGTAGCTGGAACCCCTTGGGCAGCTTGAGCCCGGGGGGCAGCTTGACCTGCGGCTGACCCAGGATGCCGGGGGTGCGGGTGCAGTTGAAGATCAGGATCTGTGACGGATCGAGTTTCTGCTTACCGATCTGATTCCGCGCCACGACGGTGTGCTGGATCTTCATGTGCGTCAGCACCTGCTGCACCTTGTCGAAGACCCCGGGCACGACGAGGATGTCGCTCTTGCGGCGGGTGGTGATGTAGCGCCAGTCCTTGCGGCGGCGGCGCTTCATCCAGTCCATCACGGGCGAGACGCTGCCGCCCTCGCCCTCCTTCCGGGTCTGCTGCTGTGTCTCGGTCTTGCGCGAGAGCAGCTCCGACTTGCTGACGAAGTCGAGGCCTTTCCACCATGCCTGGTAAGCCTGCCCCGTCTCGAGTTTCTTGCGCGTCAGTTGGAGCAGAGATTCACGCAGGTCGCGCGCCTCGACGCTGCTGCGGCTGCCTCCGCGGTCCAGCGCCACCAGCATCTCGATCATCTTCTCGATGCCCTGGGTCAGCTCCAGGTCGCCAACCAGGCGCATTGCCAGCCGGCGGATCGGGGCCTGCCGCGCGGAGAGGGCCCCCAGCACCAGCGTTTCGCCTGTGCTCCAGCGGGAGACCGCCTCGATCGACGCGTATCGCTGGCGCCACTTGCTGGCCCGTCGAGCCAGGCGCAGCAGCTTGGCCCGGGCCTTGTCCTGAGTCATGCGCGAGAGCAGCATCACCGCCTGATCGTAAAAGTCCAGCTCACTGGCCAGCGTCAGGGCCTTGAAGATCGCGTCGACCGCGCGGGGCGAGTTGTCTCGCGCGATGGTTTGCAGGTGGCGACGGAAGGCGGCTTCGTCGCTTTGATCGTAGGAGCTGCGCACGCCCCGGACCGCCCGGGTCCACTCGGCCGCGGGAATCTCAGCCGCTGCGGAGGCGATCGCGACCAGCAAGATCAGCACGCTCATCACGCATCGGGTCGGCATGCTTGAAAGCTATCAAGCCGGCCAGGACAATTCAACCGGCGCGTTGGCAGCGGTCGGTGGATCGTGTAGTCTGCAGTCGTGACCACGCCCTTGCAACAAGGCACCTTTCTGATTGCCAAACCGAGCCTGACGGATCCCAACTTCAAGCGGACCGTGGTTTTGATCGTCAGCTATGACGAGCAGGGAACGCTCGGTGTGGTGGTCAACCGGCCGACCACGATAACCTACAAGGAGGCGCTGGCCGAGCAGATCCCGGAGATCGAGGGCATGCTGTTTCACGGCGGCCCGGTCGAGGTCCACCGGCTGTTCATCCTGCACCGACTGGGACCCGAGATTCCCGACTCGCAGAGCATCTGCGACGGGATCCACTTCAGCGGGGACATCCGCGCGGCCTGGGACGGACAGGCGAGCAGCTCTCTGGAGCCCGCCTTTCGGGGCTATCTCGGCTGCGCGGGCTGGGGCCCAGGGCAACTCGAGGATGAGATGCGCCAGAGCGCCTGGATTCTCTGCCACGCCTCGGCCGCCGC
>CAZMLI010000310.1:0-1809 GCA_964566865.1 uncultured Planctomycetota bacterium
TCCCGCCGACGCGTATTCTGCAAGTCCTGCATCAGCGTGGGATTACCAGTGATGCTGATCTTGTGGATCCGCTTGTCCATCAGCCCCTGATGGATCTTGCGCATACAGTGCAAGGTCATGCTCTGCAGGTTCTTGATCAGGCCATGCCCCTCACACTGGGGGCAGGTCTCGTGTGTGTAGCGCTTGATCGACGGGCCCACCCGCTGGCGCGTCATCTCGATGATGCCGAACTGGCTGATCTGGCTCATCTTGGTCCGCGCGCGATCGTTGCTCAGCAGATCCCGGAAGCGCTTCTCCACCTTCTTCCGGTTGGTCAGGTTGCGCATGTCGATGAAGTCATTGACGATCACCCCGCCGAGGTCGCGCAGCCGGAGCTGCTTGGCGATCTCCTCGGCCGCCTCGAGATTGACGCGCAGCGCGGTCTGCTCGATGTCCGACTCCTGGGTGAACCGGCCGCTGTTGACATCGATCGCCACCAGCGCTTCGGTCTGCTCGAGGATGATACTGCCGCCCGACACCAGCTGGACCCGCTTCTCGTAGGTCCGGTCGATCTCGGTCTCGATACCGTACTTGATGAACAGCGGCTCCCGCCCGCTGTGCAGCTTGACCCGATCGACCTCGTTGGGGCCGATGATCTTGAGAAAGTCGCGCGCCTTGTTGGCCGCCTCTTCGGTATCGACGACGATCTCGCTGATCGCGGGCGAGTACAGGTCGCGCAAGGTGCGAATCACCAGATCGCTCTCTTGATAGACCGTTGCGGGGGCGCGCGCGCTCTTGGCTCGGTCGACGATCACGCGCCACAGATTGAGCAGGTACTTCAGGTCGCGCTCCAGATCGCTGGCGTCCATCTCCTCCGCCGCGGTGCGGAAGATGTAGCCCATTCCCTCGGGCGGATCGACCTGCTCGATCGCCGCCAGCAAACGGTCGCGGTGCTCCTGCTTCTCGATACTGCTCGAGATCTTGATCCGACTGGCCAGGCTCGGCATCAGCACCACGCCCCGCCCGGGCAGAGACAGATAGGTCGTCAGCGTCGGCCCTTTGCCGCCGATCTGCTCCTTGGAGACCCGTACCAGCACCTCCTGGCCCAGCGTCAGCAGATCCTGGATCCGCCGATCGCGTCGGCCGCTGCCGCGTCCCTGCTCCTTGGGGGCTTCCTTCTCCCTGCCGCGACCCCGGCCGCCTCTGCGGCTGGCCTTCTCGCGTGCTTCCTTGCTGCGTTTGCCATACAGCGGCATCACGTCGGAGACGTGCAGGAACCCGTTCTGCCCCACACCGCAGTCGACGAAAGCGGCCTGGATGCTGGGCTCGATGTTGACCACGATGGCCTTGTAGATGTTGCCCAGGATGCCGCGATTGGCAGCCCGTTCGATGTAGATCTCGATCAGCTCGTTCTTTCGAGCTGAAGAATCGACCAATGCGACCCGGCTCTCGGCCTGATCGGCGACGTTGACCAGCATCTTCTTCATGCAAGCCCCCTTGAGGGGATGTAGGCGGCGAAGAAGGGGTTCTGTCAGTCAGGCGCTGCCCGGAACATATCTCTATGGTTCCGGTCGCTCATCCGAGGGGCAGCCACCGGATCTGGCGGCCGGCATCCATCGAATTGGTTGATCTGGCTGCACCGGAAGGGCTACGACCTACAACCTACAACCTGAGTAGGTCATCATCTCTGCCCGGCGGCCAATTTTGCGCGCCCCTATCTGGGGAACCGAAGCTTCTTCTTAAACCTGGCCTCAGATTGTTTTTTGTGTAGATTGACGACCGTGTTGTTGCGGGTTGCGGTCATCGAACCGTGACTGTAGTGCTGATTTG
>CAZMLI010000310.1:1909-5865 GCA_964566865.1 uncultured Planctomycetota bacterium
CCACTAGTCAAGCCGAGCCCAGGGAGCTTGCCAGAAGATGTCAGAACCTGCCATGAGCGCCGAGAAATACGTCAAAGGCGTTCTGGGTAAAGACTTGAGGATACTCTCCAAGGCCATCACGCTGATCGAGAGCACCCATCCGCAGGATCGCGCGCTGGCAGAAAAGGTTTTGCTGGCCCTGCTGCCGCAGACTGGCCAGGCAATCCGGGTCGGAATCAGCGGCGCGCCCGGCGTGGGCAAGAGCACCCTGATCGAGGCACTCGGCAAGCGGCTGCTGGCCGCAGGACGGCGGCTGGCGGTGCTGGCGGTCGACCCGAGCAGCGCCGTGCGAGGCGGGAGCATTCTGGGCGACAAGACCCGCATGTCCGAGCTCAGTCGATCGCCCGAGGCGCTGGTCCGCCCTTCCCCGGCAGGTCAATCGACCGGCGGCGTCGCCAGCCGCACCCGCGAGACGATCCTGGTCAGCGAAGCGGCCGGTTTCGACATCGTACTGGTCGAGTCCGTCGGCGTCGGGCAATCCGAAGACGCGGTTGCCGGCATGGTGGACTTCTTTCTGTTGCTGGTCTCGCCCGACGGCGGAGACGAGCTCCAGAGTATCAAACGCGGCAACCTCGAGCTGGCCGACGCGGTCGCGGTGACCAAGGCCGACGGCGAAACACGGGCGGCGGCCGAGCGCTTGCGCACCTCCTACCACGGGGCGTTGTCCCTGCTACACCCTGCGCTCGAGGGTTGGACGCCGCCGGCGCTGACCGTCAGTGCGACCGAGGACGTCGGGGTCGCGGAGATCTGGCAGGCGGTGGAGCAGCACCACGCGTTGCTCGAAGCCTCCGGGCAACGAACCAGCCGGCGCAATGCGCAGGCCAGCGCCTGGATGTGGCGGCTCGTCGAGCAAGGCATCCGCGAGCAGTGTGAGAAGCGCGCCGACCTGCAGCAACTCGCCAGCCAGGTCGCAGCGCAACGGCTGATGCCCCTGGCTGCGGCGCGGCAAGTGATCGCGAGCCTGCTCGGAGAGTAACACTCTGCGGTCCATCCTGGTAAACTCCACTGAGTTGACACCGCGAACCGCGATCCTGATTCCCCTGCTGTTGCTGAGCGGATGCCTGCCGATCACGCTCTCGCTGGATCCCAGCGGCCGGGCGGCGATCGCCCGTGGCGAAGGTATCTTCGTCATCGACGCGGCGCATCAGGAGGCGACGCTGATCCACGAGTGTCGCGACGGCACACAGGGCGCCTGGGCGGTCTTCGATGGCCAGGGCCGGACGATCCTGTATGCCACGCGCAGCCGCGATGACCGCTGGGAACTGTTCGCGCGCTCGCTCGATGCCGAGGCCAAGCCGGTCAAGATACTCTCGGGCCACAATCGGCTGGGCTACGCGCGCCTCTCGCCGGATGGCCGCTATGTCTCGGTCGTCACCGCGCCGACCTTCGGCAGGCCGAGCCTCTCGCTGCACCAGGCGACCGACGGCAAGGAGATTGGTAAACGGCTGGCCAACGTCTCCACCTATCACGCCTGGCGGGCCGACAGCAAGGGCCTGTTCATCCTGGTCGTTCCCAAACCTGACAGCAAGGCCGGGGTCTACCACGGCAGTGTCTGCAGCGTCGACCTGGAGGGCAAACCACGCCCGCTATTCGCGGTGGCCACCAAGCAGGACTTCCACCTGGACTTCGACGCCCGGCGCAAGCAGCTCGCGGTCATCGCGCTCGCCGCAGGCGCTGACCCCAAGCGACGGGCGACGATCTCGCGAACCGCCAAAGAGTCAGCGCAGACCACCCTGTTCATCTACGCCGACGGCAAGCTGCGTCAGCCCAAGCCAGCATCCGGCGACGCCTGGCAGCCTCGCTTCGCGGTCTTCTCGCCCGACGGCAGCAAGATCCTGATCAACTCGGGCGGCTCCAAAGAGAAGCTGTTGTTGCTCGACGTCGACACGCTCAAGGTCACGCACACGCTCGCGGAGGGCGCGGCGGTGCGCAGCGAGAGCCTGGGTAACAACGCGACGATCCTGCCGGTCTGGAAACCGGACGGCAAGTCGGTCATCTTCTGGCGCTACCTGCCGACGATGGGGCTGCACGGACGTTCGCTGCGAACCCGCATCGTGCAGCTCGGCAGCGGCAAGGAAACCGACCTCGAGCATCGCTTCGAGGCGGCGATCTACAAAGCGCTGGGCAGATAACCGCGCCGATCGACCCCCTCTATCTGCTGCTGGCCCTGCTCGGGCTGAACTACCTGACCGTCTGGAGCCACGAGCTCGGCCACGCCGCGCTGGGCCTGCTGTCCGGCTATCGCGTGACCGCCTGTGGGCTGGGACTGGGCCGGCCGCTGCTGCGCTGCAGCCTGGGCGGGACGGTGTTCTACATCTGCCCGCGAAAGCCATTCCAGGGACTGACCTTCTCGCAGCCGACGCGCTCGAACCACAGCGCCCGGGCGGAAGCCACGCTGCTCTGCGGCGGACTTGCTGCGCACACCGCCTGGATCGCCGTGGCCGGTCCGCTCTACTGGCGACTGGGGCACTGGGGCCTGGGGCTGGCCTTCTGGCTGAACGTCGCCTACCTGCTGATCGGCCTCTTGCCGATCCAGTTCCGGCTCGGCAGCGCGTTGATCGAGAGCGATGCGCGGCGAATCCTGCGGGTCCTGCGAGGTCGGGGAGCCGGACAGACGCCGGCCGTGCGCTTCGGCATTTACCGGCAGTGCACCGAGCACCTCGAGGGCATTCGCGATGCGCTGGGCAGCTATGCCTACCGCACCGAACTGGCCTTGCTGGAACTGGACTGCGGACAGCTCGAGGCGGCCGCCGCGCTGCTGACCGATCCCGCTCCTCCAGCCGACTGCCCTCCCTATCTCTGTGGACGATTCCAGCTGGCCTGCCATGTCCTGGCGGCCGAGCGGGGCGATACGCAGGCGGCCGAGCTGCGCATGGCTGCCGCGCAACAGGCGTTCGCGCTCGACGCCGGCGCGCTGCTGACCGTCGAGCTGATGCGCCTCGAGAGCCTGCTGACGAACTGGCGACGCGGCAGAGGCAGCGCGGCGGCCGTGCGCGAGGTCCGCGAACGAGCCGACCGCTTGCTCGTCGAGGAAAACACGCCAGCCTGGGCAACCCATACCTGTCAGTGGCTGACCATCCGGGCCCGCGTGCATCAGGACGCATTCGCCGAGGCCCGCGAGGCACTGGTCGCGCCGGGGGACGCGCCGGAATGGATGTCCCCCTGGCTCGAAGGCATGGCCCATCAGGCCACTGGCCGCGCCGCGCAGGCCCTCGACTGCCACCTGCGCGCGATCGAACTGCTCGCGCCACGCCTGGTCGGCCTGGATGGTCCGCGCCGCGCCGGCTACCTCTCCTCGCACGAGGGCCTGGACCAGCGGGTCCGCGAGGGTGCCACCGCACTCGGCGATCCCGAGAAACTGCGCCTCGTCGAGGCGTTGCTCGACCCCGCAGAGACCGCACCCGAGCGGATCGAGTCGCACTACGGCGTGCTGGCCGGCTACTTCCTGGCCAGCGGCGTGGTGATCGAACTGGTCGCGCTCTGGGCCTTCACCTGGGCGCCGCTGCCGCTGCTGCGCACGATGATCACCATCGGCGCCACCTGCTGCTTGACCGGCTACGTCTCGGCGCTCGCCGCGCTCTTCACGCCAGACCGCAAGCGCATTGCCTTGAGCTGCCTCCTGCTTGGCCTACCCGCGATCCTCCTCTCACTGCTGCTGATCGGCCGATTACGTTTATTACTCCACCCGAGCTAGGTGCGCCCACTCAGGGAGGGCGAGGCTCCCGCCGAGCCGAGGCCGCGATCCAAGCTGACTGTTCTCGCCCGATCCGGCGCGCGAGTTGACCCTTTCCGGCGCTTCGCGCCGCGGCTCGGCGGGAGCCTCGCCCTCCCTGAATCGAATCAGGACGAGGCGGACGAGTAGGAAGCCAGGCCACGATTCCAGAACCAGACCATGAAGCCGAAGGTCAGCAGCGTGA
>CAZMLI010000311.1:0-5864 GCA_964566865.1 uncultured Planctomycetota bacterium
ATGCTCGGCCTCGAGATGGAGCTGGAGAGCGAGCTCGGCATCGACTCGATCAAGCGTGTCGAGATCCTCTCGGCCATGCAGGAGCGCGTGCCGAACCTGCCGGAGGTCGATCCGGCCGAGCTGGGCAGCCTGCGCACGCTCGGCGAGATCGTCGGACGCCTGGGAACCAACGGCGTGGCCCCGCTGGCCAGCCCAGCAGCCGCCCCACCGGCCGCGCCGGCCCCTGAGCAGACGATCGCGCCGATCGAACGCCTGGTGGTCGAGCCGATCGAGACGCCGGCCCCTGGATTTTCACTGCCGCACCTGTTCGACGGCCATACGCTGACGATCACCGACGAGGGCTCCGGCGTGGCGCAGGCGCTGGCCGAGTGCCTGCTGCAGCACGGCATCCGCTCCGAGGTCAGCACGGAGGTCGCGCCGGACGCGCCGCTGGTCATCGTGCTCGACGGTCTGCGGCGGATCGCCCATGAAGAGGCGGCGATCGCGGTCAATCTCGACGCCTTCCGCATCGCCACCACGGTCGCCTCGCACTTCGAACAGGGCGGTCGTTCACTGGTCCTGGTACAGGACACCGGCGGCGACTTCGCCTTCGGCGGGCGGCAGGATCACCGGGCCTGGCTCGGCGGCTTGACCGGCCTGGCCAAGACCGCGGCTCAGGAGTGGCCGGAGTCGACCGTTCGCGCGATCGATCTCGAACGCGGCGACCGGACCGCGCAACAGCTGGCCCGTGTGCTGGCAAATGAACTGCTGACCGGCGGAGACGAAGTCGAGATCGGCCTGCCCGCAGCGGGCGGACGTCTCTCGCTGCAGATGCGCGCCGTCCTGCCCACAGGCGGGCAACCGTGCGTCGACGGGGACTCCGTGCTGGTGGTCTCCGGTGGCGCCCGCGGCGTGACGGCTGCCTCGCTGCTGGAGCTGGCGCGCCAGGCACACCCGCGCATCGCGCTGCTCGGCCGGACGATCCTCAAGAAGGAGCCGGCCTGCTGCCACGACGTCAGCGGTGATGCCGCGCTCAAGCAGGCGTTACTGCGTGACGCCCAGTCGCGCGGCGAGCAACTGACGCCGGCCGACCTGGGCCGGATGACGTCGCGAATTCAGTCCAGGCGCGAGATCTGCGCCACGCTCGACGCACTCGGCGAAGCCGGCGCGGAGGCACAGTACTTCAGCTGCGACATCGGCGACGCACAGCTGGTCAACCAGACCCTGCTCCAGGTGCGTGACACCTTCGGCCCGATCACCGGCATCGTGCACGGCGCCGGCGTACT
This sequence comes from uncultured Planctomycetota bacterium, assembly GCA_964566865.1. GTDB lineage: Bacteria > Planctomycetota > JACQVV01 > JACQVV01 > CAZANL01 > CAZMLI01. Next base: position 1,266 of record CAZMLI010000311.1, read on the forward strand.
CGCCGACAAGATGCTGTCACAGAAGACCGACGAACAGTTCTCCTGGGTCTTCGGCGCCAAGGTCGCCGGGCTGCACAACCTGCTGGCCGCGACGCGCGAGGATCCGCTGCGAATGATCTGCATGTTCAGCTCCGTCGCCGCACGGGCGGGCAACGCGGGCCAGTCGGATTATGCGATGGCCAACGAGGTCTTGAACCGGGTGGCCCACCATGAAGCTGGCCGCCGGGTCGATTGCGTGGTCAAGACGATCAACTGGGGGCCGTGGAAGAGCGGCATGGTGACCGCCGCCCTGGAGCAGAAGTTCGCCGAGATGGGCGTGCCGCTGATTCCGCTCGACGACGGTGCGCGCCGCTTTGTCGACGAGCTGCAACGGGCGGCGCCGGGCGAGATCGAGACCGTCGTTGGCGGGATCATCTCCAGTCCGCAACCGCGCATCGCACGCCGGCTGGAAGTCGTGGTCGACGCGCAAAGTCACCCCTATCTGACCAGTCACCAGGTTCAGGGCACGGTCGTGCTGCCGCTGGTGCTGGCGCAAGAATGGCTGCTGCGCGCAGCCAGCACGACCTGTCCCGATCGTGTGCTGGCCCGCTGCAGCAAATTGCGGGTGCTGCGCGGCATCCAGCTGACCAGCTTCGGCCAGCAATCCGAGCGCTTCGAGATCCTCGTCGAGCAGCCCGGGCCCGATACGCTCTCGCTGTCGCTGCGCGACACCGATGGCACACCGAGATATGCCTGTGAAATCACCTTGGCCGACATTGCGCCGACGCCCAGCGAGATTCCCGCGCCGGAGCTGCCGTGGGTCGAGATCGCGGGAGACGCGCTCTATGGAGACAAGCTATTTCATGGACCGGCCTTCGCGGCGCTTCGTGAAGTCCAGGGTCTCGGCGACCAGGGCGCGCAGGCGGAGCTGATCGGCGCCGCACAGCTGAACTGGCCCGCCGATCGCTGGCTGAGTGACCCGGCGCTGCTCGACGGCGGCTTGCAACTGGCGCGGATCTGGGGCTTCGAGATTCTCGGTCGCCCCACCCTGCCGACCTCGCTCGGTGAGTTCATCCGCTTCCAGGATGGGCTGGCGCAGTCGCCGGTCTCCTGCGTCTTGACCGGCGAGAAGATGGGCAAGACCGGCACGCGCACAAATCTCTGGTTCGTCGATGCGGCCGGCGCCGTGATCGCCGAGATTCACGGGCTGGAAATGCACGTGACCCAGGAAGCCGTCAGCCTCACCAACTAAGGGGTCCCCGTGACCAGTTTCGAACCGATTGCCATCGTCGGGCAGTCCTGCGTACTGCCCGGCGCCACCGATCCGGACGCGCTCTGGCAAGCCGTCATCGCAGGACAGGACCTGACCTCCAGCGCCGCGCCCGGCTACTGGCAGCTCCCCGCGGAGACGGTCCGTGGCAGCGGCGCCGACCAGACCTGGTCGGATCGCGGCGGTTACGTCTCGGGCTTCGACAAGCAGTTCGATCCGGATGGCTTCGCGATTCCGGCCGAGCTGATCGAGGGGCTCGACCCGCTGTTTCAATGGACGCTGCAGGCTGCGCGGGGCGCCCTGCGCAGTGCCGATATTCAGACTGTCCCACCCGGCTCCGGCCTGGTGATGGGCAACCTGGCCTATCCCACCCCGGCCCTGACGCGTTACGCCGCCTCGGTCTGGCTCGACGAGGCACAGGCTAAACAAGCAGGCAGCGCACCGGTCGATCCCCACAACCGTTTCTGTTCCGGCTGGCCCGCGCACCTGACCGCACAGGCCCTGGGATTTGACGGCCGGGCGTTCGCGCTCGACGCAGCCTGCGCCTCGTCGCTCTACGCGATCAAGCTGGCCTGCGACCAGTTGCAAGACCGGCGGGCCGACCTGATGCTCGCCGGCGCCGTCAATCACGCCGACGACCTGTTCATTCACGTCGGCTTCTGCGCGCTCCAGGCGATGAGCCGCAGCGGCCGCAGCCGGCCGTTCGACCAGGGCGCCGACGGCCTGGTGCCTGGCGAGGGGGCGGCCTTCGTGCTGCTCGAGCGCCTGAGCGATGCCCGCGCCAAGGGGCGCAAGATCCTCGGCGTGATCCGCGGCGTCGGCCTGTCCAACGACGGCAAGAGCGGTGGCTTCCTGGCGCCGGCCGAGGACGGACAGCTGCGCGCGATGCGCGCCGCCTACGAGATGGCCGGCCTCTCGCCGTCGAGCGTCTCGTTGCTGGAATGTCACGCCACCGGCACCCCCGTCGGCGATGCGGTCGAACTGCGCAGCGCCGCCACGGTCTTCGCCGAGTCGAGCGACCTGCCGCTGGGATCGCTCAAGTCCAACATGGGGCACCTGATCTCGGTGGCCGGCGCGGCCGGTCTGATCAAGCTGCTCGGCGCGATCGAGCAGCAGGTGCGTCCCCCCAACCGTGCGGTCGAAGCGCCGCTGGCCGAGCTGAGCGGCGGCCCGCTGCGACTGCTCCAGTCGGCCGAAGACTGGGCCGGTCCACGACGCGCCGCTCTCAGCGCCTTCGGCTTTGGCGGCAACAACGCCCACCTGATCGTCGAGGCCGAAGATCTGCAGTCGTCCAGCACGACGATCCCGGTCCCGCAGCCGTCCACACCCGACGGTACGGTCGCGATCGTCGCCATCGAAATGCAGACCGGCGATGACGGGGGCCAGCTCGACGAGATCCTGCTGGAGGCCGACGGCCTGCGTTTTCCGCCGATCGATCTGCAGCAGACCTTGCCCCAGCAGTTGCTGATCCTCGCGCTCGCCCGTAAAGCCGCCGCGCGCATCACGCTGCCCAGCGCGACGACCGCGGTGCTGATCGGCATGGGTTGCGACCCGGAGATCGCCCGTTACGCGGCCCGCTGGCGCCTGCCCGATTGGGCCAAACACTGGGATGCGCCAGCCGAGTGGGTCGCCCAGGCGCAGGAAGCGTTCACGCCAGGACTGCAGGCGGCCGGTGTCGTCGGCACGATGCCCAACATCCCGGCCAACCGGATCAACGCGCAGCTCGACCTGGCCGGCCCGAGCTTCACCGTCGCCGCCGAGCAACTGTCCGGCGTGCGTGCACTCGAACTGGCCGAACGCGCGCTGCGCCACCAGGAGATCGACGCGGCGCTCGTCGGTGCGGTCGACCTCAGCCATGAGCCGGTCCACCGCGCCGCGGCCCGGTCGGTCCTCGGCCAGGATGCCCCGACCGATGCTGCGGTCCTGCTGGTGCTCAAGCGCGTCAGCGACGCCTGGCGCGACGGCGACCCGATCCTCGCCACCTTGACCGAGGGCGGCGACGTCGTCTGGCCCGGAAAACCGAGCCAGGCCCACGTCGCCTCCGGCTTGCTGCAAGTGGCCGAGGCGTGTCTTGGCCTGCACGAGACCGTGCGACTGGAGGCCGAGGAGCAGACCGTACGGCTCGAACTCGACGCCATGGGCCAGCAGCGAGCGGTGATCGGCTTGCGGCAGGGCCCCGACCGTTCGCGCCTGCCCGGACCCGGGCTCTGGGCCTACTCGGGCAACGATTGCGACGAAGTGCTGCAGGCACTGACGGACGATTGTCGCGGGCTGGAGGCCGGTCCCGCTCGACTGGTGCTGACCCGTCGCGATGCGGCGACGATCGAGATCGCCGGCAAATTTCTGCGGAACGACCCAGGCCCGGCGTTTCGCAAGATCGCCCCCGGAATCTTCTGGGCCGCTCAGCCGGTCGCCGGTGAGCTGGCCTTCGCCTTCACCGGCGCGGCGGCGGCCTATCCCGGCATGGGCCGCGACCTGCTGCGGGTCTTTCCCGAGCTGGGCCACGAGACGACGGCGCGTTTTAGCACGCTGCTCGAGGCCGAGGCCTGGCTCGACCCCGAACAGAGCGAGCTGCAGGACGATCCGTTCGCGGTGCTGCTCGGCTGCACGCTGCTGTCCCAGATCCACGCCGAACTCACGCGCGAGCTGCTCGGCCTGCGCCCGGCTGCCGTGCTGGGTGTCTCCTCGGGCGAGACCAACTCGATGTTCGCCACCGGCGCCTGGCGCGATCTGGATGGCCTGTTCAACGGCATCGCCGAGTCGGGGATGTACGAGATCCAGATTTCCGGCGAGTGTCAGGCCGCACGCAACGCCTGGGGCGACGACTGCCCCGACCCGCTCGACTGGCGCTGCTGGCGCCTGCTGATCGACGCCGAGACGGTGGCCGCTGCGGTCGAGCACGAGCCGTTCGTCCGGCTGACGATGATCAACGCGCCCGCCGACTGCGTCATCGCCGGCCAGGCCGAGGACTGCCGCAGGGTGATCGAAAGCCTCGGACGCAGCAAGGCGCTGCCGATGGGGCACGACATCGTCGCCCACTGCACCGAGCTGGCGACCTGGCGTGACGAGTGGTGGGCCCTGCACCACAGAGCGACCCAGGCAGACCCCGACGTACGCTACTACTCCAATGCCCTTGGCACACACTATCTACCAACGGCGGAGTCGGTCGCGGATGCGCTGACCGACCAGCAGACCGACCGCGTCGACTTCCGCCGGGTGGTCGAGGCCGCCTGGCAAGACGGCGTGCGCATCTTCGTCGAGCATGGGCCACGCGCACTCTGCACTGGCTGGATCGGCCAGATCCTCGGCGATCGTGAGCACCTCGCGCTGGCGCTGGATCGGCCAGGCGA
>CAZMLI010000312.1:0-5853 GCA_964566865.1 uncultured Planctomycetota bacterium
CCGTCCTCGATGGTCAACTGGGTCGTGACCAGTCGGGTCTCGAGAATCGGCCGCGTGAGCGCTGGCGTCGAAACCTCCCGGCCGTTGTCGACGATGATCGCGCCGCGTTCGATGATGATCTCGCCGACCTGGTCGCGGATCACCGGTTGCAGCACGATGTGCAGCGAGTGGCCGTCCGCGCCGACGGAGGGTTTGACGTTGAGCAGCACGCCGGTGAAGTTGCTGTCGTTGATCACCGCGCGCACGGTGGTGGGGGTGTTGACCACCGACTCCTGTGTTTGTGAGGTCGTGCCCGGCACGATCTCGAAGCGTTCGACGAAGGTCAGGTTGCGCACGATCGCGATCTGCGCCCGGCTGTTGTTGGCCGCGATCACCTGCGGAGAGGCGAGCGTCTCGGTGCCCTCCACCCGATTCAAGGCGTAGACCAGCGCGTCGACCACCGTCTCGTCGAAGATGCCGACGACCCGCAGGGTGCCGCCATTGGTCGAGCCGCCGACGAAAGACGGCAGGCCGAAGAAGGTGCCGCTGCGGGTGGAGACCTCGCCCTCGCTCTTGGACGGGCCGCTGGCGGCGGCGTCGACCCGCAGGTCGGGGTCCAGCACCGGCCCTTCGAAGCGCCGGTCGAGCGTCCACTCCACGCCGAGGTCGACCGTCTGATCGCTGGCGACCTCCAGGTAGCGCACCTCGATCAGGATCTGCGGCGCGTTCTCGTCGATCGACTTCAGCAGCGTGCCCACCTGATGCAGCGTGGCGGGGGTGCCGCGGACCACCAGCAGGTTGTTGCGTCGGTCGAGGTAGGCGGTGCTGCCCTTGGGCCACTCGACCAGTTCCGGCAGGCGCTCCACCAGCAGGTCGATGAACGAGCGGTTGCCCCGCTCGTCTCCCGGCTGATTGGCGCCTCGCCGGCTCTGCTGGTTGGCGGTCGAGGATCGGTCGGCGAACAGGCTGCTGTTGCTGTCGCCGCCGCTGCTGTCGCTGCCGCCACCGATCGAGCCGCGCGCGACGCTGACCAGCAGCCCGAGGTCGCCGAGCGAGTTGAAGGTGGACGACTGATCGAACTCGGCCAGGCCGCGATGCAGGCGGTAGGTGCGCGTCAGGAAGGACGGTTCGCCCGCGGAGCGGACCAGCACCGAGCGCTCGCGAAAGCGGTAGTGAAAGCCGTGAATCGTCGCCAGGTGTTCGAGCACCTCGGCCACGCTGATGTCCTTGGCCGAGATCGTCACCCGCTTGCCCTTGATCACTGCCGGGTCGGCCAGGATGTTGATGTTCGCCTCGCCGAACAGCTTCTTGAACAAGGTGGAGACCTCGGCCTGCTGCAGATCGAGCAGTGGGATCCGGGACTGTAATTGTTTCTTCAGCGCCGGACCGGCGGGGGAGATGCCTTCATCGAAGCCGGCCCGATGGATGATCTCCTCGCGCAGTCGATCCTGAGTCTCGGGCAAGTGCCGTCGGTCTTCGAGCTGGCCCAGTATCTGGCGGTTGCTGATCGCCCGCTGGATCGTCTTGAGGTTGCCCGTGCGCTTGAGCTGGCCGATGCGCGCGCCGAAGATCAGGCTCAGCGCCGCGTTGCGTTCGGGCTCGTCGTCCGTGGTGAGATGGGACTCGGCGAGCTGGATTGCTCGGTCGTACTGGCCCTGGGAGATCAGTTGCCTGACCGACCCCTTCCAGGATTCGTCCTGCGTGCTGGCGCAGCCGGCAAGGGCGCAGCAGAGGAGGGTGAACAGTCCACGACAGATCATGGGGAGAGCAACTCCAGCAAGGTATCGAAAAGCGCTTCATCGCTGCCGGAAAGCAGCTTGGTATAGTCCGCCACGATCCGGTAGCGGCCGTCTTCGGCCGAGTCACAACCCAGCACGCGGCCCGAGGCGCGGATGTACTTCTGTTTGAACGGCACCTGGATCCGCAGCCGCAGATCGGTGCCCTCGTCGAGTGGTTCGTCGGCCAGGAAGACCACCGCCCGCCGCGTCAGCTCGAGCGTCTCGGCCGGCAGACCTTCCCCGACACCGGCCAGGTCGTGGTGGTAGGTCACCGTATGGCGCTCGAGCATGATGCGCGGGTGGCGCCGCCGGTTGAGGAAGTAGTCCGCGTCGGTTTCGCTCATCGGACCACCGCGCCTTCGAGCGCCAGTCTGCTGCCGGTCCAGTAGACGAACAGGGCGGCGTAGAGCGCGGCGTGGACCGCGGCCAGGCCAGCCAGCCCGGCCAGTCCCTCCAGCGGCATCTCGCCCAGCGCGGCGGGCGTGATCAGGTTCATCCCGGCCAGGTTGGGCAGCAGTCGGCTGAGCCAGATGCCGACATCGCCGGCCAGAGCCCCCAGCCAGCCGGCCAGGTGTCCGGCCAGGTACAGGCCCAGGCCGACGGTCATCGTCGGCGCGGTGGGCAGCCAGAGCGAGACCCGCTGCAGCACCGCGGCGATCACCAGCAGCTGCGCGATGCCGAGCGCCGCGCCGAGCAGCATCCCGCCATCCAGGCCGACCGCCTGATGTGCGGAGAGCGTCCAGGCCAGCACGCCGGCCCAGCCGGCGGTGATCAGCGAGAGCGCCAACCCGAGACCGACCAGCCGCCCCAGCACATACTGCCAGGGCGCCAGCGGCGTCACCAGGATCGCCAGCCCCATGCCGTGACGCAGGTCCTCGCCCGGCTGGTACTGATCGGCGAAGAGCACGACCAGCAGCCCGCCGAGCAGCAACGAGGCCAGGCCCATCTCGCGCAGCAGCACACTCTTGGCGCCCATCGCGAACAGGGTCAGTCCCGCGCTGACGGGAATCAGCAACGCCACACCGGCAACCAGAGCGAGGATCAGTCGCTGGGTCAAGATTGCGCGTGCGGTGGCGCCCGCGAGGCAGAGGAGTCCCCTCACTTGCCCTGCTCCCGCAGCCGCTTGCGCAGGTCCGGCAGTTTTCCACGCAGTTCGTGGATGCGCCAGCGGAAGAAGCCGAGTGCCGGCGCCTCGTCCTGGCTGACGATGGGGAGCAGCGCTTCGGCTGCGTCGAGGGCCTGCGCTGCCTGGCTGACCGCGATCAAGCCTTCCGGCCAGCGCTGTTGATCGATCAGGTAGCCGACCGCCGCGAGGCGCATCTGCGCCAGCCAAAAGAGCAAGGCTGGATTGTCGGGCGAGCAGTCGGCGGCATGGCGCGCCAGGGTGCCAGCGTGTAGCACGGGATTGATTCCGCGCTGCTGGAAGCGGGACCAGTAGGGTTCACGCTTGCCCTTGTCGTAGTAGATGAACGAGAGGTGATAGGCCAGCCGCGCGCTGCGGGGGTTGTTGCGCAGCCCCGCCTCGAGGCGCACGAGCCCACGGCAGAGCCAGCGCCAGGCGGATGCTTCGTCCCCACGGCCCAGCGACTCGCCGGCGATGTTGTAGCAGATCGTCCAGGCGTTCGAGATGTAGACTTCCGGCACGCGCGGCTCGAGCAACTCGATGGCCTGCAGCGTCGCCGCGCTGAGCTGCCAGTCCTTGCGCATCCACTGGTCGATCGCCTGACACCAGAGCAGGTCGGAGAGGAAGGCCCGCAGGCTGCCCAGCGCGACCACCCCCAGCCGTTCGACCGAGCGCTGGGTCGCCGGCGCCTCGATCGGAAAGCGGCAGAGCTGCTTGGCGCGCAGTTGCCAGGCGGTCCGCGTTTGATCGGCGCGAGCCCGTTGCCGATCCAGTTCGGCGGAGAGTCCGGCGCTGATGGCCAGACCGATCAGCAGGACCAGGATCCTCATCGGCCTTCCCGCCCGGTGAGCGCCAGGCCGACCGCGGCCAGCGCCAGCAAGCCGCCGAGGTAACAGCCGGCCGGGACCAGGTCGCGCGCGATCTGGCGCGGACCGATCAGCACGCCGGCAGCCAGCCGGCCGCGATGGTCGTAGCGGGCCAGGTCGGGCAGGGACCAGATCAGGCCGCGCAGCAAGTATTCGAGCGCGACCCACTGCTTGTGACCCTGCGCTTCCGACTCACCGGCTTGTTCGTGTTCGTGGGTTTGGCTGCCCAGTTGCGAGAAGCTGCGCTCGACCTGGCGCAGCGCCGCCTCGCCGTCGCCGAGCACGCGGGCGAAGGTGCGCATCGGCCCCAGGCTGACGCAGGCCATGGCGAGCACCATCGTGTAGAGCAAGGCGGGCTTCGGTCCGCAGGTGGCGCTGAAGAACAGGCCGATTCCGGCCAGCACCAGTACCGCGGCCAGCACGCCGAGTTGCGCCACCGCGTAGTTGCCGAGCAAGCTGCCGCGGCCGGTCTCGAGCAGCACCGACTGTGCGTCGGGATGCAGCAGCGTGCTGCCGAACGGATGCAGGACGACCGCCAGCGGCCCGCTGCCAGGCGGGTCGATCTCGAGCTGTACGGACCGGTTTCCGAACAGGCGAACCCGGTGGACCTCCGCCTTGCCGGATCCACGGCGCGCGACCAGGTTGATCAGGCCGGCTTCGAGCGTCGTGCTTGCCTGGCGCAATTCGGAGCGGATCGAAAGGCGCAGCCGTCCTTCGGGCGCCCGCGCGAAGGTCCAGACCGGTCGGGACTGTCCGGGTGCGCTGAACAGCTCCTGGCGCCCCAGCGCACGCGGTGTGCGATCCTTGGGCCCATCGAAGACACCGCTCTCGCCGGTCGAGTGGCTGCGCGGTTGTAGGGCGGCCGATTGCGCCGCGCCCGCTGGAGAGAATCCGCGAACGAGCAGATAGCCCAGCAGACCGTTTGCCGTCACCAGCAGCAGCGCGACCAGCGCGGCGCCGGCGAATTTGCCCAGCACGCGGGTCAGGCGGCCGACCGGCTTGACGGCGATCGTCAGCTCCATCTTGCTGCTGAACTCGCGGCTGATGGTGGTGGCGCAAAAAGCGCAGATCGCCAGCCCGACCAGGCCGAAGTTGAGCGCCACCGCCAGTTGCAGCAGCAGGCCCGGACGGTCGGCGGGCGAGGCGACGGGCAGCAGCAGGCCGGTCGCAGCCAGCACCAGGCCGTAGAGCGCCACGAGATAATGCAGTCGCCCCGCGCGGCATTCCAGCAAGGCGCTGCCGCAGATCGCGAGCAGCCCGCTCATCGGCGCACGGCTTCGAGGAAACGGGCTTCCAGATTGCGGCGAGCCGGTCGTTGCTCGACCAGCTCGGCGCCGGCCTCGGTGGCTGCGGCGATGGCGGCTCGCGCCGCTTCGGCGGAGAGGTTTTCGAATTCCAGCAGGGTGCGCGACTGAACCGCCAGCAGCTCGTCGAGCGGCCCCTCTTCGACCAGCCGACCCCGGTCCAGAATCGCCACGCGATTGCAGAGGTCCTCCACGTCAGAGAGGTTGTGGCTGCAGAGCAGGACCGTCTTGCCTTGCTGCTTGAGAGAGCCGATCAGGTCCTTCACGGCGCGGCTGCCGAGGGGATCGAGCCCGGATGTGGGTTCGTCCAGCACCACCAGCTCCGGGTCGTTGACCAGCGAGCTGGCCAGACCGAGGCGGCGGCGCATCCCCTTTGAATATTCTCCGACCGGTCGTCCGGCTGCTTCGGTCAGGCCGACGAACTCGAGCAGCTCGTCGCAGCGGGTGCGCCGCTTCGCGCCGCTCATGCCGAACAGGCCGGCGTAGAAGCGCAGCGTGCTGCGGCCGCTGAGGAAGGGGTAGAAGCTGGACTCCTCGGGCAGGTACCCCAGGCGCGCTCGAACCGCGGCGCGGCCCGGTGGCTGGCCGAACAGGAGGACGCTGCCCTCGGTGGGGGGCAGCAGCCCGAGCAGGAGCAAGATCGTGGTGGTCTTGCCGGCTCCGTTGGGGCCGACCAACCCGAGCACATCGCCTCGGTCGACGGTCAGATCAAGCCCGCAGAGGGCTTCGGTGCTTCTGCGGCTGAAGCGCCAGCTGCGGTAGCGCTTGGTCAGTCCACGTAGGCGGATGACCTCTTGCGGGCT
>CAZMLI010000313.1:0-5835 GCA_964566865.1 uncultured Planctomycetota bacterium
CCAGTCTTCGTGTATCGGTGATGTCCTCGAGCGCGACCAGTACCCGCGCACGCGAATCTCCCTTCAGGCAGCTCGCCTGCTCTCTCGTGGCGGCTGGCAGGAGCGGCGCGACGTTGACGGCGAGGGTTCTCGAGGGGTTTTGCGGAAGGTCCAGCTGGAGCTCCAGGCTGGTTTCTTCACCCATCCTTGCCCGGTCGATCGCACGAAGAAGCCCCACGTCGGAAACGAGTCCCCTGAGCGGCTGGTCCAGCCCTTCCCGCTGGAACAGGGCGACGAAGGCGGGGTTGGTGGAGAGGATCACGCCGTCGCTGTCGAGTGCAACCAGCGCGGAGGGTACGGCCCGCACGATGCGTTCACTGAATCTCCTCGCGATCTCGACCTGTTCGCGTTCGTTTTCGAGCGCGGTTCGCGCCTCGTGCAGATCTGTTGCCATCCGCTTGAACGAGCTTGCCAGCTCACCGATCTCGTCGTGTGTCGTCACGTCGATGTCAGTATCGAATCGGCCCTGGCCGATTTCCCGTGTTGCCTCGCGCAGCGCCGTGATGGGTGTCGAGATGTTCCTCGAGATGAAATGGGCCAGCAGAAAGGCGGTCACGATGCCGAGGGCCATCACTGCCATGATGTTTCGCTGCGCGTCCGTCGCGCTCTGGGTGACTCGCACGATGGTCTCGTAGTCCTGCGCACCGCCCTCATAGGCTCGCTGGGTCTGCTTCGCAGCGGAAAGGCCCAGGCAACCAAGCACACCGACGAACAGGGCCATTCCGACGAAACTGGCGAGCACTCTTTTGCGGACTGTCATTCTCATAGCAGGTCGGGACTAGAATGTACCCGGACTGATGGGCGATCCCCACTCGGGGTGTTCCCGACGAAAAGCGTCGCGCAAATGAGGTGAGATCATGAATTATCCGGCTAAGATCAAGGTGTGCTGAAGAAACTGCGTGCGTGGCTCGACTGGCGGATTTACCTCTTCCGCGTTCCCTCCGGCGCAACGCGCTCCGGCCTGGTGCTGTGGCCCTACGATCCCTGGCGGCTGTGCTGTGGGCTGGCCGGTATTCTGGCCGTCCACCGCAGGGTCGACCCGGCACAGAGCGGCGAACTGGAGCGGCTGGTCGAGCCGGTGATGGCACAGCCCCTGGCGCTCTCGCCGGACGGCAGCGGAGGGGAGCAGTTCCTCGGTGGCATGGCGACGCTCGAGGCGTTGTACGATGGCATCCGCGCACTGCGCGGTGGGGCGCGGTTCGAGACGTTGCTCGGTGGCGGTGAGGTCGAGTCCGCGATGCGGGCGCTGGGCGGCCGGCTCGATCATTTCATCGCTGACCAGGAGGCGCAACTCGGCCGAGTCGCTGGCGGCTTGCCCTCGGCCGTGCTGGAGGAGTTGCAGCGGCGGCTGGTCCTGCTGAAGGACGCGGCCTGGATTCTCGGTCGGGAGGTGCTGCCCGCGCTCGACGCGGTGCGAGATCTCAACTCGAATGGCCCGCTGACGGTCGAACGCGCGCGTGAGCTGTTCAAGATCCACAATACGCTGGAGAACCTGAACCGTCTGGAGATCCGCGGTCGCGATTCGGCGGGGCTGTCGCTGATCTTCAGCTATCCGGCCGACCGCTGGGGCCAGCTGACAGAGAAGATTGCGGGCAATGGCAATCAGCAGCAGCTGCAGGACAGGCTGGCGACGCGCCTGTGCAGTGGGGCGCTGGTGATGCGGGCCCCCAGTGGAGAGCGTCACGGATCGGTCACCGTGGGTTGGCGGGTGGCCTCCGAGATTGGCAAGCTGGGCGAGAATGTCAGCTATCTGCGTAACGAGATTCGCAACGACACGATCCTCGATGCGCTGCTGGATACGCCGTATGCCGACCTGACCGTCACCGCGCATACCCGCTGGGCTTCCAACGGCATCATCAACCTGCCCAACTGTCATCCGCTCGACAATCACAGCGTCGTGGGCGAAGGCAGTCCCTACACGCCGCCCGAGGCGACGATCCACATCGTACTCAACGGCGACATCGACAATTACACGCTGCTGCGCGAGCAGTTCGAGCAGGCGACCGGGCGCAGCATCGAGCCGCAGGTCACCACCGATGCCAAGATCATCGCACTCGAGGTGGAGCGACGTTATCTGCAGTGCCAGGATCTGACGCAGGCTTTCCGTGAGGCCTGTCAGTCGTTCGAAGGTTCGGCGGCGATCGCGATGCACAGCGATCTGGCGCCGGGAAAGGTCTACCTCTCGCTCAAGGGCAGCGGCCAGGCGCTCTACGTCGGCCTGCTCGACGATGGCGGGTATGTCTATGCCTCGGAGGTCTACGGGCTGGTCGGCCAGACCTCGCGGTACCTGGCGCTGGACGGCGAATCGGGCGGGCAGGTGGTGATCCTGGATGCCCATTCCGACGGCGGCTCTGGCGGGATCCAGGCGATGCGCCACGACGGCACACCGCTGGCGATCGACACTGGCAACCGGCTTCGCACGGCGCAGATCACCACCCGGGACATCGACCGTCAGGACTACGCGCACTACTTCCTCAAGGAGATCCACCAGTCGCCGGTCTCGGTGGAAAAGACGCTGCGTGGCAAGTTCTCGATCCTGGACGGCGAGCCGCAGTTCAACCTGGGAACCGAGATACTGCCAGATCGGTTGCTGGAGCGGCTGACCAGCGGCAGCATCGACAAGATCCTCTTGATCGGTCAGGGCACCGCCGCGGTGGCGGCCCAGGCGATCGAGCTGTTCTTCCGTGAGTATCTCGGTCGATCGGGGCCGGCGATCGACTCGCTCAAGGCGTCCGAGCTGTCGGGCTTCCACCTGCATCCGATGATGTCTGACACGCTGGTCATCTGCGTGACCCAGAGCGGCACCACCACCGACACCAATCGCGCGGTCGAGATGGTCTGCGCCCGCGGCGCCGCGACGCTGGCGATCGTCAATCGACGGGACTCGGCGATCACCGAGAAGGTGGACGGGGTGTACTACACCAGCGACGGTCGGGACATCGAGATGTCGGTCGCCTCGACCAAGGCGTTCTACAGCCAGGTTGCTGCGGGTCTGGTCATCGCCTTGCGACTGGCGCACCTGCTCGGCACCCGCTCTCCTGACCGCGTGGCCCGATCGCTCAACGAGCTGAAGCAGTTGCCGCGGCTGATGCGCAAGGTGCTGGGCTGTTCAGCCGAGATCGAGGCGTCGGCGCAGCACTCGGCGCCCGCCCGGCGCCACTGGGCGGTCGTCGGCAGCGGGCCGAACTTCGTCGCCGCGCAGGAGGTCCGGATCAAGCTCTCCGAGCTGTGCTACAAGTCGATCGCCTGCGATGTGGTCGAGGACAAGAAGCACATCGACCTGTCAAGCGAGCCCCTGGTGATCGTCTTCGCGGCGGGCAATCCGGAGGCGGTGCTGGGCGATCTGGTCAAGGACGTCGCGATCTTCAAGGCGCACAAGGCGCTGCCGGTGGTCTTCGCCAGCGACGAGGCCGAGGCCTTCACCCCCTACTGCGAAACACTGATTCGCTTGCCCGAGACCGACCGCGTGCTGTCGGTCGTGCTGAACACGCTGGCCGGTCACCTCTGGGGCTATCACGCCGCGCGCGCGATCGATCGCGGCGCGGTCTTTCTGGCGGGCGTCCGTCGCTACCTGGTCGGTGAGCTGACGGCTACGGAGGATCTCTACGGGCTGATCTACCAGCCGGCCTTTCGCGAGAAGCTGATCGAGATGGAGAGCGAGTTCATCCGTCGGCTGCGCCGAGGGTGCTTCAACGCCGCCCTCTCGACCGATGTCGGCGCCGAGCTGGCGCTGCTGTTCAGCTATCTTTCGGGACGCGCGGATCTGGTCGGCTTCCGGACCGCCTTCGAAACGACGCCGACGCCCGAGAACTTGACGCGTCTGTTTCTGCATGTGCTCAGCCGGGCAATCGACGAGCTGTCCCGGCCGATCGACGCGATCAAGCATCAGGCCAAGACCGTCACCGTCGGTACCAGTCGGCATGAGAGGCTGCCGCGCGGGGTGCTGTTCGAGGCGGCGGGGCAAGTGGGTGTCACGCTGGAGATGTTGCAGTACCAGGACACGGCGGAGCTGAAGCGAATCCAGGCCACGATCGCCGAGGTGCCCGGGATGATCCGCTACCGGGTCAGCGGCTTGCCCGCTTCCGGCGTGCCGGACGAGTCGACGACGATCGAACCGGTCGAGCGCCAGGGCATCTCGGGAGAGATCGCGACCCGGACCGAGGGCGGCGTGCCGATCCAGGGCACCAAGCGCACGATCGTTCGCACGCGTCAAATCTACGTCGGCGTCGGGCGCGGCGATTCACGCCGGATCCTGATCGCGCCACTTTACGGGCCGGATCAGGATGTGGATGGCCTGCTGCTATGCCACCTCGAATTCGTCGAGTCGATGACACTGGAGCAGAAGATCAGCACGCTGGGCGTGCGCTACGAGGATCTCAAGAACGCCGTGATCGAAGCCAACCGGCAGTGGCAGGATGAGCTGCTCGAGCGCATCGGTCCAGAGGCACTGCTGGCCGGCAGTATCGAGGAACTGGCGGAGAGCCTCGGGGGCGGCTAGCAGTCGTGCGCCTGCTGCGGCCCGCTCTGCTGGTGATCTGTCTGGGGCTGATTGGCCCCGCTTCGACTCCGGCGGCGGCGGAGCTGGAAATCCTCCACATGGTCGCGAACAAGCTTCAGACCAGCACGCCACGGAGCAGCGGCACCAAGTACTCGTTCCATCTGGCTGTTTCCAACCGCTACCCGATCGCCGTGCGGCGTCTCTCGATTCGCCTGGTCTACGACTCGATGGTGTCGGGCGTCCTGCGCCAGCAGTCGTTCGTGCACCAGGTCGATCGTCTGATCCTGAGCGGAGAGGTGATCGGCGTCACCATCGAGAAGCGTGTGCCCAACTCGGCGGACTTCTCGTTGAACGGTCAGAAGCTGCGCGCCCGGATCGAGCGTTTCGAGCTGCCGCACCGGCAACTGGACCGGCAACTGCAATTGCTGGCCTATAACGACCAGCGCTTGCGCCGGGCGCTGTTCCGATCGATCGGAACACCCGGGCACTTCTCTGCCGAGGCGCTGGCCGACATCCTGTCTCGACTGCGCAAGCGGCCCTGGCGGGACCCCTACGACATCGCCGCCTGGCTGGTTCAGCGTTATCGCGAGCAGAGCACTCAGCTCGGTCTGACCGTTCACCAGTTCCTGGTCGCATTCGTTCCGCGAAGCCGTTTCGAGTCCGGCTATTTGCGCATCTTGCAGCAGGTGGTGCTGTCGATGGGGCTGCGCCGCGGACGTCTCGCCAGCCCCGCGGCTGACCTGTTCGGTTCTCTGCGTGATCTGCAGCTGCCGTACCCGCGCGGGCGCCGCGTCTTTCTCGCGATCGGCCCCCGGGCCTGGGGACATCTGGTACGGGGCTGGCTGGATCCCAATGAGGCGGGACGCAAGGTGGCGGACGCCATGCTGGGGGATCTGGGGTACAAGACCATCCTTCCGCTGTTTGCCGCGGCGCCCGCATCCGCCTTGCGCGAGATGATCCCGCATCTCGCGACCTACCGCTATGCACGCGGCTATTTGCTGCTCGCCAAGCTCGTCGGGCACCGGTCACCGCGGGTCGCACGGGCTGCGCTGGCTGCGCTGGGGGTCAACGATAGCCGGGCAATCTCCGCGCTGGTCCGCTGTCTCACCGGGCCGCGTGCCTCGCTCTCGCGCGAGGCGCTGGCACTACTGGCCCGCTGGGGAGACGCCGCTGCCCTGCCACTGCGCGCTCGGGTCGGCGATACTCCCGGGACGCTGCAGGAGAAAGGGCTCGGACTGATTCGCGCGCACCGCGTGGGCGCGGCGCGGCGAGCCAGAGATCTTACAGCGCGCGCGGCG
>CAZMLI010000314.1:0-5808 GCA_964566865.1 uncultured Planctomycetota bacterium
CGGACGACCTTGGGTCAAATCAATCTGTGGAATCTGTGGAATCTGCGAAATCTGTGGCCCGCCACGTTGTGCCTGGGGCCTAAAGTGAGCGCGCCTTCAACACATGCACGCGCAGTCCCCGCACCTCGAACTCCGCCCCGGCGTGCGCGGCGAAGCCGAACACGCCCGACTCGTAGCGCGTATTGTTCGACTTGGTCTGGCGGCTCTGGTTGTCCCACGAGATGACCACATTGATCTTGCCGCCCTTCGCCACCGCGCGCACCTTGACCCAGCGTGTGGCGTCGGCCGGCACCTTGAGCGACTTGAGCAGGTTGGGGAACTGGGCGCCGCGGGACATGCCGCGCAGGAACAGGCCGATGCTGCCCTTCTTGACCTTCAGCTCGAACTCCACCGCATAGTCCTGCCAGGTCGAATTGCCCAGCTGCACCATCGAGAAGCCCGACGCCGGGCCGGTGCATTTGAGCGTGCCCTTGCCGATCTGCCACTTGGCCGGCGAACCGGACTTGCTGACCAGATTGGGTACGACCCAGCGGATGGGCCGCCTGGACTTGACCGGCGGCTTGGGGGCGGGTTTCGGGGGCGTGACCGATCGCGGGGCGGGCCTGGGCTTGGCCGGGGTGGAACCGCCCAGCTGCGCGACGCGCAGCGCTTGCGCCTTGAGCGCCAGCTTGGCGGCCAGCAGCTCTAGCTGGCGCGCCTTCAGGCGGAGTTGCTGAACCTTGAGTTCGAGCTGCTGCGGGCTTTCGCCGTCCGCTACGGCCGCACGCTTGTACTGGATCGCGGCGATGGTGCGCAGCTTCTTGTCGGCGCCGGAGGTCTGGACCAGCACCTGCAGCACACCATCCTTGAGCCGATAGAGAAACCGCAACATCTTCTGCTTCCCGGTAATGGTCAGCGTGAGCATGCCGCGCTGGATCTGGGCCTTGCCCCGCGAGGCGCTGCCACTGTTTTGCAGTCGCAGCAGCAGCCCGTCCGCCCGGATGAAACAGCGTGAGCCATAGGTGGCGTTATTGCTGGCTTCTTCACGCATCTCGATGAACTTGCCGCGCTGGATCGCCTTGACCTCGAACTGGAACTTTTGCTTGGCAGTGCCCAGCTGGCCAGTGCCTTGCCAGCGTCCCTTGATTTGCTCGAGGAATCGACTGACTGGGGTCTGAGCGCTCGCAGCGGGTGCGAACAGCGTGATCAGTAACAGCGTCAGGATCTGGTGAAAACGGTGCATGGCAAACCTCGGTGGTTCGGAAAAGTGCGTCGCACAGTGTCGCAAAAGAGGTATGGTGCCGCAAGCCCTTGTGGGTTATCGTCACCGCCGATGAGCCATCCGATGAAGACGGCATACCGTCGCTTGCTGGATCAGCAGCCGCTAGGGGCGGATTGCGCCACGGCGGTGATGCGCGAGATCATGCAAGGCCGTGCGACACCGGCCCAGATTGGCGCCTTTCTGCTGGGCTACCAGATCCGCGGCGCCCGCCACGACGAGGTCGCGGCCTTCGTACGCGTGATGCGCGACGCGGCGCTGACGATCGAGGCGCCGGAGGGTGCGATCGATCTGTGCGGCACCGGGGGCGACGGCCTGAACACCTTCAACATCTCCACCACAGCGGCCTTCATTGCGGCGGCCGGCGGTGCGGTGGTGGCCAAACACGGCAACCGCGCCGCTTCTAGCCGGTCCGGCAGCGCGGATCTGCTCGAGGCGTTGTCGCTGCCGATCGTGGCCGAACCGGACGAGGCGGTCCGGGCGATGGCCGAACACGGCATCGCCTTCCTCTTCGCGCCGCGCTACCACCCGGCGGTCAAGCACGCCATGGGGCCGCGCAAGGAGCTGGGTGTGCGGACGATCTTCAACCTGCTCGGCCCGCTGGCGAATCCGGCAGGCACCCGGCGCCAGTTGATGGG
Source organism: uncultured Planctomycetota bacterium (assembly GCA_964566865.1). GTDB lineage: Bacteria > Planctomycetota > JACQVV01 > JACQVV01 > CAZANL01 > CAZMLI01. The sequence continues at coordinate 1,897 of CAZMLI010000314.1, forward strand.
CATCTTCGACGCCGGATTGGCCGAGCTGGTCGCGCGAACTTTCCGGGAGCTGGGATCGCTGCATGTGCTGGTCGTGCATGGCGCGGACGGCATGGACGAGATCACCCTCACCGGTCCGACGACGGTTTGCGAGCTGAAGGCCGGAGAGATCAGCAGCTATCAGGTCGAACCGGCGCAGTTCGGTTTGCAGGCCTGCGAACCGCAGGCGCTCGCCGGCGGCACGCCAGCGGAGAACGCCGCGCTGTCCGAAGCGATCCTGGGTGGGGCGGAGTGCGGCCCGCCGCGCGACGTGGCCTGCTTGAATGCCGGCGCTGCACTGTATGTCGCCGGCCTGGCGGACTCGCTGGAAATCGGCTTCGAACAGGCCCTGGCGGCGATCCGTTCGGGGGCCACCGCGAAGCTGCTGCAGCGCCTGCGCGGATGAGTGTGCTGCAGCGGATCCTCGGCGACGTACGCCGGGCGGTGGATGCGGCGCGGGCTGCGCAGCCGGAAATCCAGGCGCAGGCGCAGGCCTGGGTGGCTTCGAATAGCCGGCGAGACCTCTGCGCGGCGCTCGGCGCGCAGGACGAGGTGTCGGTGATCGCGGAATTCAAGCGGGCATCGCCCAGCCGCGGCCCAATCAGCCCCGAGGCCCAGCCGGACGCCACCTCGCAGATCTACGCCCATGCCGGGGCGCGTGCGATGTCGGTGCTGACCGAACCGCAGCACTTCGGTGGATCGCTGGATCATCTGGTGACTGCGCGGGCGGCCTCCGACTTGCCGGTCCTGCGCAAGGACTTCATCCTCGATCCGTATCAGGTACACCAGGCGGCCGCGGCTGGAGCGGATGGCTTGCTGTTGATGGCCAGCGTGCTGGATGACGCGCTGCTGGCGTCGCTACATCAACTGGCAGGCAGTTACGGGATCTGCTGTCTGGTCGAGGTGCACGACAGCGCCGAGATCGACCGCATCCGGCCGCTGAAGCCGCGGCTGGTCGGGATCAACAACCGCGACCTGAAGACGTTGCAGGTCGATCTCTCACGCTCCATCGGACTGCGCGCGGAAGTCGATTGGCCGGCGCTGGTGGTTGCCGAGAGCGGTGTGGATGCGCCCGAACAGATGGCCGGGATTGTCGCGGCGGGTTTCGACGCGGTGCTGATCGGCAGCGCGCTGATGACGGCGGCCGATCCGTCCGCGTTACTGGCGCGCATCGTCGCGGCGGGCAGGCGCAGCGGATGAAGCGCCGGCTGCGCGTCAAGATCTGTGGCATCACCCGGCCCGAGGACGCAGCGCTGGTCAGTGCGCTCGGGGCGGATGCGCTGGGGATGGTCTTCTGGCCGGGCAGTCCGCGAGCGGTGGACGAGGCCGCGGCGCGCGAGATCGTCGCGGCAGCCGGTCCACTGGTCACGCGGGTCGGGGTGTTCGTCGATGCCGATCCGGAGGAGATGCTGGGCCTGGCCCGGAGCGTGGGGCTGGACCTGTTGCAGCTGCACGGCAACGAACCGCCGGAGCTCTGCCAATCCCTCGGGCGCCGGACGATCAAGGCTTTTCGAGTGGGTCCCGGCTTCACGGCGGCCGAGGTCTTGCGCTATCCAGTCGACGGGTACCTGCTCGATACACGGGTGGCGGGCATGCCTGGCGGTACTGGACAGACCTTCGACTGGGCACTGGCGCGCGACATTCCGCGGGACAAGCTGATCCTGGCCGGTGGCATCGGCGTTGATAATCTGGCGGATGCGGTGCGGGCGTTGTCGCCGGGTGGGGTGGATGTCTCGAGTTCGGTCGAGACGCAGCCCGGCCGGAAGGACCCCGATCGACTGAAACGTTTCTTCGACTGTGTGAGGAGTCTCTCGTGACTGGAGTTGCTGGGCGCTTCGGGGAGTATGGCGGACAGTACGTGCCGGAAACCCTGATCCTGCCCCTTCGAGAAATGGAAGCGGCCTATGCGGAGGTGCGTGACGACCCGGCCTTCGCCAAGGAACTGAACCGGCTCTACACGGAATTTTCCGGCCGGCCGACACCGCTGACCCATGCCCGCCGACTGTCGGAGGTCCTGGGCGGCGTCGAGGTCTATTTGAAGCGCGAGGATCTGAACCACACCGGCGCGCACAAGATCAACAATACCCTGGGTCAGGCCTTGCTGGCCCAGCGCATGGGCAAGCAGCGGATCGTCGCCGAGACCGGCGCGGGACAGCACGGCGTGGCGACCGCCACGGCCGCGGCACTGCTGGGCTTGCCCTGCGTGGTCTACATGGGGGCCAAGGATGTGGAGCGGCAGGCGCTGAACGTGACGCGCATGCGGCTGATGGGCGCCGAGGTGCGCACGGTCAGTTCCGGCAGCCAGACGCTGAAGGACGCGATCACCGAGGCGATTCGTGACTGGATCACAAACGTCGACAGCACCTATTACCTGCTCGGCTCGGTCGTCGGGCCGCATCCCTATCCACTGGTGGTGCGCGACTTCCAGTCGATCATCGGGCGGGAGGCGCACGGGCAGCTCGGCGGGCTGCCGGACTACTGCCTGGCCTGCGTGGGCGGCGGCTCGAACGCGATGGGCTTGTTCCACGAGTTCGTGCCGCACGAGTCGGTCAAGCTGATCGGTGTCGAGGCGGCCGGCGAAGGGCTCGATGGCAAGCACTCGGCCACGCTGACCAAGGGGCGACCCGGTATCCTGCACGGCACGCTGAGTTACCTGCTGCAGGACGAACACGGGCAGGTGTCCGATGTGCACTCGGTCTCGGCCGGGCTGGACTACCCCGGCGTGGGCCCCGAACATGGGGCGCTGCACGACCGCGGTCGGGCGAGCTATGTCTCGGTGACCGATGCCCAGGCGCTGGCGGCCGTCGTGCGGCTGTGTCAGCTCGAGGGCATCCTGCCCGCGCTCGAGAGCGCCCATGCGCTGGCCTATCTGGACGACGCCTCCGCGCCCTTCAGCGCGGGCGACAAGGTGCTGGTCTGCCTCTCGGGGCGAGGGGACAAGGACATCGAGATTCTGCAGCGCGAGGGGGTCGTACCCAATGCCTGAGTTGACGCTGGGCCGTCTGGCGGTGGAGGCGCGGCAGGCTGGCCGAAAACTGCTGGTGCCGTTTCTGACGGCCGGTTATCCCGATCCCGAGACCTTCGTCCGGCTCCTACCGCAGCTGGCCGAGGCGGGCGCCGACATCATCGAGGTCGGCGTGCCCTTCTCGGATCCGATGGCGGACGGCCGGACGATCGAGGCGGCCTCCTGGGCCGCGCTGGATCAAGGCATGTTCCTGCCCCGTGTATTGGAACTGTGCGACGAGATTCAGGGCCACTGCAGCGCGCCGCTGGTACTGATGGGCTATGCCAACCCGATCCTGGCCTACGGGCCGGAGCGTTTCTTCGCAGACGCGGTAGCGGTCGGCGTGCGCGGCGCGATCGTGCCCGATCTGCCGCTGGAGGAGGCCGCTCCGCTACTGGCCCCCGCGGATGCGCACGACATGGCGCGGATCTTTCTGATCGCGCCGAATACGCCGGACGAGCGGATCGCCCGGATCGACGAGGCAGCGAGCGGGATGCTCTACTGCGTCTCGGTGGCCGGGATCACCGGCGCCCGCAGCGCCTTGCCGGCGACGGTCTCCGACTACCTGGCGCGGGTCAAGCAAAACGCGAAGCTGCCGTTCGTGGTCGGGTTCGGCATCAGCAGCGGAGAGATTGCCGCCAGGGTCGCCATCCACGCCGACGGCGTGGTGGTGGGCAGCGCCTTGATGGATGCGGTGGCGCGCGACCCCGAGGCCGGGGTCGCGCTGATCCGAGAAATTCGGCAGGCGCTGGACGGTTAGCTGCCCGCTAGTAGTCGCTCCTGCGGAACCACCAGTAGCCGAGCAGCAGCGAGCCAACCAGCCAGCCGCCGCCGACCATGAACGGGGTCCAGTCGACCTTCGGCATGTTCAGCACGAACGAGACCGCGAC
>CAZMLI010000315.1:0-5737 GCA_964566865.1 uncultured Planctomycetota bacterium
GTGCCATAGTCGATCGGACAGTTGCCGGTCGCCTCGCCGTTGACCAGCGTCGGGATGGTGGTGCCGAAGTCGATCAGGCGAAACTTCTCGGTCACGCCGACGCGTTCGATCACGGCATGCTTGAGGTTGACGTCCGGGTTGTCGATGTGGATATGGGCCTGCCTGTGACGACCGATGAACAGCCGGTCCACCGGTGTGGGCGCCACGGTCAGGTGATCGTCCCGGAAGATCAGCAAACGCGGACCTTTGTTTTTTCTCCGTCTTGCCATCAGCGTCTCCTTTGCTGGCCTGGCCCAGGCAGTCCTGCTAGCGGATGCCTCTCAGGGCTTCGCCGGCTTTGCGAACTGCGTCGCCGCCGCCCCCTTCATTGGTGGCCTTGCCAAATTTGTCCATTGCGTCTTCCGCAGCCCCTTTGAGCTTGCCTTTGTTGATACCCGGCAGCGCGAGCATCCACTTGACGAAGCGTTTGATCAGCTTGTCCGTCTCGTCGATCGCGGTCTTGACCGTCGGCTTCAAGTCCTTCGGGATGTCCTTGCTGTTGTAGAACTTGTTCATCCAGCTGCGATAACGAATGAAGCTCTTGTAGAGCGCGAGTCCATCCTTGGCGGCCAGCTTGCGCTGGCTCTTGTACTTCTTGGTCACTGCCTGGGCGCGCTTGAACTGAGCCGGACCGACGTCCTTGATGATGCTGATGTAGGCCTGAAGCAGCACCTTCAGGTCAGCCCACATGCCGCGGGTTTCCATTCGCACCAGCGCGTTGAACAAGCTGTCCATGATCTTCTGTAGCTTGGACAGGTTCTTAACCGGGTTCTGTTCCTTCATCATCCCGCCGAAGTTCTTCATCATCTCGGCAATCGTCTTGGCCAGCAGCGTGGGGTCCTTCTTCCCGTCACCGGGCTTCAGTTCCTGGCTCTTGGGGCCTTTCTTGCTCTCGCCCTTCTTGGCCCCGCCCTTGGCGCCCTTCTTGCCATCGGCCAGAGCCGCGGGCGTCAACGTCAGCGCCAGGATCGCCACCACCAGTGTCACATGCTTGAACATCGAATTCCCCTGCCTTTAACTAGCCTTCAATTTGAGAAAGCCTTCGACGAATTCCTCCAGGCTGCCGTCCAGTACGGCCTGCACGTTGGAGGTCTCGATCCCTGTTCTACGATCCTTGACCATGCTGTACGGATGCATCACGTAGGAGCGGATCTGGTTGCCCCAGGCAATATCCCCGCGCTCCTCGTGATCGGCCGCGGCCTGCTCCTCCTGCTTCTTGCGCTCTTGTTCGTGCAGCCGCGCCTTGAGCAGGCTCCAGGCGACGTCTCTGTTGCGCGCTTGTGAGCGCTCGTTCTGACAGGTGACCACCAGGCCGGTGGCCAGATGCGTCAGCCGCACCGCCGTGTGCGAGGTGTTGACGTGCTGTCCGCCCGCTCCGGAGGCGCAGTAGAAGTCCTCGCGCACGTCCTTCTTGTTGATCTCGATGTCCATATCCTCGCCCAGGTCGGCCACCACTGCAACCGAAGCAAAGGAGGTATGGCGCCGGTTGCCGGCGTCGTAGGGCGAGATGCGAACCAGTCGATGCACACCGGTCTCGCCCTTGAGGTAACCATAGGCCCAGTCACCCTTGACATGGATCGTCGCGCTCTTGATCCCGTCCTCCTCAGCCGTGAGCTGATCTACCAGCCCCAGCTTGTAGCCGTTGCGTTCCAGATACCGACTGTACATCCGCAGTAACATCTCGGCCCAGCTGCAGGCGTCGACACCGCCGGCGCCGGCGTTGATCGAGACATAGGCGTCGCGCTGATCGAATTCTCCCGAGAGCATCGCGCTGAACTCCATCTTGGCCAGCTCACTCTCGAGCTTCGCCGCATCCGCGCTCACCTCGCCGAGTGTCTCTTCGTCATGCTCGTCAGCGGCGAGTTCGAACAGCTCCTCGACATCGATGATCTTGGCCCCGAGACCACGCAATGGCTCGAGCCGGCCCTTGACCTGCTTGTAGACGCCTACGGTCTTCTTGGCGTCCTCTCGATCCCAGAACCCAGGGCGGGACATGGCCTGCTCGAGTTCACCACACCGTGTTTCGAGTGCAGCGAAGTCAAAGACGGTCCTTCAGCGAGTGAAGGCCCTCATCCAGCTTATCCAGCGTGGTTCTGATCTCGTCAATCATCGAAGTGCTCCGTTTGAGTCGGCTGCGAAATTTTAGATCAGCGGCCCTCACAAGTCAACGACCTCGCGAACTGTACGGTTCGCGCCCCGTACCGCTCCGCCAGCTGATCCACCGCGCCCAGCAAGGCCTGGTTGGACGGCCCCAGCGCATCGAACAGCAGCCCCTGCCTCGGGCCGGTCGTCAGGCCGGAGAGGCGCACCCCCACCAGGCGCACGCGGATGCGCCGCGTATCGTTTTGCTTCCACAAGTGCATCAACAAGGGGAAGATCTGCTGGTCCTGGTCGGTCGCTTCGATGACGCGATCGCGGGTGATCGTGGCGAAGTCGGCATAGCGCAGCTTGAGCGTGACCCGACCGGCCTTGGCCCCGTAGCTGCGCAACTGCCGACAGGCATCTTCGCAGAGCGCCGAGAGACGACGCCGGATACGTTCGGGATCCTCTGTATCGACGCCGAATGTCGACTCGCGGCTGATCGACTTCTGCATCTCGGGCAGGGGCAGGCTGCCCGAACTGCCGCCGACCGACCTGGCATACAGCGACTGCCCGCTCCGGCCGAGGGTGTTTTCCAGATAACGCGGCCCCAGCCGGGCCAGGTCGCCGATCGTGCGCACACCCAGGCGGGCCAGCCAGGGTCCCGTCTTGGGCCCCACACCCGGCAGCCGCTTGGCCGGCAAGGGGGCGAGGAAGCTCGCCTCCTGCCCTTCCGGGACAAAAACCGCGCCCTCTGGCTTGTCCCGGCCGGCGGCGACCTTGGCCACCAGCCGCGTGGTCGCCAGACCGAAGGAACTGGGCAACCCCAGCTCCTGATGGATCTCCTGCTGGATTCGTCGGCAGGCGCCGAACAGGTCGCCGCGATACAGCCGCTCACAACCGCTCAGGTCGCAGTCGAACTCGTCCACCGAGATCTGCAGCACCTCCGGCGCGAAGGCCATCAGGCGCTGCCGCACCCTGTCCGTGTAGTCGCCGTAGCGACGCCCCTGCGGCCGGATAAACACCGCCTGGGGACACAGCCGCGCGGCGCGAGAGATCGGCATCGCCGAGTGAACCCCGAAACGGCGCGCCTCGTAGCTGGCCGCACAGACGACGCCCCGCCCCTCGGGATCGGCGCCGACGATGACCGGCTTGCCGATCAGCGACGGGTCGTGCAGCCGCTCCACCGAGACGAAAAAGCAGTCCATGTCCAGATGAAGGATCCAGCGCGGCATGCAAACACCCTAACATTTCCCATATATATTACTATCAAAATCCTGCTGGCCGTTCGAAATCGCCCGCCTCGTCGTGGCAAGAACGCACAGGACAGGTCCATCCGGAGCTCGAGCGAGGCGGTACGCGGTTTGCGATCGCAGGGGCATGAACGTCAACTACCTGCTGGACCTGATCTGGCCCCCCACCTGTCAGCTTTGCGACAGTCCACTGACCAGTCCCGATCGCGACGTCTTCTGCTTCAGTTGCTGGCGCGCCTGCATCGACCGATCCGCCGGACCTTGCTGCCCGCGTTGCGGCCTGTCCCGCCCCGCAGGCTGCGCCCCCGGCCCCTGCGCCGAATGCCGTCGACGCGTGCGCGTCTGGCGCACCGCCCGTCACGGCGCTGTCTATGCCGGGCCAATCCGCGAGGCGATCCGGCGCTACAAATATGGGGGCGAAACCGCGATGGCCCGACCACTGGCCCGCTTACTCAGACGCGCCGCGCAGGCGCTGCCGGTGCGCTGGGATCGCATCGGGGGGCTGTTGCCGGTGCCGATGGACCCCTGGCGCCGTCTACGTCGCGGCTACAACCCGCCCGAATTGCTCGCCCGCGCGCTCGCGCAGCAACTCGGGGTGCCGCTGCTGAGTGGACTGCTACGCGGTAAGCGCGGACCACGACAGGCCCGCCTCTCACGCGCGGCCCGACAGGAAAATGCCCGGCGCCGCTTCGTCGCCGGTCGCGCAACCCCGCCGCCCGAGGTGATTCTGATCGACGATGTCTGGACCACAGGCGCCACGTCCGCCGCCTGCGCGAGGCTGCTCAGATCTCGTGGCGCGAAGGTGGTCTATCTGCTGACCGCCGCCCGCCGGATTTGAGCATAAACTGGCCGGATATTGTGTGTCGGTTTGTCTCCTTCCCCGACACAGTGTATATTCTAGTGGGTCGAAGCTATGAGGGATCTTGTACGCAACAGTGGGGGTACAACGACATTCGCATACACGGCAACCTGTCCGGACTGAAACCCAACCAGCTCAAGCAGCTCAAACGCCTTTCCCACCGCCGGCTCCGGCCGCCACTCCCCGCCTCTCGCGAGTTCGTCACCCGGATGACCCAGATCTCGCGCCAGATCCGCCGTCTCGTCGGCGTGCTTGTTGATCGCAAGGGAATCGTGACCCACGTGATCGTCGGAGACCACCAGCGGATCTACCTGCCGGACATCGGGCGTGCACGTGCAGGCTCGGGTCGCTTTCGAGGGATTCGATACCTGCGCAGCAACCTCGGCGGCGCCCTGCTGACACAGGAGGACCTGACAGACCTCTCGCGCCTGCGACTCGACCTGGTCGCCAGCTTCGAGGTGGACGCCGAGGGCTATCCGGCGCGCATCAGCTGGGCGCACCTGCTGCCGAAGAACCAGGACGGCAAGCTCTGGGAAACCCATCAGCTCAGCGCTGACCGCTGGTTCGACATGGCCTTCGACGCCTTCATCCGCGACCTCGAAGAGGAGTTCGGACGACGGGCCTCGACCCGCGTCAAGGCCACGCGCGAGCGATCGTTCCTGATCTCGGCCAGGTTGCGCGGCGAAAAGGGACACAGCGAGCGACTGGACGAGATGCACGAGCTGTGCCGCACGGCCGATGTCGAGATCGCGCACACCTATGTCAGCAAGATGGCGCGCTACCATCCCCGTACGGTGATCGGACCGGGCAAGCTGGAGGAGATCGTGCAGGCCAGCCTGCAGCACGACGTCGATCTGCTGGTCTTCGACCACGATCTACGGCCGGGACAGCTGCGCGCGATCGCGGAGTCGACCGAGCTGAAGGTGATCGACCGCACGCAGTTGATTCTCGATATCTTCGCCCGTCGCGCCAAAACAGCCGGCGGCAAGCTGCAGGTGGAGCTGGCGCAGCTGAAGTACATGCTGCCCCGACTGACGACCAAGGACGACGCGCTCTCCCGGCTGACCGGCGGCATCGGCGGCCGTGGACCGGGTGAAACCAAGCTCGAGATCAACCGTCGCCGCGCGCGCGATCGCGTCGCCAAGCTGGAGGGCGATATCTGCAAGTTGTCGCACCGTCGCAGCACGCGGCGCAAGTTGCGCAACCAGCGCCAGCTGCCCGTGGTCGCGATCGTGGGCTACACCAACGCCGGCAAGTCGACGCTGCTCAACACCCTGACCGGCTCGCAGGTCTTCACCGAGGACGCGGCCTTCGCCACCCTCGACCCGACCAGCCGGCGACTGCGCTTTCCAAGCGACCATGAGATCATCGTGACCGACACGGTGGGATTCATTCGCGATCTGCCACCCGACATCCTGCGCGCCTTCGGCGCCACGCTCGAAGAACTGGAGGACGCCTGCCTGTTGCTGCACGTCGTCGACCTCTCTTCGGAGCACTTCGAAGAACG
>CAZMLI010000316.1:0-5717 GCA_964566865.1 uncultured Planctomycetota bacterium
CAGGTGTGTGCCCGAGACGGCCAGCTGTCTGGCGCCGTGCAGCATCGGCGGCGTGGAGAGGCCGCGCCAGCCCTCGACTTGCCCGTCACGCTGGGATCCCTCGAACAGCTGGCCGCCCAGCTGGTCCAGCAGCGGGTTGTTGACGTCGGTGTAGAGCAGCAGGGTATTGCCGCGCGAGACCCAGTCGAGGATCGAACGGGCCTCGCTGCGGCCGATGTCTTGCTCGGTGGAGCGGCGCAAGACGCAGATCATCGTGCCCGGGTTGCGCAGGTGGGTCAGCGGCCGACGGAAGGGGATGACCTGCAAGCCGAGCCGGCGCATGAAGAGGGTCGCGGCCAGCTGTCCGTCGGCATCGGTCGACCAGGGCACCCCGACGGTCGGCTCGTCGAGCCGCTGGCGAATGCCACCGCGCAGGTACCAGCTCGAGAACCAGGCCATGCCGCTGAGCGGTATCAGCAGGCCCAGCAGTAGCAGCAGCTTTCTCATCGGGTCTGGGACAGGACCGTGTCGACCAGCCGGTCCCCCTCCTCGAAGGCGGCTTGGTCGCAGGGGTAGTCGCCGTACCAGGTCCGGTCGAAGATGCGCGACAGCTCGCCATAAGCCCGGCGGATGGGGCCGCCGGTCAGCGACATCCGGTAGTGCCAGTTGGTCTTGCTAGCTTCGTAGCGGATCAGACCCTTGCGGTCCAGGCGCGAAAGCATGGCCAGGTACAGTGCGCGAAACGCCTCGCGTCCCTTTCCGTCCGCCATCAGCTTCGCCGCCAGCGCCTTCCAGCTCTGCGGCGTGCGCGCCTCGAGTTCGGCCCGTTCGGCGGCGGGTTGATCGCTGGCGCTGCTGACCGCGCCAGGGCGGCTGGCCTGACGCTGGCGGCGCTCGGCCAGCCAGCGCAGCCGACGGGGTAACGCTACGAGCAGCCAGCGCAGCAGCTTCGCCGCGATCGGCCACTCCAGCAGCCTGGCCAGCAGGAGCAGGATCACCAGGCCGACCAGCAGGACGAGATAGAACGCAAGGCAGGCCAGCAGGAAGACGCCTGCGCTACCCAGTGTCCGGCGTAGCCAGGGCGGCATGGCCGGTAGGCTGGGCAGCGACGGCGGGCTCAACCAACCGGGCCAGCCTGGCCAGCTTGGCCAGCGAACGCTGGGCAGACGCAGGCTGGGTTTGGTTGGCCTGGGCAGCCGCTTGAACGGGCGGATGCGGATCGGGCGGGGCTGGATCTTGCTGGCCGCCTGGGCCATGTCATTGAGTTTCTTCATCACCCCGGGACGGGCCTTGACCAGCGGGGCGAAGCGCTGCTGGGAGAGGATTTTCTGCAACGTCAGGGCCGGGTTACGCCCCGCGGGGCCGAGCGGTCCGGGGCGCCTGGACAGCAGCCGCTGGCGGCTGTTCTCGGCCCCTGCGACCGACGGGCAGAGCAGCAGGAGCGTCAGCAGTAGCAGCCGGCTCATCGGTTGCGCGCCACCAGCAGGTCCAGCCGCTCGGACAGGTCGTGCCCCTCTTCGCAGACCAACGCCTCGAGATAGAGCTCGGCGCCGAGCAACGTCAGCAGTGGGTCGATCAAGAGAAAGACGACGGCGGCCAGCAGCGTCAGGTAGCGGGGCCTGTCGAGCGTCATCAGCTCGGACAGTTGCGAGACATCCAGCCCGCCGAGGACCTCCAGCAGACTGAACAGCACGGGCCGGAGGAAGTGCAGGTTGACGGCCAGCAGCGTGACGACCAGCAGCAGGCAGGCCAGACGCCTGGGTAGCCGATCGATCCAGGCGTCCGACAGTCGCCAGCTGCGCTGCAGGGCTTTCTCGGTGAATCGTTGCTCGAATACGCCCACCGGCGCGGCGAGACAATAGCGCGGTCCGAGCAGCAGCAACGGCAGCAGGAAAAAGGAGGCGGCCAGCGTCAGGGCGAAGCCCTTGAGCGCGCCCGTCGCCAGCGCCTGCAGCCAGCGTGCACCGCCGGGTTTGTCGTAGACCCCGCAGAGGATCCAGTACTGGCAGAGGTGGCGCAGCTGGAGCAAGACGGTGAAGGCCAGACAGATGCCCAGCAACAGGCTGTCCCGGTTGCGATTGATCCAGGGGGTCACCTGCGCGCTGGTCACATCGAGCCAGACCAGGAAGAGAATTACCAGCGGGGCGCTGGTGATCAGGCTCAGCGCGTAGACCCGCAGCGCGTTGCGCATCAAGCGGTCCAGCGCGCGATCGATGACGCCAGCCGAAGTTCGCTGTGCGGAGTCTAAGGCGCGCATCTCAGAAGCGGATCAACTGAGTCAGCCCGTAGAGCGTCAAGGCGGTTCCGGCCAGGCTGGTGACCAGCACGACGGCGCAGGCAATGGGGGAGTCTCCCACCGCGATCAGGCCCGTATCTTCGCTGTCGACGATCGCCTGGGTGCAGGCCGGGCAGGTCAAGATGCCATCGAGGAAGGCTGCGCACTCATCGCAGAAGGTGGTGTCGCAGCGCCTGCAGATTCCATAACCCGCCCGCTGGGGGTGGTGTGTACAGGTCAGCTTCTGCTTCTTGTAGTCGAGCCTGGGCAACCGGCGGCCCCTCCGTGGTCAGACACAGGGTATCAACCTCAGCAGTTGATATCCTCTCTATAGTCAGGTTGTGTGCAACCCACGTTGACTTGCACCTGCGGTGTGCTACAAAGACGCGCCTATGACATACGAGCTGCCCAAGAAGATGAAACCGGTCGAGATGGAGGCCCGCTGGCAGGCCTTCTGGGAGTCCGAGAGCGTCTTCAAGTTTCGCCTCGACAGCGAGCGCCCGATCTACTCGATCGATACGCCGCCGCCGACCATCTCCGGTCAGATCCACATGGGTCACGTGTTCAGCTACGTGCAGGCCGAGATCATCGCCAGATTCTGGCGGATGAAGGGCTATAACGTGTTCTACCCGTTCGGCTTCGACGGAAACGGCCTGCCCACCGAGCGGCTGGTCGAGAAGGACCGCGAGGTGCGTGCGCAGGACATGGACCGGGCGTCATTCGTCAAGCTCTGCCTGGAGAGCACCGGCCAGTACGAGGCGCAGTTCAAGGAGTTCTGGAGCCGGCTGGGCTTCTCCGTCGATTGGGAGCTGGAATACTCGACGATCGACGAGCGCTGTCGGCGGATCAGCCAGCGCTCCTTCTTGCGACTCTACGAGGCGGGCGAGGCGTATCGCAAGGAGGCGCCGAGTCTGTGGTGTACGGAATGTCAGACCTCGATTGCGCAGGCCGAGACCGAGAGCCAGGAACTGCCGTCGAAGTTTCACGACGTGACCTTCAAGCTGCCCGATGGCAGTCCGGCGGTGATCGCGACCACCCGGCCGGAGTTGCTGCCGGCTTGCGTGGCGATCTTCTTCCATCCGTCCGACAAACGCTACAAGGCACTGGAAGGGGAGGAGGCGATCACACCGCTGTTCGAGCAGGCGGTCAAGATCCTGCCCAGCGAGCTGGCCGACCCGGAGAAGGGCACCGGTCTGGTGATGTGCTGTACATTCGGCGATACGATCGACATCCAGTGGTGGAAGGAGCACGACCTGCCGTTGCGGGTGGCGATCGGTCCGGACGGCCGGATGAACGAGCTGGCCGGGTCGTTCCAGGGCTTGACGATTGCGCAGGCCCGCGAGGCGATCGCCAAGGCGCTGGACGACAGTGGCATGCTGGGCCCGACCAAGGAAATCGCGCACCCGGTGCAGTGCCACGAGCGCTGTGGCAAGCCGCTCGAGTTCCTGGTGACGCGCCAGTGGTTCATTCGCGTGATGGACAAGAAGGATGCGCTGATCGCACAGGCCGACAAGATCAACTGGTATCCGGCCTTCATGAAGGCGCGTTACGTGCACTGGGTCGAGAACCTCAACTGGGACTGGTGCATCACCCGGCAGCGTTACTACGGCGTGCCGTTTCCGCTGTGGTACTGCAAGGGTTGCGGCGAGACCAACGTGGTGCATCGCGAGGAAGATCTGCCGGTCGACCCGCTGGCCAGCCTGCCCAGCCGGCCGTGCATCAAGTGCGACGGCACGGAGTTCGAGCCGGACCGGGACGTGCTCGACACCTGGGCCACCAGCGCGCTGACGCCGCAGATCAACTACCGCTGGGGCGAGCCGTCCGACATGTCCAGCAGCCTCTCGCCGATGAGCCTCCGGCCGCAGGCGCACGACATCATCCGCACCTGGGCCTTCTACACCATCGCCGCCAGCTACATGCACGGTGGGCAGATCCCCTGGCGCGACGTGATGATCTCGGGCCATGCGCTGGACCAGAAGGGCAAGAAGATGTCCAAGAAACTGGGCAACATCATCGCACCGCAGGAGATTCTTGCCGCCTATACGGATGTCAAACCCAAGCTGCGCAAGGACGAGGACGGCAAGAAGTATCGCGACAAGTATGCCGCCGACGTGGTGCGTTACTGGGCCGCCAAGAGCAAGCTGGGCAACGACGTCAGCTTCTCGGACAAGATCCACCAGATCGGCAAGCGGCTGACGGTCAAGATCTGGAACGCCAGCAAGTTCGCGCTGATGCACCTCGGCGACTACACGCCGGGCGGCGAGGCGCCGGAGTACGAGCTGTTCGACCGCTGGTTGCTGTCGAACCTGCACGGGTTGATCGGACAGGTGACCCGTGGCCTGGAGAGCTACGAGTACTCCGCCGCGCTGATCCAGACCGAGGAGTTCTTCTGGGGCCACCTCTGCGACAACTATCTCGAGATCGTCAAGGATCGACTCTATAACCCCGAAGGCCGGGGCGAAGCGGCGCGTTATGCGGCGCAGGCCACGCTCTACGAGTCCTTGCTGGTGCTGCTCAAGCTGTTCGCGCCGGTGATGCCGCACCTGACCGAGGAGATCTATCAGGCCGGTTTTCGCCCGCACGAGGGCGAGCGCTCGATCCATCTGACCAGCTGGCCGCGCCCGGATGCGCGCTGGACGGACGACGAGGCGGCGCGCGATGCCGGCGCGCTCGGCGTCAGCGTGGTGACCGCCGTGCGCAAGTTCAAGTCCGAACGCAGCCTGTCGCTGAAGACCCGCCTGGCGCAGTTGACGGTCTCGGGCGACGACACGATGCGGGCCGCGATTGACTCCGCTCGGGCCGATCTGGCCGCCACCGCACAGGCCGACGAGCTGCTGACCGTCGCAGAGGCCGGTGAGGACTTCATCGAGACCGATGTGGAAGGGCTGAAGCTGGGCATCGTACTGGCCGAGGTCGAACAGTAGCGCTATAATGCGCCCCTTTCAGGGCGTTACCATACACACATCAATGGGGGAAGACCCATGTGGAAGCAGTTCGTCGGCAACCTGCTAATTCTGGGTTTGTGCGCGGGCCTGACCGGTTGTGATTACGGACAGCCCAGCGGCAAGAAGGCGAAGGAAGAGGCGACGTCCAAGAAGGATGACGGCGCCAAGCCGTCCAAGGCCCCCGAGGGCACGACCGGTGGCGTGCAGGTCGCGACGCTCGAGTTCTTCAAGCAGTTCGTCGTCGCGGACGAGGAAAACAGCTCGCTGACGGCGGCGGAACGCAAGAACCCCGAACCGGTGCGCGGCGGCACGTTGAAGATTCGCATTCCCAGCGCGCCCTCCGGGTTCAACCGTCACCTGGTCACGCAGAATACCGCCACCCAGGGCGAGATCAGCGACTACTACCTCAATACGAATCTGCTCGACCGCGATCCTGAGACGCTCGAGTACATTCCGCTGATGGCCAAGTTCTGGAAGACCCAGGACGTGCTCGACCTGTTGCCGGAAGGCCACACCGG
>CAZMLI010000317.1:0-5701 GCA_964566865.1 uncultured Planctomycetota bacterium
CGCATACGTGTTTTTGAGTCATGGCTCTCTCCTGAAAAAGGCCGGATCGGGAGCGGCACCTTCCAGCCCAAGGACGAGAAGAACCAGGACTCGACCGAGCTGACCGGCGACATCAACTACCGGCGCATCGCCGAGTATGGCTCCGACTCCGATCCGCGCGCGTTCGACTTCGACGGCGAGTTCAACGTCGCCAACCGCGGGCTGATCGAGTTCATCGAGGTGCTCAAGCTGGACGTGGCCTTTCTCTACGACCTGCTGGGCGCCTCGCAGGAACACTCGATCAAGCCGAAGAAGTTCGCCCAGACCGACATCGACGAGGTCATCCTGGGGCACACCAATGAGCCCGAATACAAGAAGCTGCAAAACAACGAGCTGATGGAGGCCTTCCGCGACCGAACGGTCAAGGTGGACATCCCCTACAACGTGCGGCTGAAGAACGAGATCAAGATCTACGAGAAGGACTTCAACAGCGAGAAGGTTCGCGGCAAGCACATCGCGCCGCACACGATCGAGATGGCGGCGATGTGGGGCGTGCTGACCCGTCTCGAGGACCCGCGCAAGCCCAACCTGACCTTGATGCAGAAGCTCAAGCTCTACAACGGCAAGACGCTGCCGGGTTTCACCGAGGACAACATCCGCGAGCTGATGGAGGAGTCGGAGCGCGAGGGCATGGAGGGCATCAGCCCACGCTACATCCAGGACAAGATCTCGAACGCCCTGGTCAGCGATTCCGACGAGGGCTGCATCAACCCGTTCATGGTGCTCAACGAGCTGGGCAAGGGCCTGGAACATCACTCACTGATCAGCGACGAGGAGCTGAAGAAGCGCTATCGGGAGCTGCTCGCGCAGGTCAAGCTGGAGTACGAGGACATCGTCAAGAACGAGGTGCAGAAGGCGATCTCGGCCGACGAGGAGGCGATCAAGCGGCTCTGCGCCAACTACGTCGACAACGTCAAGGCCTACACCCAGAAGGAGAAGGTACGCAACAAGTACACCGGCCAGGACGAGGAGCCGGACGAGCGGCTGATGCGGTCGATCGAGGAGAAGATCGGCATCCGCGACACGCTCAAGGACGACTTCCGCCGCGAGATCATGAACTACATCGGCGCGCTCGCGCTGGATGGCAAGACCTTCGACTACGCCACCAACGAGCGGCTGCAGAAGGCGCTCGAGCTCAAGCTGTTCGAGGACAAGAAGGACTCGATCAAGCTGACGCAGCTGGTCAGCTCGATCGCCGACAAGGAGACGCAGGAGAAGATCGACGTGGTCAAGACGCGGCTGATCAAGAACTACGGCTACTGCGACACCTGCGCGACCGACGTGCTCAACTTCGTGGCCAGCATCTTTGCCCGTGGCGATGTCAAAGAGCAGGATCAGTAGGGGAGTGGGGAGGCGCGCATGTCGATGATCCGCAGGATCAGGCGGGATAACGCACGCTTCAAGCAGATCGTGCGCGGCAAGATCAAGAAGAACCTGAAGAAGTACATTCGCAGCGGCGAGATGATCGGACGCCAGGGCAAGGACCTGGTCAGCATTCCGTTGCCGCAGATCGATCTGCCGCGCTTTCGCTACGGCAAGAACCAGAAGGACGGCGTCGGCCAGGGCGAGGGCGAGAAGGGCCAGGCGATCGATCAGGGGCCCCAGGGACACGGCGGTCCCGGCGAGGCGGGGGACGTGCCGGGCCGGCACCTGATGGAGGTCGAGGTGACGCTCGACGAGCTCGCACAGATCCTCGGCGAAGCGCTCGAGCTGCCCAACATCGAGCCACGCGGGCACAAGAACATCCAGTCCGAGAAGAACGTCTATAACAAGATCCGCACCGTCGGCCCCGAGTCGCTGCGCCACTTCAAGCGCACCTTCCGCGAGGCGCTCAAGCGACAGATGGCGACCGGCAGCTACGATCCGGAGAACCCGATGATCGTGCCGATCCGGCGCGACAAGCGCTATCGCTCCTGGACCACCAAGCTGCAGCCGCAATCCAACGCCGTGATCATCTATATGATGGACGTTTCCGGCTCGATGGGGCGCGAGCAGAAGGAGATCGTGCGGATCGAGTCGTTCTGGATCGATACCTGGCTGCGCAGCCAGTACAAGCAGCTCCAGGTGCGCTACATCGTGCACGACGCGGCGGCCAAGGAGGTCGATCAGCACACCTTCTACCACCTGCGCGAATCGGGCGGGACCAAGATCTCTTCGGCCTATTCGCTCTGCCGGCGGATCATCGAGAAGGACTATCCGCGCAACGAGTGGAACATCTATCCGTTCCACTTCTCCGACGGCGACAACTGGGGCGGCGACGATACCAAGCGCTGCATCAAGCTGCTCGAGAAGTATCTGCTGCCCTGCGGCAACATGTTCTGCTACGGCCAGGTCAAGAGCGCCTACGGCTCGGGTCAGTTCAAGCGCGACCTCGACAGCCACTTCGGCGAGCAGAACGAGCAGTTGATCACCTCGGACATTCCCGATCGCGACGGCATCATCGGCTCGATCAAAGACTTCCTCGGCACGGGACGTTAGCCCGCGTATGCCCCGGATCACCGGTGAGCTGGCCAGGCTGCAGGAAGAAATCGAGGACTACGCGCGCGACTACGGGCTCGACTTCTTCGAGACCCGCTACGAGCTGCTCGACTGGGACGAGCTGAACGAGGTCGCCTCCTACGGCGGGCTGCCCAGCCGCTATCCGCACTGGCGCTTCGGCATGGAGTACGAGAGCCTGCTCAAGGGCTACTCCTGGGGGCTGTCCAAGATCTACGAGCTGGTGATCAATAACAACCCCTGCTACGCCTACCTGATGAAGAACAACGGCATCGTCGATCAGAAGCTGGTGATGTCACACGTCTGCGGGCACTGCGACTTCTTCAAGAACAACGCCTGGTTCTCCAAGACCAACCGCAAGATGGTCGACGAGATGGCCAACCACGCGGTGCGCATCCGGCGCTACATCGAGCGCTACGGGCTCGAGCGCGTGGAGGACTTCATCGACGGCTGCCTGTCGATCGAGAACCTGATCGACGTCTACTCGCCCTTCATCAAGCGCGCCAAGGTACGCGAGCAGCAGACGGCGCTCGAGCGCACCGAGAGTCGGGAGCCGGAGACGGTACGGCGGATCGAGGGACGCGAGTACATGCGCGACTACCTCAACCCGCCCGAGCTGCAACGGCTGAAGGAGGCGCAGCTCGAGCAGAAGCAGGAACAGGCGCGCAAGTTCCCGCCCTCCCCGCAGAAGGACATCCTCCAGTTCCTGGTCGACTTTGCCCCGCTCGATCCCTGGGAACGCGACGTGCTCTCGATCGTGCGCGAGGAGGCCTACTACTTTGCCCCGCAAGGGCAGACCAAGATCCTCAACGAAGGCTGGGCCTCTTTCTGGCACACCACGATCATGACCCAAAAGGCGCTCAAGGACTCGGAGCTGATCGATTATGCCGATCACCACGCCGGCACGATGGGGGTTCAGCCGGGGCGGATCAACCCCTACAAGCTGGGGCTCGAGTTACTGCGCGACATCGAGGAACGCTGGAACAAGGGCCGCTACGGCAAGGACTGGGATGAGTGCGACGACGCGGAGGAGAAACGGCACTGGGATACCGGCGAGGGCGGCGGCCGGCAGAAGCTGTTCGAGGTG
This sequence comes from uncultured Planctomycetota bacterium, assembly GCA_964566865.1. Taxonomy (GTDB): domain Bacteria; phylum Planctomycetota; class JACQVV01; order JACQVV01; family CAZANL01; genus CAZMLI01. The sequence goes on from CAZMLI010000317.1 coordinate 3,623, forward strand.
CGCCGGATCTACAACGACGTGGGATTCATCGACGCCTTCCTCACCCCGGAGTTCGTCAGCAAGCAGAAGATGTTCACCTACGCCTTCAACGCGCGCAGCCAGGAGTACCTGATCGACAGCCGGGCCTTCGAGCAGATCAAGGGCCAGCTACTGTTCGGCCTGGCCAACCACGGTCAGCCCTACATCGAGATCGTCGATGCCAATTACGAGAATCGCGGCGAACTCTACCTGATCCACAAGTTCGAGGGCATCGAGCTCTTCCTGCCGCACTGCCGCGACACCTTGCGTAACCTGCAGAGTATCTGGCGCCGTCCCGTGCACATCGAGACCATCCTCAGCGGCCAGGTCAAGCTGGTCAGCTTCGACGGCACCGAGCACACAGAACAGGTGCTACGGGAGTCGGACGAAGACGACTGATCCACACCCCACTAGTCCTGAGTCACCCCACTGGCGGGTGGCCGGGCCAGAAAATTGATCAGGTCGATCTTGGTCAGGATTGCCTGGACGACCTGATCCGCGTCGACCACGATCGCCACCTCGCCGTGGTCGAACAGGCGCGGCAGCTCTCCGGCGCTGGCATGCGGCTGGACCGTGGCGACGTTGCGCACCATCACCTCGGCAATCGATGTTTGCTGGCTGGCTCGGCCGTCGACCAGCACATGCAGCAGATCGCTCTCGGTCAGGATGCCCGCGAGCCGCCCGTCATCGGTGCAGGGCAGCTGTGAGATGCCCTGCTCCTGGAAGACCGCGACGGCATCGCCGAGGCTGGCCTCCACGTCGATCGTGATCACCTCGCGCGGCCCCATGGCGCGCACGATGTCGCCGATCGCGCCCATCTCCCAGTCGGACTCGAGGAAGCCGTGCTGCCGCATCCAGCCGTCGTCGACGAACTTGGTCATGTAGTTGCGGACCGAATCAGGCAGGATGGTCACGACGCGCTGACCCGGCTTCATCTGCTGGCAAACCTGCATCGCGGCCCAGACCGCCGAGCCGGAGGAGCCACCGCAGAGCAGGCCCTCCTGCCGAATCAACTGTCGGGCGACGCGGAACGAGTCGCGATCGTTGCTCTTGATCCAGCGGTCGATCAGGCTGCGGTCCAGCACGTCCGGGATGAAATCGTAGCCGATGCCCTCCACCTTGTAGCCCGAGATCGCCGACGGTCCAGCCAGCAGACTGCCCTCGGGATCCACGCCGATGATCTGGCAATCGGGCAACTCGCGCTTGATCACGCGCGCCACGCCGGTGATCGTGCCGCCGGTGCCCGCCGTCATCACGACCGCATCGATGCGACCGTCGCACTGGTCGATGATCTCCCGGCCGGTCCCTTCCTCGTGGGCCAGCGGGTTGGACTCGTTGCCGTACTGGTCGAGGATGTGGGAGTTGGGGATGACCTTCTCGAGTCGCTTCGCCACGCCGATGTGACTCTCGGGCGCATCCCAGGCCGCCTCGGTCGGCGTGCGAATGATCTCGGCGCCCAGCGCTTCCAGAATCACCTGCTTCTCGCGGGACATCTTCTCCGGCATGGTGATCACCATGCGATAGCCGCGCAGTGCGGCGGCGAGCGCCAGGCCGATGCCGGTATTGCCCGAGGTAGGCTCGATCAGCGTATCGCCCGACTTGATCCGTCCTGCCTTCTCGGCATCGAACAACATCCGGATGCCGATCCGGTCCTTGACCGACCCGCCCGGATTGAAAAACTCGCACTTGCCGAGCAGCTCACAGGGCAGGTCACGGCCGATGCGGGACAGGCGCACCATCGGCGTTTCGCCGCAGGTATCCAGGATGGAGTCGCAGATTTGGCTCATGGGCTAGATCGTAACACGCACGGCTAATTCTGCAGCAGGACCTCGAAACGGCGCTGCAAATCGAGCAGTTGCTGGCGCTGTTCTCCCGGGGGCAGCAGCAGCACGCCGCGCTGGATCTGGCTGACGATCCGGTCGACGATCTTGCCATCGGTCTTCAGCAGCGCCTGGTGCCGCCACCATTCGTCGTAGGCAGCCGGCTGGATCGGGTCGCGCTGGAAATAGAGCAGGTAGAACCGATTCGCCAGCGCCGCCTCGCCCATCGAGGTCGAGACCG
>CAZMLI010000318.1:0-1868 GCA_964566865.1 uncultured Planctomycetota bacterium
CCCGTCGATCGTCACCGAGCCCTCCTGCATCGCCTCGAGCAGCGCGGACTGGGTCTTGGGCGGCGTGCGGTTGATCTCGTCGGCCAGCAGGAACTCGGTGAAGATCGGGCCACGCGTCAGCGCAAACTCGTTGCTCTGAAAGTTGAACAGGTTGGTGCCGACGACATCGCCGGGCATCAGGTCCGGGGTGAACTGGATCCGACCGAACTGCATCTCCAGGCAGGCGGAGAAGGTGCGGGCCAGCAGCGTCTTTGCGGTCCCTGGCACACCCTCCAGCAGCACGTGCCCGCGTGCGAGCAGGGCCGTGAACAGCAGGCGCACCGTCTGCTGTTGCCCGATCACCACCCGGCCGATCTCCTGCTCCAGCCGGGTACACAGTTCAGCGATTTGTTCGATGTCCATGCAACATCTCCTCGCGCCATTGATGCAACGATTGAGCCAGCCTGACCGAATACTGGTCCCCCGCGCGTTGACTCAGATTGGTGATACCGCGGCCGATCGCCTCCAGGTCGATGCGCAGCTGCCTGGCATCCGACAGCTGTTGCAGTCGCCGGGTCAGCTCCTCCAGCTTCAGGTCGGCCGGCACCGCCAGCTGCTGTCCGACGATCCGCATCGTCTGGGCGTAGTAGCGCCTCAGACTGGCCGCGGTGTGTCCGCCGTGGTCCAGCAGGCGGGCGGTATTGTCGATCAAGATCTGTCGGCCGGCCTGCAGCGCGGAGGCCGGCGCGCGGGGTTTACCGAAGCGGCCCATGCCGGCCCAGAGCACCAGCGCCAGCAGCATCAGCCCGTGCAGGGGGAGCAGCACCAGCGGGAACCGGCCGATTTCCGCCATCAGCCCCTCGTTGCGGTAAAAGCCGTGAATCGTCTCGTCGACCACCACGCCTCTGACCTCGATCACATCGGTCAGCAGCCGCACGATCAGGACCGAGTTGTCCGCGAGGGCCAGTCCGAAATTGTTCAGCAGGTCCGGGTCGGAGATGATGTAGAGCGGGTAGCCGGGCACCTGGCCGACCAGCAGACCATGTGAATTCCAGACCATCGGCTCGAGCGCCGAGCCCCAGGAGATCAGCTGCATCTCGCGCGCTTCCAGCGTCAGCGACTCCCCCCAGCTCGTCTGGCACTGCGCCCGGGTCCGGCCTGGCCGGCGGCGCAGCTCTACCTGCTCCGGGACGAATTTGCCGATCGCGCGGAGGAGGCTGTGGACCTCCTGCTTCTCGCGCAGCTCGAGCCGTTCGATCCAGCCGCGGGCATCCCGATCGCGGGATGCCTTGCCGTGCCACTTCGGCAGCAGCAGGACCACCGGGGCCTGCCGGCTACGCGCTTCGCCGAGCAGCGTGCGCAGTTCCTGGAAGCCATTTTCGCCGGTGGTCGTTTCCGGTTCGAGCAGCAGCAGCGCTGTCTGGGGCCCGCTCTTGCGCGCCGATCCGTCACGACTGACCAGCACCCGCAGATCGCTGTCGCGCAGGAATTCGATCAGTGCCCGATGCCCCAGAACGCTCTTGCTGAACGTATTGGGCTGGGCCGAGATCGGCTGGCCCAGCTGATCTTCGTAGGCGGCCAGCAACAGCGCCAGCAGGAAAGAGCAGACAGCGATCCCGCTGATCCACTTGACTGCGCGGGCAGAGAACCCGCCGTCGGGGTCACCGAGAGCCATGGCGGGTTGCTCGGTCATGCGGCGGCGGCCCGGACGAGTGCCAGGCAGTGCGTGTAGGTCTCGGCCTCGGCCTTCCGGCCGCCGAACCAGATCAACTCGGCGGCTGCGATCAGCTGGCGGAACGCCTGGTCCGGGGCGGGACGCAGTTGCAGCACGTCGATCAGCTCGCGGCTGGTCAATGACAGCGGGGGCAAGGTTCCGCGGGCCTCGCACA
>CAZMLI010000318.1:1968-5699 GCA_964566865.1 uncultured Planctomycetota bacterium
GCGCGATCGCGGATTTGCCCGGCGCGCTCCTTGGCGCCGGCCTCGCCCGCGAATGCGACGAGCAGGATCAGCAGTAGCCGGCTAATCGAATACCGAGGCCAGATCCTCGGCATCGATGCCCTCCTTGGCAATTCTCAGGTGGTAGTAATACAGCGCGGCGGCGGTCGCGCGCAAGGCGATGGTGATCGCGATCCAGAAGAGCCGGACGTACAGCACGCGGCCATGCGACAGCGGGTTGCCTGGCTCGCCGACGACGGTTTCGATCACCATGTTCACGACCATTTCCATCACCCAGAAGATGAGCAGCAGGAAGAAGATCTGCCAGCGGTAGCCATCGGAGAGATAGCGGGCGCGTGAGAATGCCTCGGAGACGCCGCAGCGCTCGACGACGACCGCGGGCGTCGCGGTGAAGACCATCGTCATCACGAGTATGCCCGGAATGCAGAGCGCAATGCAGGCGATCCCGATGAACAGGCCCGAGACGATCCCCACCCCGACGACTGGCAACAAGCAGCGCAAGCCCACCGACAGGCAGTCGCCCAGGCTGGCCTGTTCTCCTCGCACCTGCTGGAACACGCCGAAGGTTATCGCTCCGGTGGCGATCGATCCCAGCACCAGGGTGGCCAACAGCTGTACCCAGACGTACTGTTCCAGCTCTCCCTTGATGCGCATCGAGCTGGCGCTGTCCAGCGACTCGACCACGTAGACCGTATAGATTATCAGCGGCAGCAGCACGATCAGCACGATCAGGATGAAGGAGGCGAAGTTGGCGCTCAGCACTTGAAAGGTCTGCGCGAGGATCTTGCTGGCATCGACCCTTTGCTTGACCCCATACTCGTGCCTGCCTCGCCCGATTGGTTGGGAAGCACTCCTCAGGCGGCTCGAGCGTCTGCGTGCCTGCCCATCGGCAGTCAGCTCCTCGTCGCAGATCGGACAGATCTGCAGCGAGGCCAGAATGCGCTCCGCGCAGTAGGGGCAAGGGCGCGTCCTGGCTGGTTCCGGCCCTGCGTCGTCAGTCAGCGCAGCTGGAAAGCCTTGCGGATCTGCGTGGGGGCTTTGCGCGGGCGGCAAGTCGGCCGGTGCGTCCGCGGCGTGCGGAATCGTGACGACCGCACCGCAGCCAGGACACGTACCGCGCTTGCCGGCCATCGCGCCAGGCACGCTGATTTTCTGGCCGCAGGAGCAGAAGAATTCAATCGCCATTCGACAGCCTCAAGCATTCACTTTCTGCGGTGACTGTCAAGTGGCATTGCCGGTCAGGGCTTACTGATTGTCCGGCTGCGCTCCACTGTCCTGGTCGACGTCCGGATCGACCGGCGCGTTCTTCTTTTTCTTCTCGAGCTTACGGCGCAGTTTTTCTTCCTGCTTTTTCTTCTTTGCCAGCTCTTTTCTGCGCTTTTCGAACGAGTAGTTAGGCTTCGCCACAAGAAAATATCCCAGAATGCCCAGGCCCTACCGGAGAGGAAGACGACCCGGGCATTATACGCGGCTCGCCTTGATGGCGAACAACTTATTACCACTGGCAAGCAGTCATCGATCGGCTATCTTTCCCGGATGCAGTCCCCCCCCTACGAAATCGAGGCAGCGCTCAGCCGAGACCTGGGGCTGACCTCGGCCCTTGCGATCGGCATGGGCACGATGATCGCGGCGGGAATTTTCACCCTCTCGGGACTGGCCGTGAGCAACGTTGGGTCAGCCGCGGTGGCCGCATTCCTGGCCGCGGCGGTGGTTGCGCTGTTCACCGCGCTGACCTACTGCGAGTTCGCTTCGATCTATCCCGAGTCTGGCGAGGGGTACCTCTACGCGCGGAAGACCTTCTCCCCGCTCGCGGCCTACTTCGTCGGGGGCAGCCTGGTCCTGGGCTACACTTCCTCCTGCGCATTTTATATCGCCAGCTTCTCGAGCTACTTTCAGGAGTTTGTCTGGCATAGCCCGATTCCCGCGGCATCCGGGCTGCTCGCGTTGTTCGGACTGACGCTGCTCAACATCAAGGGTACCAAGGAGAGCGGCACCTTCCAGATCGTGGTCACCGGGGCCAAGGTGATCCTGCTCTGCTGGTTCGTGATCGGTGGTCTGGGCGCAGTGGACACGGGGCGGTTGGTCGAGCGCTTCGACACCGATCTGGTCAAGATCGGCGGGACTGCCGCGATGGTCTTCATCACCTTCTTCGGGTTCAGCGCGATTGCCGCGTCCGCCGGCGAGGTGCGCGATCCGGTGCGCACCATCCCACGCGCTATCTTCCTCTCGATGGCCAGCGTCACCGTGCTTTATGTCATGGTGGTGCTGGTGGTCGTCAGCGCAGATCTCAGCGAGTACAGCGAGTCGGCGATGGGCACCGTCGCCAAAATGTTTCTCGGACCGGTGGGTGGCATGGTGATCGTCGGAGGCGCCCTGTTCTCGATGATCTCGGCCTCCAACGCCTCGATCATGGCCGGCTCCCGCGTGGCGATGTCGATGAGCCGGATGGGGCATCTGCCACGGGCGGTGGGGGCCATCGATCCGCAGACGCGCACGCCGATCGTCGCCACGCTGCTGGTCGGCTCGCTGATCATGATCTTCAGCCTGACGCTGCCGCTGGTAGGCCTGGCCCAATTCGCCAATACTGTGCTGCTGGTGGCCTTGATTCTGGTCAACGCGGCGCTGGTCTGGCACCGCCGGCTTTTCCCGGATCTGGAGCGCCCCTTCCGTGTGCCGCTGGTGCCGCTGGTGCCGCTGCTGGGGATCGCGGCCAACCTCTACCTGCTGAGCCAGTTGCTGACCCATCCAATGCCGGTGGCGATGGCCTTCGCCTCACTGCTGCTGGCGGTGCTCGGCTACCTGGCCTGGAAGGGTTCGCTGGTCCAGGAGGATGCGTTGCCGGGGCCTCCGTCCAGGGTGGTCTTGCAGCAGGCCGAGCCGAGTGAGGACTGTTACCGTGTGCTGGTGCCGATCGCCAACCCGCAGACCGTCCAGCGACTGGTCAGTCTGGCGGTGGCCCTGAGCGCCGGCAAGAAGAGCGAGATCATCGTGCTGCGGGTGATCGAGGTGCCCGAACAACTCGAGCCGCGTGTGGAGCAGGCCGACATCGAGCGCGAGCGCGAGGTGCTCGAGATCGCCCGCGTCACCGGGCAGGAGCTGGGGGTCTCGATCAGGACCATGGTGCGCGTGGGGCACAACGCCGCGCGGGCCATCCTCGAGACCGCGCGCGAGCAGCGCTGCGGACTGGTCATGCTGGGTTGGAAAGGTTACACCTCCACCGCCAGACGCTTCCTCGGTGAGGTGACGGACCTGGTGGTGACCCACGCGCGCTGCGACATCATCCTGGTCAAGCTGGTGGGAGACCAGGTTCCGCGGCGTCTGCTGCTGCCCTGGGCCGGTGGCAAGCACGCGCGCCGGGCGCTGGGCTATGCGACCGCGCTGGCGTCCCAGGCGGGCGGCAGCCTGAAGATCCTGCGGGTGGTGGAGCCGGATGCCGACGAGGCCCTGGTCACGCGGGCTGAGCAGGATCTGGCTGGGGCCGCAGGCACTGTCGAAGGCGTGGAGATCCAGACGCGCGTCCTGCCGGCCAGCTCGCCCACCGAAGCGATCCTCAGCGAGGCGGAGGGCCTGGATGCGTTGGTTGTCGGCGCTACGGGCAGGAGCTTCTACCCGCAGGTGCTGTTCGGCAGCATCACCGAAGACGTGGCCCGCCGCAGTCCCTGCTCGGTGATCGTGGTCAAGGCCTACCGACCGGTAAAGGCGATGGTCGGGCG
>CAZMLI010000319.1:0-5642 GCA_964566865.1 uncultured Planctomycetota bacterium
GTGCGACCAGCTTGTCGGCGCCTGGTTTGCCGGCCACCACGGCGGCCATCGCGCGGCCGTCGTTGGTCTTGCCGAAGTCGACCCGCTTCAGGTGCGCGGCGCGCCGGACCAGTCGGTCGATCAGCGTCAGCACCTCGCCGTGGCGAGCGGTGGACTTGTAGCCGCTCTTCTCGGCGACCGTCTCGAGGCTGTCGTCGGCGACCGCCAGCGGCGTCCAGAGGCAGAGGGCCAGCAGTGCGAGGCGAAGCATCATCGGTTCCTTCCGTATTTCTCGTGGCTGCTGACCCAGTCGAGCGAGGAGATCGCCGCGCCGAGCGAGAGCTCGCCGGCCAGCACGACACCCGCGATGATCTCCGCCAGCTTGTTGACCTTGCCCTTGCCGTCGCAGCCCAGGACCTTCAGGCATTCCCGCTGCGTAGGCAGGCTGGTGCCGCCGCCGTAGGTCGCCACGATCAGCGAGGGAATCGTGATCGAGATGTAGAGGTCGCCGTCGGGCGTCAGCTCGGTGTAGGCGATGCCGGCCGAAGATTCCGCGACGTTGGCCACGTCCTGGCCGGTGGCGATGAACATCGCGGTGATCGCATTTGGCGAGTGCGCCCCGTTGTTGTTGGCGCCCGAGAGGAAAGCCCCGACGTTGCCGACGCCGGAGTGGTAGTGCAGCGCCTCCGGCTCGACGCGCATGTTCTCGACCAGGATCTCACGCGGCACCGTCACCTCGGCGATGACCCGCTTGCCGCGGGTGCGCATGATGTTGACCTGCGAGGCTTTCTTGTCGGTGGCCAGGTTGGATTCCAGGTAGAAGCGCCGGCAGGTGTCGATGTTGTCGAGGATCCAGCTGCAGGCGGCGAAGGTGGCGCGGCCGACCATGTTCTGCCCGGCGGCGTCGCCGGTGAAGTAGTTGAAGCGCAGGTAGGCGAACTTGTTCGAGAGGTAGGTGTCGATGTAGATCAGCTTGGCGATGCTCGAGGTGGCCTCGGCATGTTCGCGAATCGTCTCGATGTGCTCGTCGACCCAGTTCTTGAAGTCGCGGGCCTCGCGCGCCGAGTCGAAGATGAAGACCGGCGCGCGCTGCATTCGGTCGGCGACGACGGTGCAGATCACGCCGCCGGCGAGATTGAGCACCTTGATCCCGCGGTTGTAGGAGGCCACCAGCGTGCCCTCGGTCGTGGCCAGCGGCACGAGGAATTCGCCCTTGGCATGTTCGCCGTTGATCTTGATCGGTCCCGCGAAGCCGATCGGCACCTGCGCCACGCCGGTGAAGTTCTCGATGTTGCCCGCCGTTTCCTCGGGCTCGAAGGAGTAGTGTCGCAGGTGCTCGAGCTTGGCGCCGCTGTAGGACTCGACGAACGCCTGGCGCTCGGCAATGATCTCCGGGCTGCAGTTGTTCTCCTTGTCCAGCGGCACCGTGACGCGGTCCGGTTTGCGCTCGGAGATCGCGTCCTTGACCTTCAGCGTGAGCTTGCCGAACGGGTTGGAGAGAAAGCCAATCAGCAGCTGGTGTTTGCCGCGGGCCAGTGTGTCCGCGGCCACCCGCAGGGTGACGATCTTGCGCAGCGGGAACTCGATCGGTTGGTCGGCTGTGATCTGGCTCGCCGGCAGCGTTTGTCCGTCGCTCAGTTCGAGCGTCACGCAGTCGAGCGGGATGTCGGCGCCGTCGACTTTCAGCTGCGTCATTCCGGTCAGCGTCGCGTCGCTGAGCCGGTTCTTCAGGCTGAAGCGAAACCCACCGTCGACGTTTTCCAGGCTGCCGGAAGTGTAGAGTTGCTTGAGCAGGAGCGCGGGGATTTTTAGCATACGGAGAGTATCCGTTATTCCAGCGCTTGCTCCAGATGAATCACCGTGTCAGGCGTGAATTGCCCGTGTTCGCAGAGGATCGTCCAGTCGCTCAGCAGGTCCAGGCTATGGGTCCCGCGATCGCCCTCCTGCATCCGCGCGATGCCGTAGGGCTGGTTGATCAGCGTGGCGTCGATCTCGTTGTCTTGCACGCCGTTGACGCGAAACCAGAGGTGCTCGCGGTCGGTATCCTCGGTGTGGTCGTCGATGTGGTAACCGAGCTTGACCAGGAAAGCCCAGTCCTCGCTGTCCGCGTGCTGACCGGCGAGCAGCGTGAAGCGGGCCAGTCGCTCTGTCGCTAACTGTGCCATCCGACGTGTTTCCATGTTGGAGATGTACAGCAGCGGATTGTCCGACAGCATCTCGCTATAAGAAGCTGGGCTGCGCAGCTTCTTGCCCAGCAGCCCTCGACCCGGGGCGAAGAGAACGCCGGACGGGTGTTGGTGCGCGTCGTCCCGGTCGGGCTTGCCGCCGAGTGTCAGCCGGCGAACCTGCTTGATGCCCCGCTCCCACGGCAGCCAGAGCAAGGAAATGCCGTCGCCGATCGGAAACGGATCGTTCTGCGCGGGGATGCCGGACTCGATCAACAACGGCGCCACCGCGTTGAGCAGCAGGCACATGTTCGGCGCGTCGTCCTCGGGGATCTCCAGCATCTCGAGTTCGATCGAGCCACAGCGCAGCAGGCCATGGGTGTGCATCCAGACGCCGCCGGGCGAGCCCTCGTCGGGACAGACGGCGTGGATCGAGAACAGGCTGTTGGGCGGTGGTGGCGTGCGCGACTGCGCGACCTCCCGGATCCAGGCCGCCGAGTGCGGCCGGCAAGCCGCCACGTCCATCGCCAGGACCAGCTCCGGCGCGATCACGGACAGGACGCGGATCTGCCGGTGATAGTCGGTCAGCGGCCGGTCGCTCAGGGTCGTCGACAGGCACAGCGACCAGGTGCTGCGATTGGCCGTCTCGATCTCCGTGTCCGAGATGCAGCCCCACTCCAGGTGAAAGCTGTCGACGCCCATGCTCTTCTGCAGCGAGATGCGGTAATCGGTCGGCTCCGCTTCGTCCGGCAACCGGACCCGCGCAGTCATTTCCCAGTCGGCATCGTCGAACTCTCGATCCGGCGGGACCTCGGTCGTGGCCGAGGCGGTTGGGCCGTCCTCGAGTAGTGCCGTGATCTCGGTGATGCCCGGAGGTTCGGTTCCCGGCGGCAGCACCGCAACCAGCCAGGAGGGCTCGCGGAACTGACCGGCCGCGAGCGCCTCGTAAATCAGGCCATCCATTCCCCTAGAATGCCTGATTGAAGCGGAATCTACCAGTCTAGTTCTGGACCTGTTTGCGCGTGATCCGGTAAATCATCCAGCGCCCGTCGATCTTCTTCAGCTCGAAGATGAAGCGAAATTTGCGCGCGTTGCCAGGCAGGACGTCCTTGAGCTTGGACTTCGTCTTGCGTTGCCAGGCGGAGAGCTCGAGTTCGACCTGTCCGGTGACGGTTCCGGCATCGTAGTCCGCGTATTCCTTGATGGTGCGGGTGTGGATCTGGACCCTGGGGTTGATCACCAGGCTGCGAATCAGCGTCTTGAGGCCGCTGTAGTTCTTGGCCCCGCTGATGTTGCTGGTGCAGTCGGGCGCGATATGGGACATGAAGTCGCCGACCTGCTGCTCTTCGACGGCCGTGATGATGGCTCGCACGACCGCCAGGATGGCGGCTTTCTCGTCGGTGGGTCGGGTGAGGTGCTTGAACAGGGCGAACATGAGCAGGCCCAGTACCAGCGCGACCGCGATCTTGCGCTTGTCCATTACGTTGATTCTATTACGCAACCCGGCTGATTGTGTCAATTCTATCGGCTGTATTGAGCTCGCCCAATGCGGTACACTCGCGGCCTGATGGACGACAAGATTCGCGACCAGCTGCTGGCCAAGCTCAGTGATCTGCCGACCCTGCCGCTGGTCTTGCGCCGCGTATTGCAGATCATCGGCGATTCGCGCAGCTCCGCCGGTGACGTGGCCGAGGCGATCCGCGTCGACCAGGCGCTCTCCGCCAGGCTCCTGCGGATCATCAACAGCGCTTATTATGGCCTGACGCACAAGGTCTCGGGCGTGCGGCACGCCGTGGTGATGCTGGGCTACCGCTCGGTGGCCAACATCGTGATGTCGGTCTCGGTTTTCGATAGCCTGGTCCAGGCCTCCGATGGCGCGGGGCTGGACAAGGCGCTGTTCTGGCAGCATTCGCTGGCGACCGCCGCCTGCGCATCGCGGCTGGCAAAGCAGACCCGGCTGCACGATCCCGAAGAGGCCTACACCGCTGGCTTGCTGCACGACATGGGCAAGCTGGTGCTGGCGCGTTTTCAGCCGGAGGGCTACGCCAAGGTGTTGCAGGCGCTGATGGAGGGTGGCCAGGTGATCGAGCAGGAGAAGCTGCTGCTCGGCGCTAGCCACGACGAGGTCGGCGGGTTGGTTGCGGCACGCTGGAACTTTCCGAGCCATCTACGCGATGCGATCAGCTTCCATCACGCCACGGAGCTGGGCTGGATCGAGAAGGCGGAGACTCGCAATCTGACCGCGTTGATCGCGGTGGCGGATTACCTCTGCTGGGAGATGGGCTTTCCTTCCGCGGACGCGGCGGCGATGCCGCTGCTGGCGCCCGAGGTGCTGGAGCTGGTCGACTTTTCGGGGCTCGATCGTGATGAGCTGTCCGATCATGTCGAGAGCGAGATCCAGCGCGCGGCCGAGATCTACGAAATGCAGCCGCTGCTGCCAAAGGAACTGCGGGCCCGGATGGCCGCGGACGATGACTACGAGAGCGTCTACGATCAGATCCGCGCGGGACTCGAGGAGCGCGCCGTCGACACCTCGGTGATTGGCTCGATCCTGCAGAGCGTGCAGGGGTGCGCCACCGCTGACGAGGTGTTCGCGATCCTGATGGAGAAGATTCGCGACGCGTTCCAGTTCGATCGTATTTTTCTGTTTCGCAAGGACACCGAGGCAGATCCCGCGGTGGGATTGCAGCTCAGCCTGCTGCTCGACGAGCGCGGGATGCACAGCCTGCAGGACAAGGCCCCCGTACTCGATGGCCCGATCGCCGACTGCGCGGAGAAGCGGCAGGCTTTCGTGCATCGTGGCTCGATCAAGTTTCCCGGCAGCGACCGCGCCAGCGATAGCGTCTGCGAACTGGGCGGCGTGCCGGTCGTCGTCGCCGATCATTTACTGGCGGTGCTCGTCGTCAGCAACGAGCAGAGCGGCACGCCGGTGACCGATCAGGCGATCCGCAGCATGGATCTGCTGGCGCGCGAGGTGTCGCTGGTGATCGAGAACCAGCAGCTCAGCGAGCGCTTCCAGAAGACCGATCGCCTGGCCCGCACCGACGAACTGACCGGCCTGCCCAACCGCCGCCAGTGCCTGACCGTGCTGGCCCAGGAGATGGAGATTTCGCGCAGCACGCCCGCCGCGCTCTCGGTCGCGATGTTCGATCTGGATCACTTCAAGGAGCACAACGACCAGTTCGGCCACGCGGTGGGGGACCAGATTCTGACCCAGGTCGGCCAGGTCCTGCTGCGCAGCACCCGCGGCCAGGACACCTGCGGACGGCTGGGCGGCGACGAGTTCTTCGTCATCCTGCCCGCCGCGGAACGCGAACAGGCGCTGGGCATGTGCGAGCGCGCGCGTGAGCTGGTGACCGAGATCAGTAGCGGCTACGCGACAAAGTCAGGCGCCTCACTGTCGCTGTCCGCGGGCGTGGCCACTTTCGACCCGGAAGAAGACGACGGCGCCAGCTTGATGGCCCGCGCCGACCGCGCGCTGTACAAGGCCAAGGCGGC
>CAZMLI010000320.1:0-5607 GCA_964566865.1 uncultured Planctomycetota bacterium
GGAGCGGGCTCGGCCTTTGGAGCGGGCTTGACCTTGCGCTTCGCCTGCGGCTTTGCCTGCGGCGCGGCGGACTTGAGCGCATCGAACGCCTCGGCCTTGCTGCCGTGGATCGGAATCCTGGAGCCGATCTCCAGCGTATTGAAGATCACCCGCAGCTTGGCCGGCACGTCGTAGAGCACGATGCCACCGCCCGCCTTGCGGTAGGCCCGCTCGTACTTGAGCAACCTGTCCGGCTCGCTGAGGAAGCGCAGACCTGAGAGATCCAGCAATACGTGCTTGACCCCCTTCTTGGCCAGCTTGTTGAACTCCTGCTCCAGCTGGGGGTAGGTCTTGGCATTCACGCCACCGCCGAGCGTCAGGATTGCAATGCGCTGACCCGCGCGCTTACCGACTCGAACATCGATCTCCAGACCTGCCATGCTGTATCAAACCAGACCGGTCGAGGACCGGCAAGTTTGACATCCGACGGGCCCCTAGTAAGATCCGCGCGATGTCAGATGACCTGACCAGCGCCGTTCGTGACTGGCTAGACTCACGTTCGCCGATTCATCAGCGTATCACTCCCGAGCAGGTCGATCTGCTCAACCAGCCGACCGCCGCCCGCATTCCTGGCGTCGGGCTGTTGCGCAAGATGCTGCGGGCACTGCTGCGCCCATGGTTATTCGCCCAGTCAGAAGCCAACAAGGCTTTGATCCAGGCCCTGGGGCAGCTCTCGGAGGAGATCCGTGTCCTGGAGTCGTCGCGACCCGCGGCCGGTGGCTCCCCCGCCGCGCCCGACGACGTCGAGTCGCCGACACCGCCAGTGACCGATGCGCCCGATCCCTCGGAGCTGCAGCACGTGACGATCGAGATCGGGCCCGGCCTCGAGCCCACGGCCGAGGCGGACTACTACGTCGACGCGGTGCCATACCAGGGCGTGACGCACATCGCCAACCTGACGACCGATCCGCTGCCGTTCGACGACGGCGTGGCCGACCGCATCGTCACCAGCCACTTTCTCGAGCACCTCAGCCCGGAACGCTGGCCCCATTTCTTCGCCGAGTGCCACCGGGTGCTCAAGCCAGACGGCCTGCTGCGAATCCACGTGCCGAACCTGGACGGCATCATCGAGGCCTACCACAACCTGCGCGACAAGGGCGACATGGAGAACTTGCTGGGAAGCTGGCAACAGATGGCGTGCGGGCGCCACTTCAATGCCTGGGAGCCGCATCGCGGCATCTTCAACTGGGAGATGATCGCGCATCTGTACCGGACCCACGGGTTCGAGCCGCGCAACCTGACTGGCATCGAGTCGGATCGCCATACCGACGGTTGGCGCTGGTGCACCGACAAGTTTTCGCTGATCACAGAAGGACGGAAAACGACATGAGCGTCACTCAGCGCTTGCCGAGAGCTGATTTGCCCGGTAAAAACGCCCGATGCCGACACTGACCGTCGTCACGCCGTTCTTCAACGAACAGCGTACGCTGGCCAAGAGCCTCGAACGGGTTCTGGCCATTGCCGATGAAAACCTCGCGATAGAAATCGTCATCGTCGACGACTGCTCGACCGACGACAGTCTCGCGATCGCCGAGCAACTGGCCGCCGACCATCCCGAGATCAAGCTCTACCGACACGATGTCAATCAGGGCAAGGGCGCGGCGCTGCGCACCGGCATCGCCCACGCGACCGGTGACTTCGTCGCGGTGCACGACGCCGATCTGGAGTACGACCCGGAGGACCTCAAGCGACTGGTCGTGCCGTTGATCGAAGGCAAGGCGGATGTCGTCTTCGGCTCACGCTTCATGACCGGCGGCACCCATCGCGTGCTGTTCTTCTGGCATCACATGGGCAACAGCTTCCTCACGCTGCTGTCGAACATGTTCACCGATCTGAACCTGACCGACATGGAGACCTGCTACAAGATGTTCCGCAGGGAGGTGATCCAGAAGGTCGAGATCGAGGAGAACCGCTTCGGCTTCGAGCCGGAGATCGTGGCCAAGATCGCGGCGATGCGACTGCGAATCTACGAGATGGGCATCTCCTATTCCGGCCGGACCTACGAGGAAGGCAAGAAGATCGGCGTGATGGATGGGTTCCGCGCGCTCTACTGCATCATCCGCTACAACGCCCACCGCGCACCGCTGCCGATCCAGTTCCTGATGTATCTGTTCATCGGCGGGACCGCGGCGGTGGTCAACTTCGCCGTTTTCCTGGCGCTGCGCTCGGCGGGTTTGCCGGACTTCACCGCGGCGTTGTCGGCCTTCGGGGTCGCGGCGGTGCTGAATTACATCCTCTGCGTGCTCTTGCTGTTCCGCCACCAGGCCCGCTGGAACACCGGGGTCGAGCTGTTCTTCTATCTCGTCGTCGTCGCGGTCAACGGCTTGATCGACAGCGCGATCACGGTCGGGCTGATCCAGCTCCACGTCATGCCAGCGCTGGCCAAGCTGATCGCGACCGCCGTCTCGCTGGTGTTCAACTTCC
Organism: uncultured Planctomycetota bacterium; assembly: GCA_964566865.1. Classification (GTDB taxonomy): domain Bacteria; phylum Planctomycetota; class JACQVV01; order JACQVV01; family CAZANL01; genus CAZMLI01. Next base: position 2,464 of record CAZMLI010000320.1, read on the forward strand.
TCGGCCGTCGCTTCCTGGTCTTTCCGGAAGCGGCCAGCGGGCCGTGGAAGCCGCAGAATCCCGAGCCCGCCGTAGCTGACGGGGAGCGATGACCTCGGACGACGAGATCTTCCGGATCCACGATCCCGAGATCGATCTGGCGCAGATCATGCGCCGGATCGATGCCAACATGCAGACGCGCAGCGAGCTCCCGCCAGATCCTGGAGCGGGCGACGGTGCGCTGTTCGCCGAACGTCGCGCCGTCTACCGCGCGGTCGATCAGTTGATGGAGCAGGTGCGTCTGTACGGCAACGTCGACGTATTGCGTGGCGGCGTGAAGGGCCGGCTCGAGGGGGTGATCAAGCAGACTATTCGCAAGACGATCCAGCGTCACATCGACCAGCAAGACGCGGTGCACAAGGGCATCCTGGCACTCGTCGACCGGATCGTGCGCTATCTCGACGCCACCAACGAGCGACTCGACGCGGGTCTGTCCGGAGGGACCACGGCGCAGGGTCGGCAGAGCTACCCTGCGTGCTTTCCAGCAGACCTACCGCTGCTGGACCTGCAGTGCGGGCGTGGCGATTTTCTCGCGCTGCTCGGCGGTTTCAGTGGGACCGTCAGCGGTATCGACACGGACGCCGTCGCATTGGCCTGGGCCACCAACCGCGGACTGTCCGTCAGTCAGGCAACCCCGGCCGCTCAGCTGGCCGAGCTGGAGTCCGAGTCGCTCGGTGGCCTGTTCGCCGGCGGCGCTTTCGACAGCCTGGCCCCCGATGAGCTGCAAACCCTGCTGCTTGCTTGTCAGCGGGCGCTGGTTTCCGGCGGGGTGCTGATCGTCGAGACCGCGCACGCGACCGACCTCGAGCGCGCCCTGGGCCAGGCCGGTTTCGAGGTCGACCCCATCAGGCAAGCCTTGCTCGCCAGAAAACCCTGATGCGCATCCATCAGCTGCTGCCCAACCTGGGCTACGGCGATGCCATCAGCAACCACGCCATCGGACTGCAGTCGTTGCTGCGGGAGTGGGGCCATGAGTCCGAGATCCATGCCCAGTACATCGATCCCAAGATGGCCAGCCGCTGCCAGGTCCACAGCGCGCTGCGTACCGACAAGGACACGATCACGATCTACCACCACTCGATCGGATCGGAGCAGCTGACTCGACAGTACCAGCAGCTGAAAGGCCGGCGCGTGATGATCTATCACAACATCACCCCCCATCACTTCTTCGCGCCTTACAGCACCAAGCATCACGAGTTGACCAAACACGGGAGGGAGAGCCTGCCGCAACTGCGCGACAGCGTCGACCTGCTGCTGGCGGACTCGGCTTACAACGGCGCCGAACTCGAAGCGCTCGGCTACCCGAAAGCCCACGTGCTGCCGATCTTGATCGACTTCGACTCGTTCGACCGCACGCCGCCGGCGCCCAGCGGCAAGCGCGCCGCCGAGCAGGTCAACTTCCTCTTCGTCGGGCGGATCTCGCCCAACAAGCGGCAGGAGGATCTGATCCGCGTCTTCGCCTGGTATCAGCGCTTCATCAACCGCAACGCCCGGCTCTACCTGGTGGGCGACCACAGCGGCAGCGAAAGCTACCTGCAGGAACTGCGCGAGGTCGTCGCCTCGCTGGAGCTGGACCAGCAGGTGATCTTCACCGGACGCACCACCTTCGCCGAGCTGATCCACTACTATCAGACAGCCGATCTGTTCTGTTGCATGAGCGAGCACGAGGGCTTCTGCGTCCCGCTGCTCGAAGCGATGCATCATGGGGTCCCGGTCATCGCCTACGCCAGCAGTGCCGTACCAGAGACACTCGGCGACGCCGGCGTGCTGGTCACGCGCAAGGACGTGCCGTTGATTGCCGAGATGGCGAACCTGCTGCTGACCGACGCCACACTGCGCAAGCAGATTGTCGACGGGCAGCACGCGCGGCTGAAATACTTCAGGCGCGAGAACGTCGCAGCGCTGTTCAAGTCCTACATCGGGCAGCTCCTGTGAGGGTCGCGTTCTGCGTGCAGCGCTACGGACTCGAGGTCAATGGCGGTGCCGAGCTGCTCTGCCGTCAGGTGGCCGAACGAATGGCGGCGCACTGGGACGTCGAAGTGCTGACCACCTGTGCGATGGATTACACCAGCTGGAAGGACTGCTACGCGCCGGGCAGCGATACCGTGAGCGGCCTGCCGGTGCGCCGCTTCCGGGTCGACTTCCCACGCTGCACGCCCGTCTTCAACCGGCTTTGCGAGACCGTCTTTCCCGGCGATGCGGGCCCCGAACTCGAAGCCCGCTGGGCCTACGAGCAGGGCCCGTACTCGTCCGACTACCTGCGCTACCTCAGCACGCACGGCCAGTCCTACGACCTGATCATCTTCAGCACCTACCTCTACGCCACCACCTACTACGGCTTGCCGCGCGTCGCCGAGCGCAGCGTGCTGGTCCCCAACGCCCACGACGAGCCCGCCTTCGGACTGTCGATCTATCGCGAGCTGTTCGCCGCCGCCCGGGGCCTCATCTTCAACACGCCCGAAGAGCAACAGATGGTGCTGGAGGCCCAGGCCCTCGAGACCCCCAACTGGGTCGTCGGGGTCGGCGTCGAACCCGAGTACGACGGCCAGCCCGGGCGCTTCGACGGACCCTACCTGCTCTACCTGGGCCGGATCGACGAGTCGAAAGGCTGCGCCGAGCTGTTCGATCACTTCATCGCCTACCGCGCGGCACACCCCCACCCACCCCTGCGACTGCTGCTGGCAGGCAAGAGCGTGATGCCGATTCCCAGCCATCCCGACATCGTCCAGCTGGGCTTCATCGACGAGCAGGCCAAGTTCGACGCGCTTCGAGGCGCCGAATTGCTGGTCGTGCCCTCGCCCTACGAGAGTCTCTCGATCGTCGCGCTGGAGTCCTGGACCCAGGGCACGCCCGTGCTGGCCAACGGCGCCTGCAAGGTGCTTGCCGGTCAGTGCGAGCGCAGCGGGGCTGGCCTGTGCTACACCGACCAGCCCAGCTTCATCCAAACACTCTTCGGCCTGCTGAACGACACACACAAGCGCGAGACACTCGGTGAGTCAGGAAAAGCATTCGTGGCGCAGCGCTACAGCTGGAGTGCTGTAGAGCAGGTCTATCTGGAGTGCGCCGCCACTCTCAGTACCTCCTGAGCGTCGCACACCCGGGTTG
>CAZMLI010000321.1:0-5606 GCA_964566865.1 uncultured Planctomycetota bacterium
CGGCGCCACGTCGCGCAGTCTCTCGCGCAGCAGCCAGGCGCAGGCTTCGGCATTATCCTGTGCGAGCAGGTCCTCGCGAAACGCGTCGAGATTGACGTCGGCCAGGTACTGCGAGAGATAGCGGATCACCGGGTAGGAGCGGGTCAGCACGCTGAAGCGTTCGAAGCCCAGCGCCATCAGCGCCAGTGCGCTGGCCGGCTGGCCCGCCATCTCGCCGCAGACCGAGGGGATCTGGCCGTGTGACGCCAGCTGGGTCACGATGCTGCGCAGCGCCCGCAGCACAGCCGGGTGATGCGGCACGTAGCGGTCGCGCACGCGCTCGTTGTTGCGATCGACCGCCATCAGGTACTGCACCAGGTCATTGCTGCCGATCGAGAAGAAGTCCGCTTCGGGCAGAAAATCCTCGAGCTGGTAGAGCACCGCCGGCACCTCGATCATCATGCCGAACGCGGGACGTTCGCTGACACCCGACTGCTCACGCACCTCCTCGTAGATCTCGCGCGAGGCGCGCATCTCCCAGAGCGTGGTGACCATCGGCACCATGATGCGCACGCTGGTCTGCGGTTCGGCGTGGGCCGCGTCGAGAATCGCCGCGATCTGTGTCCGGTAGATGTCGGTGTGATCGAGCAAGAAACGGATCGAGCGACAGCCGAGGATCGGGTTCGGCTCGTCGATCGGATCCATGTAGGGCAACTGCTTGTCGCCGCCGATGTCGACCAGCCGCACGGTGACCTCGCCCCCGCTGAAGGCGTTGAACACGCGACGATAGAAGCCCGTTTGATCGGAGACCGTCGGCCAGTCCGTCTGCTGCATGAAGAAGAACTCGGTGCGCAGCAGCCCGACCGATCCGGCCCCGCTCTCCACCGCCTGATGAATCTCCCCGCCGAAGCCCAGATTGATCTCGACTCGATGCGCCGGCTGCCCGCCCTCGTTATCGAAACGCTGGATCTCGCTGACGATCGCCCGCTGGGCCGCCTCTTGCTGCTCCTTGCGCTCGAAGTAACCCTGGCTGGTGCGCGCATCCGGATTGACGAAGACGAAGCCGTTATTGCCGTCCACCAGCAGCGGGGTCCCGTGGGGCACACGCGCCAGCAGATCGGCCACACCGACCACCGCCGGAATGCCGCGCGAGCGGGCCAGGATCGACATGTGGGAGGTCTCGCTGCCATGCTCGGTGACCACCGCGACGACCGAGGTCGTGTCGAGCGTCGCGGTCTGCGCCGGCGTCAGCGCCTCGGCCATCACCACCACCGGCTCGTCGGTCGGGATGCCCGCGCAGTGCTTGATCCCCAGGTGGGATAGCAGCTGCGTGCGGATATCGATCAGGTCGTGCGCTTTCTCGCGCAGCACCTCCATCTGCATGAAGGTCTCGATCGTCGGGCTGATCGCCGCCACCACCGCGTGGGTGGCGCTGAGCGACTCCGCACAGATCTTGTCCCGCACCTTGTCGACGAAGTGCGGATCGCCGAGCATCGTCCGGTGCGCCGCCAGGATCTCGACCGCCTCGCCCGTGGCCCCGGACTCGCGCAGCGAGGCAATGACCAGCTCGACCTCCTCCAGCGAGCTCTCGAGCGCCTCCTCGAAACGCTCGAGTTCCTCGTCACGACCCATGAACGGATCGGCTGGCAGCGGCAGGTCCTCGGCGCGCGTTCCCAGCACCACGGCGCGCGCCATGCCGATACCGGGAGAGGTGCCCTGCCCCGTCAGGCAGAGCGTGATCTCCTCCGGACGCGGCTTCTCGGAGCGCGCCAGCAGCTCCGAGACATCGATGATCGAGACCACCAGGCTGGCCAGCGTCACCAGCATCACCTGTTCGTCCGCGCCAAACTCGTGATGCCTCGCGGTCTGCACCACCATCACGCCGAGCAGCTTGCCCTGGCGCAAGAGCGGAATGCCGCCGAAGGAGGTGAAGCGCTCCTCGCCCGTCTCGGGGAAGAACTTGAAGTCGGCGTGATCTTGCGCCTCGGAGGTGAACACCGGTCGCTGGCCCCGGCCGACCGCGCCCGTCAGGCCCTCATCCAGGCTCATCGTGACCTTGCCGATCGAATCCGGCAACAATCCGTGGCTGGCGGCCAGCACGAGCTGCTCCTGCTGGATGTCGTAGAGATACACCGAGCAGACATCAAAACCCAGACGGCGCGCCACCAGTTCGACGGTGCGCCCGAGCGCTTCGGGCACGCTGGCGCTGGCGGCAACCACCGCGGCGGTGTCGCTGAGCACCTTCAAGTAACGACTCTGTTCCACATTGCGATTCTACTGGCCCAAAGTCGCGGTGCAATCATTGTCGGTACCCGATACCTATGGCAAAATCAGAGCTTCCCCATTCCGTCCCCGGAGAAACACCGATGTCAGCCAACAAGTGGGTATTCCTGTCAAGCGAGGTGGAGGCCGCCGAGAACCATGTCGGTGGAGACTGGGACGCCGTTCGCGGACTGCTCGGGGGCAAGGGAGCCAACCTGGCCGGAATGACACGGCTGGGCGTGCCGGTTCCACCCAGTTTCACCATCACCACCGAGGCCTGCAACAGCTTCCTCGAGGCTGGCGAGCAGTTTCCCGCAGGCATGTGGGACGAGGTGGTCGCTGCGCTGAAGGCGATCGAACAAGCGTCCGGCAAAACACTCGGCGACTCGGCCAATCCACTGCTGGTCTCCTGCCGCTCGGGCGCCAAGTTCTCGATGCCGGGCATGATGGACACCGTGCTCAACATCGGGCTCAACGACAAGACGGCCGAGGGCATGATCGCGCTGACCGACGACCCCCGCTTCGTCTACGACTCCTACCGGCGGCTGGTGCAGATGTACGGCTGCGTGGTGATGGGGATCAGCGAGCATCCGTTCGAGGGTCTGCTCTCCGAATACCGCGAGAAACGCGGCGTCGAGCAGGACTCGGACCTGACGGCCGATGACTTCAAGGAGATCACCGACAAGTTCAAGCAGATCTACCAGAGCGAGACCGGCTCGCCCTTCCCCGACGCCCCGCTCGATCAGCTGAAGCTGGCGACCGAGGCGGTGTTCAAGTCCTGGAACGGCAAGCGCGCGTTCGACTATCGCAACGCGGCCAACATCGCCCACGACCTCGGCACGGCCGTCAACATCTGCACGATGGTCTTCGGCAACATGGGCGAGAACAGCGGCACCGGCGTGGCCACCACGCGCGACGTCTCCAGCGGCGAGAAGGTGATCTCCGGCGACTACCTGACCAACGCGCAGGGGGAAGACGTCGTGGCCGGCACGCGGCCGACCAAGGAGATCCTGGACATGAAAGCCGAGATGCCGGAGGCCTGGGCCGAGTTCGAGAAGATCCTCGGCGAGCTCGAGTTGAAGTACCGTGAGGTGCAGGACGTCGAGTTCACCGTCGAGCGCGGTCGGCTCTGGTTTCTGCAGACCCGCGACAGCAAGCGCACCGCCATCGCAGCGGTCAAGATCGCCGTCGACCTGGTCAGCGAGGGGCTGATCAATCGCGAGGAGGCGGTGACACGCATCTCGCCCGATCACGTCGACTTCTTCCTGCACCCGCAGTTCGTCGACACCGCAAAGATAGAGGCGCGCAAGGCGGGCCGGCTGTTCACCAGCGGCCTCGAGGTTTCGCCGGGCGCTGCGGTCGGGGCCGTGGCCTTCGACGCCGACCTGGCGGAGGAGTGGGGCAAGAGCGGCAAGAACGTGATCATGGTGCGGCCCGAGACCAAGCCCGATGACGTACACGGCATGCTGGCCGCGCAGGGCATCCTCACCTGCCGCGGCGGCAAGACCAGCCACGCGGCGCTGGTCGCCCGCCAGTTCGGCACCCCGGCCGTCGTCGGCTGCACCGATATCAAACTGGATCTCGAGGCACGCCAGATGGAGGTCGGCGGCAAGCTGATCAAGGAGGGCGAGGTGATCTCGCTCGACGGCGCGACCGGCGAGGTGTTCGTCGACTCGATCGAGACCTTCTCGCCCGAGCTGGACAATCCGAACCTGCTGCAGATCCTGGAGTGGGCCGACGAGTTGCGCCGGCTGGAGGTCTGGGCCAACGCCGACTATCCGGACGACGCCGAGCGGGCGCTCAAGTTCGGCGCGCAGGGCATCGGCCTCTGCCGCACCGAACACATGTTCTTCGATCCGGAGCGACTGGCGACGGTGCAGGAGATGATCCTGGCCAAGGACGTCGAGAGCCGGCAGGTGGCGATCGACAAGCTGCTGCCGCTGCAGCGCGGCGACTTCGCCGGGCTGTTCCGGGTGATGAACGGGCTGCCGGTGATCGTGCGTCTGCTCGATCCGCCGCTGCACGAGTTCCTGCCCAGCCACGAGGATCTGCTGGTCGAGGTGACGGAGCTGCGGGTGCGGGGCAACGACCCCGATCTGCTGGCCGAGAAACAAGAGCTGCTGCATACGGTCGAGGGGCTCCGGGAGGTCAACCCGATGCTCGGCCTGCGCGGTGTGCGGCTGGGCATCCACTGGCCCGAGGTGACGCGCATGCAGGTCCGCGCGATCATCGAGGCCGCCTGCGATGTTGCCGCCGAGGGCATCGACGTGCATCCCGAAGTGATGATCCCGCTGACCAGCCACGTCAACGAGCTGGCCGTCCAGCAGGCTGAACTCGAGACGGTGGCCAAGCTGGTGATGGAAGAGAAGGGCAGGACCATCAAATACAAGTTCGGCACGATGATCGAGATGCCGCGCGCGGCGCTGACGGCCGACGAGATGGCCAAGTACGCCGAGTTTTTCTCCTACGGCACCAACGACCTGACCCAGACCACCTTCGGCATCTCGCGCGACGACGCGGAGGCCAGCTTCCTGATCGAGTATCAGGAAAAGGGCGTCTTGCCGGCGAATCCGTTCGATACGCTGGACCAGGAAGGCGTCGGCCAGCTGATCACGATGGGCGTCGAGAAGGGACGCAAGACGCGCCCAGGCATGGAGATCGGAATCTGCGGCGAGCACGGCGGAGATCCGGCGTCGATCGACTTCTGCCACCGGGCAGGGCTGAACTACGTCAGCTGCTCCCCGTTCAGAGTGCCGATCGCCCGTCTCGCGGCGGCCCACGCCGCAATCACTCACGGGTAACGCATTAAGGTAGGGGGTTTGACCTGCCCGGGGGAAAAAGGCTATCCTGGGCAGACTTTTCTTCTACCTGAGGTACCCACACATGCTTGCGCGCACCGCTTGCGTCCTGCTGCTGGCCGGCTTTCTGCCGGCCCTGGGACTGGCACAGGACGGCAGTATCGAGCCGACGAAGGAGAACAAGACCCAGAAGGGCGAGCTCCCCAGCGGTGAGGGCTGGGTCCGCGTCAAGACGCGGTTTCGCGCAGCTCCCAAATTCCCTTATGAGACGCCCGCGGTCAGCGCGCGGGCCTGCGTCAAGGATGTCATCTCCCTGCCCGGCAGCAAGACCCTGACGCTGCACACCAAGGGCAGCGACCGTGTCGGCGTCGACCTCAACGGTGACGGGGTGGCCGATGTCTGGGGCCGCGGCGAACAGGTCACCTTCACCGTCCCGCTGCTGATCGAGGGCAAGCGCGTGCCCTACGCGGTGCACCTGATGCAAGACGGCGCCAAGTGGAGCTCCCGTCGCGGATGCTACCGCACGGCCCGCTTCAAGGGCACGCCGATCGTGCTGATCGACGACAA
>CAZMLI010000322.1:0-5605 GCA_964566865.1 uncultured Planctomycetota bacterium
TGCCGGGGGCACCGCTCTTGGAGGCGACCAGCGTGGCGGCCGGGCGAGCGGCATGTTCCTCGCCCGCGATATCCTGCGGTGCGCTGCGATAGCCCAGCGCGGCCGGGTCGACCCGGTCGGTGAACCACTTGGCGCTCGTGATGCCGCCGCTACCGATAAAGGTCGACAGCACCGCCAGCACGATCAGCGGGATGCACATCGTCCAGGGCGACTCATGCGCGTGGTCGAACTTGTCCTGGTTGGCCGGTTTACCCCAGAAGGTGAGGAACATCAGCCGGAACATGTAGAACGCGGTCAGGACCGCGGCGATCATGCCGAACAGGAACGGCAGCGTCTTCAAGAATGAGCCCGTGTGAATTCCATAGGCCAGCGCGCCCGCCAGGACCGCGTCCTTCGAGACAAACCCGCTGAAAAACGGCACGCCGGCGATGGCGATCGTGCCGATCATCATCGTCGTATAGGTGATCGGCAGCTTGGACTTCAGCCCGCCCATGTCGCTCATCTCGTTGGAGTGCACGGCGTGGATCACCGAGCCCGAACCGAGGAACAGCAGCGCCTTGAAGTAGGCGTGCGTCCAGAGGTGGAACATGCCGGCGACCAGGCTGCCGGTGCCGATGCCCAGCATCATGTAGCCCAGCTGGCTGATCGTCGAGTAGGCCAGCACCTTCTTGATGTCGGTCTGGGCCACCGCGATCGTCGCGGCCAGCAGCGCGGTGATGCCGCCCGTCATCGCGATGAAGAACAGCGGCCAGGAGTGGGCCAGGTAATCTCCGCCACTGAAGAACAGCGGACCGGCCATGAAGGGGAACATCCGGGCGACCAGGTAGACGCCCGCGGCGACCATCGTCGCGGCATGGATCAGCGCGCTGACCGGGGTCGGGCCCTCCATCGCGTCGGGCAGCCAGACATGCAGCGGGAACTGCGCCGACTTGCCGACCGGCCCGAAGAACAGCAGGATGCCGGTGGCGGCGAGCAGCCAGCCATTCGACCAGGTGCCGTCCTGCAGGCTGGCGAAGATGGTGGCGTAGTGGGTCGTGCCCACCTTGCTGAAGATGATCAGGATCGCCAGGAAGAAGCCCAGGTCTCCCACCCGCGTGGTCATGAAGGCCTTGACGCAGGCATGCGCCGCCGATTTCTTCTCGAAGTAGAAGCCGATCAAGAAATATGAACAGACGCCCACTAGCTCCCAGAAGATGAAGGTGAAGAACAGGCTGTTGGACAGCACCAGGCCGATCATCGAGAAGCTGAATAACGACAGGAAGGCAAAGAATCGGCTGTATCGCACCTCCCCGTGCATGTATCCCATGCTGTAGAGGTGCACCAGGAAGCTGACCAGCGTGACCACGACCAGCATGATCAGCGTCAGGTTGTCCAGACGGATACCGAAGGCCATGTGCAGCGAGCCGCCGCCAGCACGGTTGAGCGCCCCTTGCTCGGCCATCGTATCGGCGCTCGGGCCCATGCTGAAGAACTTGAACACCGTCCCGTCGATCGGGCTACCGCCGGTATGTGCGTTCAGCGCGTTACTCAGAAACCAGCCCTTGAACAGGCACAGGGCCAGGATCAGGCAGATGCCCATTGCCGCGGTGGGCAGCCAGTCGCCGTCGCGCGGCAGGAAACGGCCGATCCAGATCTGGACACAGAAAGCAGCCAGCGGCAGCAGCAAGATGGCCAGGGCCAGCTGAACCGCGGTCATGCTTAGCACGTTATCCATTATTGACTCCGCTTGCCATGGCCCGACATCATTCCTTGAGGTGGTCGATCTCGTCGACGTAGATCGTGCTGAAGCGATTGTAGATATTCAGCACGATGGCCAGCGCCACGGCCGCTTCAGCCGCAGCCAGCGTGACGATGAAGATCACCACGACATGCCCGTACAATGCGTTTTCGAAGCCGCCGTAGCGGCCAAACGCGATGAAGTTCACGCTCGCCGCGTTGAGCACCAGCTCCAGGCCCATCAGCACGAGCACCGCGTTGCGGCGCATGATGATCACGCTCATCCCGGAGCAGAACAGGATTGCCGAGAGCACCAGATAGTGGACCAGACCGACGTCCATGATGACGTTCATGTCTCACGCCCCATTCTGGCCACATAGGCCGCACCGATCAGCGCGGCCAGCAGCAGCACCGAGATCACCTCGAACGGCAGGATGAAGTCGGTCATCAGCAGCACACCTATCTTCCGAGAGGTGTAGGTCGGGTCGGGCAGCTTGCCCGCGGGCACCTTCCAGTTGATCTGCGTCATCAGGTAGATCAGCGGGACCATCATCACGGCGCCCGCGATCAGCGCCGGCGCGACCAGTCCCCGCTCCCGCACGCGTGCGATCAGCACCGGGTCGCGGTTGGTCAGCATGACACCGAACATCAGCAGGACCAGGATCCCGCCAATATAGACCAGGATCTGGACGAAGCCGACAAAGTCGGCGCCGAGCAGCACGAACAGGCCGGCCACGCCCGAGAGCGTCATCAGCAGCAGCATCGAGCAGCGGATCACGTCACGCACCACCATCAGCGCGATCGCCGGGATGACCGTCAGCCCGGCGAGGCTCCAGAAGATGATCACGTTCCAGATTTCAGGGGTCATTTGATTCTCAGACGTCAGACGTCAAACGTATTGATACCGGCGGGACTGAAAGTACATGTTGAGCAGCACGCCGAGCGCGCCCACACCGCCCGCCAGCAGCGCCAGCGCGAACGGGATGGCGAAATAGTGGCTGTGCGTATCGACAAAGATCTCCCACAACGCCGCACCCAGCAGGCAGGCCATCGAGAACGGCAGCAGGACCTTCAGGCAGAGGTACATCACCTGATCCAGCCGTACGCGCGGCAGGGTCCAGCGCAGCCACATCTGGACGAAGACCAGCAGAAACGCCTTGCTCAGCAGCACGAAGATGCCCAGCAGCGCCCCGACCGGGTGGCTCATCACGAGCTTGTCCAGCGGCGCGATTCCGGTCCACCAGCCGCCCATGAACAGTGCCACGGTCAACGCGCTGACGGCGTACATCGCGGCATATTCGGCCAGGAAGAAGATCGAGAAGCGCATCCCCGAGTATTCGGTGTGGAAGCCGCTGACCAGCTCGCTCTCGGCCTCCGGCAGGTCGAACGGCGACCGCTTGGTCTCGGCCAGGTTGCAGATGAACAGGATGATGAAGGTGACGAACAGGAACGGGTTGCGGAACATGTACCAGCTCCAGAACCAGCCCTCCTGCTGCTGCGTGATCTCCAGCAAGGAGAAGCTGCCGGTCACCATCACGATGGTGATCAGGCAGACGCCGAGCGGAATCTCGTAACTGACCAGCTGGGTCGCCGTGCGCATCGCACCGAACAGCGACCACTTGTTATTCGAGGACCAGCCCGCCAGGATCACGCCGATCCCCTCGAGCGAGCCGATTGCGGCGATATAGAACACGCCCAGGTGCAAATCGGCGACGACCAGCTTGAGATTGCCGATCTGCGGCCCCCAGGGCAGCACCAGGAAGGTGGCGAAGGTCGCAGCGAAGGCCATGATCGGCGCCGCGATGAACAGCGGCTTGTCGGCGGCCTTCGGGATCACGTCCTCTTTTGCCAGCAGCTTGGCGCCGTCGGCGATCGTCTGGGCCCAGCCGTGCCAGCCGCCGACGTCCATCGGTCCGAGGCGGCACTGCATGTGTGCAGAAACCTTGCGCTCCATCCAGATCGCAAAAAGCCCGAAAATCGTGATCCAGGTCAGCACAGGCACGAGGCAGCCGACGAGCAGCCACACGGGGTCCAGCCACGCGCCTCCCCCGATGGTTTGCTTCAACCAGAAGGTAATACCCATACCTTCGGCTTGAGCAAGAATCTGCATACGTCTCCCTCGATCCCCCAGCCTTTGGGCTACGCTTCGCTAAAGGCGCATCCCACGCAGGCAGATGGGGTTAAACGGGCTGTAACCTGGAAAAGAGCGAAATTATAGCACGGGCCAAAGGCGGGTCAAGATAGAGTTGTCAGGCCCTCGCTTCGCGCACCGAACCGAGCCAGTGACCCTGCTCTGCGACCCACTCGATCAGCTTGATTTCGACCTTCGCGCCGACGACCGCACAGAGCTCGAAGTCGGCCTCTCCGGGCGTCCAGGTCCACTCCGTCATGCCGACGAAGATCCGCGCCTGCTCGTGCGAAAGAAACGCCCCGTAGCTTTCGACCTGCGAGACCGTGGCGCTGACGACGTCGCCTTCGCGCAGCTTCTGCGGCAAGATCACCGGCAGCCGCTGGGACAGCGGACGGTCGACGTCGCGCAGACAGTCCTGCAGCGCCTGCGCCAGCTCCCTGGCGTCGTCGAAACGGTCCTCGGGCCGATGGGCCATCGCCTTGCCGATCACCGCCTCGACCGACTGCGGAATCTCGGGGCAGAACTTGCGAAGCGGATGAGTCGCGTCATCCGAAAGCTTCAGTCGCAGCAGTTGCGCCGTCGTTTCGGTCTTCGGATAAGGCGACTGCCCTGCGATCAGTCGATAGAGGATCACCCCGACGGCGAAGATGTCGGCGCGGTGGTCGACTCGCTTGACGTCGCTGATCTGCTCGGGCGCCATGTACTGCGGCGTGCCGAGGAACTGGTCGGTCTGGGTCACGCGGGTGCCGGACAGGTCCAGCGCGCGGGCGATGCCGAAGTCGATGACCTTGATCCGTCCTCTGCGATCGAGCAGCAGATTGGCCAGCTTGAGGTCGCGGTGGATCACCCCCTTGGCCTGAGCGTACTGCAGCGCACCCGCCAGCTGGATGCCCCAGTCCAGCGCCTGGTGCATCGGCGGCACGCCCGAGCGGCGCAGCAGCCGCTCCAGGTCCTGCCCCTCGACATACTCCAGCGCCATGTACATCACGCCCGCGTCGTGGCCCAGATCGTAGCAGCCGACGATCGCTGGATGGTACAGCGAGGCGACCAGCCGTGCCTCGTGCAGGAAACGCTCGAAGCGGGCTCGTTTGTCCGCGCGTGGCCGGAGCAGCTTGAGCGCCACATACCGCTTGGAGCGTTCGTCGACCCCTTTATAGACCACGCTCGAGCCCCCCTTGCCCAGCCGCTCTTCGATCCGGTAGGGCCCGATGCGGTTGCGCAAGATCTTCGAAGGCGGATCCTCGCCAGCCTCCTCCACCAGCAGGCTGTCGAACGGACAGTCCTCCTCCGCGACCTCCAGGTACTGACAGATCAGACAGATCTGCACGCTGGCGTCCGGGTCGGCCGCATCCTCCAGCGCCACGTCGATCACGCCGTTACAGGCGCTGCAGAACAGCTTGCGCTGCACCACGTCGATCAAGCCGACCCTTAGCTCGTGACGTCCCACGCGAATGCGATCCCGATCCTGCAAGATCTGCGTGCCGGCCAGGCGTTCGCCGTTGATGAACGTGCCGTTCTTGCTGCCCAGCTCCTGGATCAGGCAGTGATCGCGGCCGACGCAGATCATGAACTGCTCACGAGACATCGAGCGGTCCTTCAGGCGAAAGTCGGCCTCCGCGCCGCGCCCGAGCGTGAGTTGATCGTGCAAGATCAGCTCGAAGCTCAGCCCCTCGCACTCCCCGCTGATCACGGTCAGTTCGCCGTACTTGGTCATTGGTAGGGCAGCGTAGATGTCATCAGATGTTCACTCATTATAGC
>CAZMLI010000323.1:0-5605 GCA_964566865.1 uncultured Planctomycetota bacterium
CCTCGGTCCTTCGGCCCACTCGTTCGACGGTCGGCGGCGCTGGTGGAACGCGCGCAAGCTCCCTGACTACAAGGAGTGCATCGCCAACGGTCAGTTGCCGCGGTCAGGAGAGGAGACGCTCGGTCCGGAGGCGCTGCAGCTAGAGGCCTTGATGCTGGGGCTGCGCACCGTGGCGGGAATCGCGCTGCGGCGTTTCGATGGCCTGATCCAACGCAACGCGGCGCTGATCGAACGCGGCGTGGCGGACGGCCAGATCGTGCTGGACGATGATCACCTGCGGCTGACCACGCGCGGGCTGGCGATTGCCGACGGGCTGGCAGCGGCGTTCGAATTGTAGAGGGCGGCCTCGGCTCGGCGGGAGCCTCGCCCTCCCGGGTGACTACGCGTCAGGAAGTGACTTGCTGGAGCTAGGGGGCTTGCAAGAACTCGTCGATGTCTCTGACCATCCGTTCGTCATGGTAGGTGAGCTTCTCGGCCCCCTGCACGCTCGATTTGAGGCGCTCCAGCTCCGCCCTGAATGCCCGAGGCAGTTGTTGCTTGTCGCGCAGGATCCAATCGCGAATCAGGTAGAGTGTGGGCCACGGCTCAACCATGAGCTCCTCGAGGAAGATCTCCTGGACATCGGGACGCTTCAGATGAGGCTGCAACAGGGCCACCCAGACGTCACGCTCATCCCGGTCCGAGGCCTCGCGGTAGCGCCGGAGGAAGTCCTTCACCCGGGATTCGCCGGTCCACATCCTCTTCGCCATCCCCAGGCGGGCTCCGGGACGCAGAGCTGGGAACCGCTGCAGAATCCAGGCGTTGATTCGTCGACGATGCCTCGGCACTGCGTAGTAGGCCGAGTACAGCAAGCCAGCATGTGGCTCATCTGGTGTAATGTATCCGTCGCCAACCTCGTCGTAGTCCAGGAGCAACTGCTCCAAGGCAGCATCTCCCTCGACGTTCTGCAATCGGGCCCGGATCCTCTGTTGAGGATCCTCCTCATTGAACAGCTCGAACAACGCGGCTCCAGCCCAGACCAGCAACAGCAGCAACAGCAACAGCGCGAACTTCAGGATCTGTCTCAAGATGCACCTGGCCTCTCGGACTAATTCTAGGATTTCGTCGCGGCCTCCGCAATGCCCACATTCCCAGCATTGTGCTCAAGTGCCTCACGACCCGGCTCGGTCGAGTCCTGCTGATTTTGATACCATGCGAGCATGTCGCGATTACATGCAATTTGGCTCCTGGCCTGCCTGGCGACTGTCGCCGGCGCGGCGCCGCCCGACGTGATCTTTGTCGGCGGCAACATCTACACGCTGGACCCGGCCCGTCCGCGGGCCGCGGCGATCGCCGTCAGCGGCGGCAGGATCGTCGCCGTCGGGTCTGACGCGGTTTTGCTGAAGCTGCGCGGCCCGAAGACGCGGGTGATCCAGTTCGCGGGCGGCACGGTCTTGCCCGGCTTGATCGACGCGCATGGCCATCTGGCCGGACTGGGCAGCCTGCTGACCGGTCGGCTGGATCTGGTCTCCACCCGCAGCTACGAGCAACTGGTCGCGGCGGTCAAGGCGCAGGTGGCGGGCGCAGCCAAGGGCAAGTGGATCCTCGGCGGTCGCTGGGACCAGGCCAACTGGGGCCAGAAGAAGCTGCCGACGCACGACCTGCTCAGCAGCGCTTCGGCCGACCACCCGGTCTGGCTGACGCGCGTCGACGGTCATTCCGGCCTGGCCAACAAGCGCGCGATGGCGCTGGCCGGCATCACTCGCGACACACCCGATCCCGCGGGCGGTCACATCATGCGTGACGCCAAGGGCGAGGCGACCGGCGTCTTCGTCGACAACGCGATGGGGTTGATCTCCAGAGCGATCCGCGGCCGGGGCGGCAAGAGTCTGCGCACGGTGCTGCTGGCGGCGCAGAAGCGCTGCCTCTCACGCGGGCTGACCGGCGTGCACGACGCGGGGATCTCGCCCTTCGAGGTGGGCGTGCTGAAGAAGCTGGCCGCCGAGGGCAAGCTCAAGCTCCGGGTCTACGCAATGCTCAGGCCCAACCTGGCTTACATCCGTCAGACCAAGCCGTTGATCGGACCGCGGCTGTCAGTCCGCGCGATCAAGTGCATGATCGACGGCGCGCTCGGCTCGCGCGGCGCCTGGCTGCTGGCGCCCTACAGCGACCGGCCGACCGATCATCAGGGTAAGCCGTACGTCGGTTTGCCGGTGCAACAACCGGCCTTCATTCGCCAGATCTGCGACGCCGCGCTGGCGCAAGGTTATCAGGTGGCCACCCACGCGATCGGCGATCGCGGCAACCGCGAGGTGCTCGATCTTTACGAAGCTGCGCTGAAGCAGCGACCGGTCGTGGACCATCGCTTCCGCATCGAACATGCACAGATCCTCGCCCTCAGCGACATCCCGCGCTTCGCCTCGCTGGGTGTGATCCCCTCGATGCAGCCGACACACGCGACCAGCGACATGCGCTGGGCCGAGACCCGCATCGGTCCCAAGCGTATCCTCGGCGCTTACGCCTGGGCCCGACTGCTGCGCGGCGGCAACCGCATCGCCGCCGGTTCCGACTTCCCGGTCGAGAGCGAAAACCCGCTGCTCGGTTTCTACGCCGCGGTCACCCGGCAGAACAGCCAGGGCCTACCCAAGGGCGGGTGGCGGGCCGAGGAACGCATGACGCGCAGCGAGGCCCTGCGCGCCTTCACCCTCGACGCGGCCTACGCGGCGTTCGAGGAGAAGCAGAAGGGCTCGCTGCAGGTCGGCAAGCTGGCGGACTTCGTCGTCTTCTCGCGCAACATCATGAGCTGCCCGCCGAAGCAGATCCTCAGCACGCAATGCCGGATGACGGTGATCGACGGCGAGGTGGTCTACAAGCGCTAGTCGTCGGCTTCGAGCACCTTCTTCAGTCGGGCCGGGTCGTCGGTCATGATCCCGTCGACGCCGGCCGCAATCAGCGACTGCATCTTCTTCGCATCGTTGATGGTGAAGACGTGCACCTCGAGCTTGAGCCGTCGCGCGCGCGCCATGAACGCGGCGGAGGCCAGCCCACCCGGGACCATCAGTACCTGACCTGGCGGCTTGTACTTCGCCTCGCCATCCCGACCGAGCATCATGAAACGCATGATCTCTCCGGGGCCAAAACTGGTGCGGATGGTGGGGGCCTTGCGGCGGATTTCTCGCAAGGTGCCTGCCTTGGAGCTGGCCAGGATCACCCGCTTGTTTGCGTCGGCCGCCTTCAGCAGGGCGATCACCCGGTCCACGATCGATGGCTTCGACTGCTTGATCTCGACGATCAGCTGTATTTTGGGAAAGGCCTCGAGCACTTTCTCGAAGGACGGAATGGTCAGGCCCTTGGCTCGATAGGGGAAGCTGCGCCCGCCGTCACGGGTGAAGCGGTGCCCGGCATCCAGCTCGAGCAGCTCCGCGTGGCTCATCTTGCCAATCAGTCCCCGCCCGTTTGTCATGCGATCGACCTTCCTATCGTGCGAGACCACGATCACCCCGTCCGCGGTTGCGTGCAGGTCCAGCTCGAGCACGTCCGCGCCGGCAGCAATCGCCTTGCGGAAAGCAGCCAGCGTCGACTCGGGGGCCAGCCGTCCGCCGCCGCGGTGGGCGATGTTCAGACAACGCTTCTGCTGGGCCGTCACGACGGGCGCGACGAGCCAGCTCAGCACGAGACAGAGCACTAGCCGTTTCATGCGATCATTATAGCGGAAGCGCCTGATAGAGGGCCATCACGGCCTCCGCGGTGTGCTCGATGCGGAAGCGCCCGGCGGCTTCGCTGGCTTCGATGGGGCTGTCCAGCATGCGGACCATCGCCTCGGCCAGCGCGGTGGGGTCGGCGGGCGGGACGAGCAGGCCGGTCCGCTCGTGCTCGATGATCTCCGCCGGGGCGCCACAGTCGCTCGCGATGACGGGCGTGCCGGCGGCCATCGCCTCGACGATCACCCGGCCGAAGGGCTCGGGCTCGATCGACGCGTGAACCAGCAGGTCGAGGGTCTTGAGCTTTGGTGCGATCGGGCTGACTTGCCCGACGAAGGTCAGCACCTCGGTCAAGCCGAGTCGCGCGACCTGCTGCTGGAGTTCCTCGAAGTAAGCCGCTTCGTTTTCGGCGAAGGCCACCTTGCCGATGATCTCGAACCGTGTCTCCGGTTGCTGTGCATGCAGCTTGGCGGCGGCCTCGATGAAGATGGCCTGGCCCTTCCAGCGGGCGATCTGGCCGATCATGCCGATCAGCGGCGTGGGGCCCGTCTGGCGCGGGCCGGCGAAGGCCTCCAGCTGTACGCCGTTGTGAATCACCTGCACGGCTTCGATGCCATCGAACATCTCCTGGCGCACCGCCTCGGAGATCGTGATCGTGCGCACGGCCCAGTGCTTGGCGATGTAGCGCAGCAGCGTTCGAAAGGGACCGGGGCCGAGGATGTCGCGCACATGCATCACCTGGCGCACGCCGGCCAGCCGGCCGGCCAGGCCGCCCAGCACGTGGGCCTTCATGTTGTTGGTGTGCAGCAGGTCGGGGGCAGCCTGCTTGATCGCGCGTCTGATGCTGGCCAGCGCCGGCAGCGCCTTCAAGCTGCCGAACCACTTCTGCACCGCGCCCGGTCCCAGGTTGCGTGGGATGCGCAGCAGATCCCGCGGCAGCTCGAGCTGGTGCACCTTGACTTCTCGCGCCTCGAGCGCATCGACCAGCGGACCGGGCTGTCCGAGCAGCACCTCCGGCTGATAGCGCTCGCGGTCGAGCGCGTCGATCAGATCGAGCAGGCTCAGCTCGGCTCCGAGCAGGCGGCTCTCCAGGTCGATGTAGAGGATTCTCAACGCAGCTACATGTTATCCTGGACAGCCATGGCCAAGCAAAGCTACTTCACCGGCAAGACCTTCAAGTTCATCGAGGACCTGACCGCGAACAATACCCGCGAGTGGTTCGCCGAGAACAAGCAGCGCTACGAGGACGAGATCCGCACACCGGCGCTGAGCTTCATCGAGGCGTTCGCGCCGCGGCTGAAGCAGATCAGCAAGCACTTCCGGGCCGACGCGCGCAAGGCCGGTGGCTCGCTGTTTCGCATCCATCGGGATGTGCGTTTCTCCAAGGACAAGAGTCCTTACAAGACGCATACCGGGATTCACTTCCGTCACGAGCAGGCCAAGGATGCCCACGCGCCGGGCTTCTACCTACACCTGGAGCCCGGCACGGTGTTCGTCGGGCTGGGTATCTGGCGTCCGCCGTCGGACGCCGTGAAGCAGATCCGCGAGTACATCGTGGCCGATCCGACGCGCTGGAAAAGAGTCCTCGGCGCCAAGGCCTTCAAGACCAGCTTCACGCTCGAAGGCGATGCGCTGAAGCGGCCCCCCAGAGGCTTCGACCCCGAACATCCGCTGGTCGAAGATCTCAAGCGCAAGGATTTCATCGGCGTCGTGCACCTGAAGCAGAAGCAGGTCACCTCCGCCGCATTTCTCGATCAGTTCGTCGAGCTTTGCAAGGCGGGCGCGCCGCTACAGAAGTTCCTCTGCCAGGCGCTGGGCGTGAAGTACTGAGTCGAGACCGACTCGGGACCTGTCTGTTACTGGACGATGACCCCCAGTGCGCATACTGGGGGCATGACAAAGCAGATCGCATTGCTCCTGTTGAC
>CAZMLI010000324.1:0-2149 GCA_964566865.1 uncultured Planctomycetota bacterium
AGCCGATAGCTGGTGCGACGGCCTCGACCAGCTGGAAGCAAGAAAGCCGGGCTGAGCGCACGGGCCCCATGACTGACCAGGATGGCAAAGGAGAGCTGACCCCGTCCTGCTTGACGCAACCGGCAAGACCCGCCGCGCTTATGGCGTGAAGGCCTTCCCGACGGTCTTGCTGATTAACCCAGAGGGCAAGCTGGTCGAAGGCGGCAGCGCAAAGCTGCTGAGAGAGAAACTCGATCGGCTCCGCAAGGAGCGCAAGGCGGCAAAGAAGCACAAGTAGACTGCCCCCACACTACAGCTGAAGGCCAACAACCATGAAAATCCTCACTTGTTATGAGGATTTTCATGGTTCGTGCGGCGCTGCCCCCCGCTCGCTGCGTGTGGAGCTGGAGGACCTGGAATTTATCCAATCTTGAACCCCCACCCGGGGTGTGCCAAGATTCCCTGGGGATCCAATCGTGCTGCTACCTGAATACCTAAGATACTGGGGGCTCGTCCGCGTGCCCTTCTCGCTGGCGCCGGATCCAGCGATGATCTACATGAGCCGGCAGCACCAGGAGTGCTTGCTGCGGCTGCAGTATGCGATCTTCTCCAACAAGGGCGGCGCGCTGCTGATCTCGGAGAACGCGGGCGACGGCAAGACGAGCATCCTGACCCACCTGAAGCAGGAGCTCGAATCGGAGGCCGGCGGCGGCTGTCGGGTGGCGCTCATCTCACACCCGACGCTCTCGTCGATCCAGATCCTGCAGGAGATCTCGAGTCAGCTCGGCATCCCGAGCCCGCCCGATGACAAGCTGCAGCTGCTCAACGGGCTGCGCGCCTTTCTGATGCAGCTACAGAGCGAGGGCATCCCCTGCATCGTCGCGCTGGACGAGGGACAGATGCTGGCTCATCGGCCGGACATCCTGCAGGAGCTGCGCATCCTGCTCAACCTGACGCTGGCCGAGTCGTTTCTCTTCACGCTGATCTTCTCCGGACAGAAGCCGCTCGAAGGGGTGATCCGAGCGATGCCCGAGTTCTGGCAACGGCTGCCGGTGCGCTACTTCCTGGGCAACCTGGACCAGTCCGACACCCACAACATGATCCGTCACCGCCTGCGGGTCGCCGGCAGCGACCCGAGCCGCGAGCTGTTCACGCCCGCGGCGGCCAAGGCGATCTACAAGTTCAGCGAGGGCGTGCCTCGGGTGATCTGCTCGGTGGCCGACCTCGCGCTGTTGATCGGGCACTCCCAGCGGGTGCGCCAGGTGGACGAGATGGAAGTCACCCGCGCCTGCGCCGACATGGACCGGACCGGCGGCGATGGCTTTCACTACTATCACTTCCTGCGCAAGGCCGAGGACAATGACAATCCGGTCTCCTTGCGCGAACGCCGCAAGCGATCCAACCCGGCGACGCCGCAGATCACCCAGCCGTCCGCCGGCAACGGGGCTCCGGCCGCGCCGCAGATCAGCCCCTCGGGCGTGCCGGTGGCGATGCCGATCGATCTCGACATGGACCTGCCCGAGACCGCGCCGGTTCCGGTCGCGCAGTTGGTACCCGAGCCTGCGCCGGCCGCCGTCTTCGAGGCGCCGCCTCCCGCGGCGGCGCCGCAGCGTCAGTCCTACAACCCGCCGATCGACGAGGCGGTCCAGAGTCATACGACGGTCCCCTGCGGCGTCTGCGGCCACAAGCTGGGCAGCGGCACCAAGATCTGCCCCTCCTGCCGCAGCCCGTTCGACCCGCTGCTCGACCCGGCCGACTGGCGTTTCCTGCGCTTCATCTCACGCCTGCCCGACGAGCTGCGCGGCATCCCGACCGGCGCCGACCTGTCCCGCGTACGCCTCGTGCCAGGCGAGACGCTGTTGTTTTTTCATCTGCACCTGCCGATCAACCGCTGCGCCTTCAGCGTCGAAGTCGGCTCCTCGCCACAGGAACGCTGCGGTGTCGCCCTGACCAATCAGTCACTGAAGCTGATCTACAGCGGCCGCTCGGAAACGATCGGCTACAAGGAGCTGACCTCGCGCACCCAGCGCGACGGCCGGACCAGCCTGTTCCGCAAGATCAGCCAGATCGGCTTCAAGCACGGCACGCTGAACTACAAGCTGTCGTTCCACTTCCCTTACGAACAGGCGACGCAACTGGCGCGCGGGTTCGTCGAGCTGTTGATTCACAA
>CAZMLI010000324.1:2249-5593 GCA_964566865.1 uncultured Planctomycetota bacterium
AAAGCCGTTGTGCTGCAGGCCGATCAGCGCCAGGTAGGCGCCGTCGCGCGTGGCGGGCTTGCCGACGATTTGCTGCCACCAGTGGCGCCAGGCCGCCAGTCGCGCGGGGCCCGAAGCGTCGGACAGGCCCGCAACCTCGCCGCCGGCAAGCGCATGCAGCAGCACTTCCAGTTCGGGGCTCAAGGCCGGCCGGTCCAGCAGCCAGCCGATCACCTTGGGGGGCGCGCTGCGGCCGAGCAGCTCCAACAACGGCGCTTCGGCGGTGGCCAGCGCCTTTTCTAGCAGGCTCCCGTCGCGCTGCGCCTCGAGCGTCAGCGCCAGCAGGACGCCGTCTGCGCTGGCGGCGGCCACATGCAAGTTGGTCAACGGCACCGGGTCCGACATGCCGACCGGCCAGTAACGATGCACGATCTGCAGGTTGCGTGGCGGCCAGGGATGTAGCTGACCGGCGCTGCACAGATAACGCAGGCATCCGGGGGACAGCTCGCCGGCCCGCACGTTCGCGGCGTCGAGGATCTCGCGCACGGTCCGTCGGCGGCTGGCATCGCGCATCTGGCCACCCACTGCGAAGGCCGCGCGCAGCGGCGCAGGCCAGCGCCTCAGCTCTTCCGCCCAGGCTTCTGAATCGCCAACGTGCCCCGCGCCCAGCGCCGCCAGCGGTCGCAGCGACACGGGCAGCCCCGACAGACGCGCGCCGAAATCCGCCGGCCCCCAGCGACTGGCCGCGCCCATGCCGTAGCCGACGGCGAAGAAGCAGCAGGTGCGGGTCGGGTGCCGCGCGAGCAGCGACCTGGGGTCCGTGCCCAGGCGGCCCTGCTTGTGACCGGTGGTGAAGGCCAGATGATGCGGCACATCACCCGAACTGAACTGCAGCCTGCGCCCACCCTCGGCCGTGGAGAGCCCGACCGCGCCCACCAGCCCGAGCCCGGCCAGGCCGATCAGTCCGGCGGCCGCCAGTTTCGCGCGCCGCTGCCAGAGCGCGTCGAGCCCCAGCGCCAGCAAGACCGGGTACCACAGCAGCAGGGGTAGCAAGTGGGTGTGGCTCTGGGGAGACAGCTGCCTCCAGCCAGCCGTCGAGAGATCCGCACCGGCGTAGCGGGTCAGGGCCAGGGTCAGGACGTAGATCGGCGGCATCCAGAGCACCAGCGGACGACGATCCCGCCGAGCGAACAGCGCCACCCCGATCAGCAGCAACGCCAGCAGATGAAATGGCCAGGCCAGCACGGCAGCCCCGAAGTGGTAAGACTGCGGCAGCCAGAGGCCCAACAGCGCCACCAGCCGCGCACCGGCCTCGCGCAGCGGGTCAGCCGGGGCGCCCTCGGCCAGCCGCTGCAGCCCGACCCAGCCGCGCGGCCCGTTGTAGAGCAACCATGGCGTCAATCCGCTGACCAGCCCCAGCAGGCCAGCGGCGACGATCGACAGACGCAACCCCGCGCGACGCCACAAGCTGATCACGGTCGGCAAGGCAGCCAGCCCGACCAGCGCGAAGCTGTAGTGCACCCACAGACCCAGGCCGCCAAGCAGGCCCCTGCCGAACCACCAGCGTAGCCCTGGCGCTTCACTCGCGCCCCGCGCGCGCTCGAACGCCAGCAGCCAGAGCAGACCGAGCAGCAGCGTCTCCAGGTAGCAGCCCCACGCAATCAAGCTGACCTGGATCAGGTAAGGCGGCGCCAGAATCCAGAGCAGCGCGCCGAGCCGGGCCGCGCGCCGACCGGCCACGCGATCGAGGTAGAGCCAGGACAGCCCGCCGATGAGCAGCGTCTCGGCCAGCGCCAGCAGCTTGACGACCCAGAAGCCACTGCCAAACAGCCAGACCAGCGGCGTCGACAGCAGCACGATCAGCAGGCTGCCGCCCTCGTAATGCGTGTACTGGTACTCCAGCAGGGGCAGGCGGGCGCCGCGGGCCAGCTCCGCGGCAGCCGTGACCGTGTGCATCTCCTCGTAACAGGTCACGTGCCCCGAGCTGAACAATACCACCAGCCGAGCACCGAGCAATAACACCAACCAGCCCAGGATCTCGCGCCGGCGAACCGGATCGCCTGGAGCATCAGCCATACCGCCTCTGTATACTTTGGCCGGCCGAGATGTACAATGGCCCGCGGGACGGCGGACCCCAGAATTGACCTGTAACAACAGAGGGATTCCATGTCTCGACATCTGGCTGTGTCGTTGTTCTGCCTGCTGCTGCTTGCTCCTGCAGCCCCCTGCCACGCCTCGGGCGCGCTGACCGCCCCGACCGTTCGCCAGCTCACCGTGCACTACAAGCAGGCCAAGAGCTGGGCCGTCAAGGCGATCGTGCTGACCGCGCTCGGCGAGCAGTGGCATCCCTCGGCCTCCGAAATGCTCGAGGACGCCATGGGCAACCGCGACCGCCGGCTGAGGGCCTTCGCACTCGAAGCGCTGCGCCGCGCGGATGACGCAACCCTGCGCGCGGCCGCATCGACCAAGCTGGTCGACCTGCTGATCAAGAAACGCCTCTCCGACAACAACCGACTGTTCCACGAGCGACTGATCAAGCTGCTCGGCCGACTGTTCCCTCAGGCGGGCGCCACCTCACGCAGCGCCTGGCGGCGCTGGTGGACCAAGGCCGCCAAGGCGCACAAGACGCCATCCTGGAAAGGCCCTGTGGCGGGCGCCGGCAAGTCGGGCAGCGCCGTGCCGACCTACGTCACCCGCGCGCTCAACCTCAGCGAGTTCGGCATCGAGGTGGTCTTCTGCCTCGACACCACCGGCAGCATGCAGTCGACGATCGACGCCGCGCGCGCCGGGCTGAAGGACATCGTCGCGGTGCTCAAGGGGCTCTCGCCGCGCTTCCGCATCGGCCTGGTGACCTACAACGATAAGCCGGTCAAGGCCAAGGTCCTCGCGCCGCTGACCCGCTCGGTGGGCCTGGTCGACGCGATGCTGGGCAAGCTCAAGGCCGACGGCGGCGGCGACTTCCCCGAGCAGGTCGACAAGGGGCTCGAGCTGGCGCTCGGCCGGTCGATCGGCTGGCAGCTCAAGACGAACAAGATCATCGTGATTCTGGGCGACGCGCCGCCGCACCCGGCGGATCTGGAACGGGCCAAGAAGCTCGCTGCCCAGGGGCTGAACCTGGGCAAGAAGAAGGGCCATCGCCCCGTGCTCAGCAGCGGCGGGCGCGCCAAGTCGAAGACCCGGCCAATCCTGACCTGCGCGATCAACGTCAACATGTCGCCGCAGACCTCCGACGCCTTCAAGCAGATCGCCAAGGCCGGCGGCGGCGCCTTCGAGCAACTGACGCAGACCGCCGGCAAGCTCGACGTGAGCCAGATGATCGAGCGCATCATCACGCTCTCCTTCGGCCACGGTCACTCCAGCGAGAC
>CAZMLI010000325.1:0-4344 GCA_964566865.1 uncultured Planctomycetota bacterium
GCGACGAACACCTCCAGCTGCAGGACTTCCTGCCGGGACTGTCCCGCAGCGTTGGTGATCAGCACGACCAAGAGGCCCGCAACCAGCAGAGGTCCTTGTTTCATCAAGACCACTGTACAGAATTGGCAGATCGCCCGCCAGCCGATCGCGGCGGCGGTCAGTACTGCTATTTGCGCGGCTTCTGCCTCCTTGCCTCGTTCATCATCTGTCGAGCTTTCTCCATTATCGCTCGTTGCTTTGCTTCAAACTCGGCAGTCTCCTGTTGTTCTCGCTCATCCAATTTGAGCAAGTCAGCGGCAAGCGTGAAGAATCTGGTGACCTGGGAGAAGTGGTGGGACCGTCACGCGATCCACGCGCCGGTTGGGTTTTTCAAGATGAACCCGTTTGGGCTATACGACATGGTCGGGAACCTGCGGGAGTGGTGTGAAGACCCCTACGTGTTCGAGGCCAATCAAAGAAAGGTCCAGCTGGATGGCAGGCGCCGGTTCCTGCCGGAAGACCTGAAGCAGGCCCCACTGCGCGTCATGCGCGGCAGCAGCTGGTCCAACAACGCAGGCATTGGACGGTCGGCCGCACGCTTCGGGGTGCTCCCTTCCGATCGCGGTGCGTCGATGGGCACACGCGCCGCCCGTAGAGTTACGGGCAAACGCTAGCTGACGATCTTGCGGCCGACGTGCATCCCGATGGCGTAGATCGAGACCTGGGGCGGTACGCCGATCGAGGTCGGAAAGACCGAGCCGTCCGCCACCCACAGACCGTCCAGCTCGCGATGCTTGCCGTTGCTGTCGAGGGCAGCGCGCTTGGGGTCGTCGCTCATCGGGACCGACCCCATCGGATGCACTGCGGTCAGGTCGATCGCGCCGGGCGTGATCGCTTGCTGCTTGAGATGGGCCAGCGAAGCGCCGCGCTCGAGCAGCTGAACCGGGTTGCCCGGAATGATCACCCGCTTGGCGCCGGCCGCGAACAGTAACCGGGCGCTGGCCCACAGACCGAGGGCCAGTTGCTGCTGGTCCGCGCTGTTGAGCTTGTAGTCGATCGACAGGCCCAGCTCGCCGTCGGGCCGGACCTGGCCGGCGCTGGTATCGTGGCACATCGCGGTCAGCACGGCCATGCGATCGTAGCGCGTCATCAACTGGCGATGCAGCGCGCCGTGTCCCGGCATCATCGTGGCGGTGCCCATCGGATGGGCGAAGGCCGGCAGGATCCAGATCCGTTTCTCGTGTCCGTTGAAGTCCAGAAACTCGGTACACTCGTAGGTCTGGGGAATGCCCTGCCAGGCCAGCACCTTGTTCTCGAACTCCCCCGCCGCCACGACAGCCGGATGGATCCGCAAACTGTTGCCGGTACTCTCGGTGCGGTCCGGCACGCGCGAGCGCAGCAATATCGCCGCCGTCCCGGTTGCCGAGGCGGAGAGGCAGACCTGGTCGGCCTGGATCTCGACCGCCCCCAGCGGCTCCCGTGTCAGCGGATGCAGCGCGACCGCCGACAGGCCCGTCACGCGGCCCGCCGAGTGCGTGATCCGCACGGCCTGGCAGCGAGTGAAGATCTCGGCCCCCGCCTTGACCGCGCGCGGCACGAGCACCTTGCAGGCATTGTTCTTGGCGTCGAAGGCGCAGCCGAGTTCGCAGAACCCACTGCCGACGCAGCCGCTGCGGTTATGGCGCAGCCCACCGCCCTGCCAGCCCAGTTTCTGACAGCCCGCCTCGAGCAGCCGGTTGTGCCGATTCCAGCGTCGACGCTCGACCGTCGAGACCTCGAGCAGTTGCTCCACTTCATCGTAGAGCGCGCTCCAGATCGCCGGGGTCATGCTCTCGAGCGCGTGATCGCGCCGCCACTCGGCAAGCAGGGGATCCGGGATGCGCTTGCACAGGTTCAGGTTGTGCAGGCTGGAGCCGCCGACGCCCTTGCCCTGATGGACCTTGATCGCGCGGTCGCTGGTCGAGCGCCCGCCGCCTTCCCAGAACAGCCGCGGCAGCATGTCCTCTTCGCGCTGGTTCATGTCGCTCGGCGCCAGGAACTCGCCTGCCTCGAGCAGCACCACGCGCAGGCCCGCCTCGGCCGCCAGCATCGCCACCATCGCCCCACCCGGCCCCGAACCGACGACCGCCAGATCGGCCTTCAGCTTCAGCGGCAGCGGCAGGGTCGCCGTGTCGAAGATCACCGGACCAGGCTCCTGGGCAACTGTCCCGGCGCGGCCACCAGCGTCGCGTAGCGCCGACTGCGAATGCGCGGCTGTTCCGGCACGCTCGGACCCTCGTAACCGATCGCCGGCCAGGTCGCCGGCTGCTGATAATAGCCCAGCATGCACAGGTCGCGCAGCCCGCGGTAAGCCTGCGCCAGCAAGCCCCCGTGCCCGGCCAATCGAGAGAGAAACCGCTCGCGATCCTCCGGACCCATCCGCGTAAAACGCCGCAGCCCGAAGAGCAACGGAGTGGGGCCATGTTCGATCAGCAAGAACAGCTGATCGAGCTCCGATCGCACCGCCGGTGTCAGCGCGAGGGCGTAGCGGTCGACCCGCTCGGCCACCGAGATCAGGTCGCTCTGCCCCGGGATCGGCGGCAACAGCGCCTCGGCCGCGGCCGCCAGGATCAGCGCTTGCCGGGCGGAGAGGACCTGCCCCTGCCAGTCGAGCGAGCGATAACCGCTGAAGCGATAGGTCAAGAGCCCGCCCGCGGTGAGCGCGGCGGCGCCGATCAACAACCGGCGACGCGTGAACCGCAGCGGCTTGTCGGTCATTTGGCTGGAATCAAGCCGTCAAAGAAGTCGTTGCCCTTGTCGTCGATGATGATGAAGGCCGGGAAGTTCTTGACGGTGATCTTCCAGATCGCCTCCATGCCCAGGTCCTTGAAGTCGAACTGCTCCACCTTGGTGATGCTCTCCTGCGCCAGCACCGCCGCCGGCCCGCCAATCGAACCCAGGTAGAACCCGCCGTATTTCTTGCAGGCATCGACCACCTGCTTCGAGCGGTTGCCCTTGGCCAGCATCACCAACGACGCGCCGTGCGACTGCAGCAGGTCGACGTAGGGGTCCATCCGGGCCGCGGTGGTCGGTCCGAAGCTGCCGGAGGCGGCGCCTTTGGGCGTCTTGGCCGGACCGGCGTAGTACAGCGGGTGGTCCTTCAGGTACTGCGGCAGCGCCTCTCCGCGTTCGAGCATCTCGCGAAAGCGGGCGTGCGCGATATCGCGGCCGACCATGATCGTGCCGTTGAGCATCACCCGCGTCTGCACCGGATGCTTGCTCAACTCCGCGCGAATCTGATCCATCGGCTGGTTCAGGTCGATCCGCACCGACTCGCCGGAGGCCACGTCCTGTTCCGGCAAGAACCGCGCCGGGTCGGTGTCGAGCTGCTCGAGGAAGACGCCGTCCGCAGTGATCTTGCCCAGGATGTTGCGGTCGGCGCTACAGCTGATGCCCAGCCCGACTGGCAGCGACGCGCCGTGACGCGGCATGCGGATGACCCGCACGTCGTGGGCGAAGTACTTGCCGCCGAACTGGGCCCCGATGCCCAGATTCTGCGCCAGCACCAAGATCTCCTGCTCCAGCGCGCGATCGCGAAAGGCCGAACCGAGCGCACTGCCCTGCTCCGGAAGGTTGTCCAGATAGCCCGCGGTGGCCAGCGTCAGCGTCTTCATCGTATTCTCGGCGCTCATCCCGCCGATCACCAGCGCCAGGTGGTACGGCGGACAGGCCGCCGTGCCGAGCGTGCGCATCTTGGCCTCCAGCCAGACCGGCAAGCTCTTGGGGTTGAGGATCGCCTTGGTTTCCTGAAACAACATCATCTTGTTGGCCGAGCCGCCGCCCTTGGCCATGAACAGCAGCTTGTAGCTCTCGCCCGGCACCGCGTGCAGGTCGATCTGCGCCGGCAGGTTGGTGCCGGTATTACTCTCCTCGAACATCGACAGCGGGGCGTTCTGCGAGTAGCGCAGGTTCTCGGTCTGGTAGGTATTGTAGAAGCCGCGCGTCAGCACCTCGGCATCGTCGAACTCGGTCCAAACCTGCTGGCCCTTCTGCGCGTAGACCTTGATGGTACCGGTGTCCTGGCAACTGGGCAGCACCCCGCCTGAGGAGACCACCGCGTTCTTCAGCAGCGCCAGCGCGACGTAGCGATCGTTGTCGGAGGCCTCCGGATCGTCGAGAATCCGTCGCAGGGCCTCCAGATGGGCCGTTCGGTAGAAGTAGTTGATGTCGCTGAGCGCCTGCCCGGCCAGCTTGATCAGCGCCTCGGGCTCGACCTTAAGGATCGTCTTGCCCTCGAACTGCGCGGTCGAGACATGGGCGTCTGTCAGCTTGCGGTAAGGGGTCTGGTCCTCCCCCAGCGGGTACATCGGCTCGTAGCGGAAACCA
>CAZMLI010000325.1:4444-5588 GCA_964566865.1 uncultured Planctomycetota bacterium
GACTACCGCTTCGGCACCGACTTCCTGGCCTGGCTCAAGCAGATCGCGCGCAACTTGCTGCTGGCCGAGTTCAAACGCAGACGGCTGGCGACGCAGAAAAGCCTGCACTACCTGGAGTTCCTGATGGCCGGCGAGGTGCTCGGCCGGCTGCGCGAGCAGGACGGCCTGCAGGCCGAGCGAACCGAAGCGCTCGGCCACTGCCTCGAGCAGCTCTCACAGCAGGACCAGCAGCTGATCGAGCTGCGCTACCGCCAGGGCGCGACACTGAAGGACCTGGCGCTGATGGTCGGCCGCTCGCCGGGCGCGGTGAAGGTCTCGCTGTTCGGGATTCGCGAGCGCCTGCGCCAGTGCGTACAGATTCAACTCTCGACCGAGGTGCACCCATGACCGATTTCGACAAACGACTGGCGGACTATCTGGATGGCGAGCTGGACGACGACGCGGCGGACTTGCTGGCGCGAGAACTGGAGCAAGACCCCGAAGCGCTGGCGCGCCTGACCGAGTTGAGCAACCTCGACCGGATGCTCGAGACACGCATGGCGCCCGTCGACGGCGCGGCCTTCTCGAGCTCGGTGATGGCCTCGATCAAGCAACCGCGTCGGTCTCGGCTGCGCTGGCTGGGGCTGGCCGGCGCTGGCCTGGCCGCCGCCACGCTGATCTGGCTGCTGCGGACGCCGGTCGCGACGCCACCCACGCCAGGCGAGAACAGCGCTGCGATCGTCGCGATGGATGTCCGGCTCGATGGCCGGTTCGAAGCCGCGACAAGCCTGACGGGTACGTGGGCCGCGATCGACCGAGCGCCGCGTCCCGGCGAGCTACTGCGCCTGGCCAGCGAGACCGGCTCGATCGTCTACCCGGACGGCTCGAGGGTGAGCCTCAGCCAGCATGGGATCGTCAGCCTGATCCGCAACCATGGCCCAAGATTCCGGCTCTACATCGGTCGCGCCCAGCTCTCCAACCGAGGAGACAACCACGGCCAGATCGCGCTGGCGGCCGGCACCGTCGACGTGCCAGCGGGCCGCGCGATCGCCGTCACGCTGGAGGTGATCGCGGGCACCGCCAGCGCCCCCAAAGCGCTGCGAATCACCCTGGCCGGCAGGCCCGGCGCTGCGCAGGTCAGCTTCATCCAGAAGGTTGCCGTGCC
>CAZMLI010000326.1:0-5586 GCA_964566865.1 uncultured Planctomycetota bacterium
CGTCGAAGATCGCCGCCTTGGTATTGGTCAGGATGTAGGCGATCTTCTGCTTGACCGGTGCGGGCTTTTTCGTCTTGTCGTCGGCGACGGCGGGAAAGGCCAGGGCAAGCAGGGTCAGCAGGATCGACAAGCTGCGCATCTTCAATTCTCCTGTGAGGGGCAATCCTCGAGCATCTTGATGCTAGCAGAATTGCCCCTGTCGATTCGCAGGTTACTTCTTCTTGCCCTGCAGAATCTTCATCGACGCCGCCCGTTCCAGTGACTTGAACTCCTTCGGCATGTCGGTCCAGAAGGTGCCTTCGCCGGCGTAACGCAGGATGATGGTGAAGTTGGGCGGCAGGCCCTGCGCGAACATGTAGCGCGTATAGGCCTCGGGCGTGCCGAACGCCTTGACCACCTGGGTGAAACGATCGGCCTCGGCTTTCTTCTCCATTGCGATCCTCTTTGCCGCGCCCTCACCCGCGATGCGTGCGATAGCGGCCTCCTTCTCGGCAACCTGGGCCAGGATCTCCGCCACCGCGGCCCGGCCCTCGGCCTGGATCTCGGCGACCTTCTTCTTACCGCGTTCGCGCAGCTCGGCGACCAGCTTCTTGGTCTCGGCCTTGGTCACGGTGACGACGCGCTTGACCTCTCCCTCCTGCTTGACCAGCGCGTTCTGAATCTCCTGTGTCCGGCTTTGCTCGGCCACCATGGCCAGACTCTCACGCTCGATCTGCGCCTGCTGAATCGGTTTGCGGAACTTCTCCGGAATCGTGATGTCGCGGATCAGGCCGATCAGGATGTCGATCTTGCGCTGCTCGCACTCCTTCTTGAGCGTCTGGGTGAAGATCTTGATGAAATCCTGCCGCGACTTGAGCGTGACCGGCTTGCCGCTCACGAGCTTGAGGGCATCGCCCTTGAGCCGGCCCTTGGCGTAGAGAATGGCGAGCGGTGGTAACGCCTTGGTGAAGCTGACCAGCGACGGAAACGAATGACGCGTCAGCTCGCCGCCCACCGTGTCCTGGATCTCGATCACCCCGTCGGGTTTGGTCAGAAAGACCCGAACCATGCGCTTGCTCTGCTCGCCCTCGGAGATCGTCATCGTCACACCCGTGGCACCCAGCTCGAAGGTGTAGCGCTTGCCGCCGCCGGCCACCAGCTCCGCGGCGCGGAACTTGGCGCCCTGGTTGCGACTGGCGGCATTGACCACCTGCTTGATCACCTTGTCGATGATGTCCGCGTTGGTCCGGCCGATCTTCTTGACGATCATCGGCGCGTTTTTCGGATGGATGCCCCAGACGACCGAGATGTCGCAGTAGATGTCGAACCCGTCCCACGACTTGAAGGCGATCTTCGACAGCGTCAGCTGACGGTAACCGATCTCGACGATGTCCACTGTGCGGGCGACCGGGTTGAGGTAGTAGATCCCGGGCTGCAAGATCTTGGCCAGCACGCCCTTTTCCTTCTCCGTGGCCAGCTCACCGGGCCTGGGCTTGCTGCCCGTGCGGTTGGTGACCACGCCGACGTAGCCCGGCGGTACCACCGTGGCCCATGCCTTCTCGACGACGTAGGCGTGGGGGTTGAAGCGCCACGCGCCGGGTGTCAGCACTCGCATCAGCGTGCCCTTGAAACCCGCTTTGTCGGTCAGGAACTGCCCGGAAGGGAGGTCCTCGCCCGTCTGAGAGGTGACCACCGCGATCGGTACCTGTTCCAGTTTCGGCCCGCGCGGGGGCCGCTGGACCTTGGGCTTGGGCTGGCTGGTGCGGCGACGGCCCCAGCCGCTTTTCTTCTTCTTGGGTGTGACCTTGCGACCGCTGGCCGGAATCAGCTTGAGGTAGCCCTTTTCGCTGATCTCGGTATCGTTCAGGATCGGGTTGACCCAGTGGTAACCCTCGCCGTAGACCTGCTCCTGGATGCCCTTGGTCCCCGCGAGCTTGCTGGGAATCACCCGGTAGGTGTTGGCCTGGTCGGCCGGCAAGGCCGTGCCGAGCATTCTCTTGACCACCAGCGTCTGGCCGGCCGGCACGCTCACTCTCCAGGAGATCCAGATCCAGGCCACCAGGATCAAGCCGATGATGAACAGCGGGCCGAGGATGATCTTGACCAGGCCTGCTCCCTGCCTTGAATCAGCCATTACTTTCCTCCCTTGATCGCGGCGCCGCGGAATATCTCCTGGAACATCTTGGCGAATTCACCCTGCGTATTGCCCATGATGTACTGGATCGATGGGGCCAGTCTCTTCAGCAATTCGTAGCGCGCAAGGCCCGCACCGCTACCGAACGCTTTCTGCGAGACCAGAAAGCCGGCCGCCTCCGCGGCGTTCTTCTTGCGCGTCACCTCGGCGTCAGCCGAGGCCCGAGCGATCTTCGCCTGCACCTTGAACCCTGCCGCCTTGAGATCCTGGATTGCCACCTGCAGTTTCTGATTCGCATTGATCTTGTCCACCGCGACCTTCTGGCTGGCCGCTGTCATCAACGCCTCCATTTCACCCTCGACCTCCTTCAGGTCGCGCTCGCGGGTCTGGAGCGCCTTCTGCCTGGAGAAGCCGACCTGCACGACCTCCTTCTGGATCGAGGCCTTGATCCTGCTGTACTCTTCCACCAGGGTCGACCGCTGCTGAATGATGCTGGCGATAGCTGCGGGGGTCTCGATACCGGTGATCGTGGCGTCCTCGATCTCGATGTGGTACTTGCGACAGCGGCTGCGCAGCACCTCTTCGAACTCGTTTTCGAACTCGATGCGGGTCTCGCCATGAATCAACTGCGCGGCGTCGAACTGCGAACCCTTGATCCGGCAAAAGGCGCGCGCCATCGGCAGGATCAGCTTGTGCTCGATCGCGTCGCGGGCACCGCTCGAGGTGTCGATGAACTTGACGTAGGCCTGGGCCGCCTCATTACGCACGATACGCCAGCGTACGGCCCCGCGCAGCGAGATGATGAAGCCGTCATTCGAGGGGAAGCGGATCTCGTCCTTGTCGGCCATGTTGAGCAGGTTCGAGCGCACGTCGAGCGGGATGACCTTGTAGGCAAACGGGTTGACCGGCCAGGTGCCGGCCGTCAGCACCCTGGTCTGCACGCCGCGCAACCGGGTCTCCTTCTCCTCGAGCACGTAGTCCGAGCTGCCGAAGGTGGTGTCACCGAAGAGCTGGATCTGCACGCCCACATGGCCCGCCGGCACCTCCGTCTTCTTGCGGATCAGCACCCGGTAAGCCTTGAGGTTGATCAGGTGGCGGCCCTGGACCAGCACCTTGTCGATCACGCCCTTGTAGTTGTCCTTCTCGGTGGCCAGCGTGCGTCCGGCCGGTAGCGGATCGCCGAACATCCGGATCTTGATCCCGATCTCCTCCTTACCGATCACGACCTGCTTGATCTTGAAGGTCTCGTAGATGAACGGCAGCAGGAAGTGGAAGCCCTCGCCGAGGGTATCGCGCTGGATGCCGCGGCCGCCCGGCTTGTCGGCGGTGATTGCCGCGCTGAGCCCGCCGGACTTCCAGGCCGGCTCGGGGCCCCACTTGTTGACCACGACCAGCGCCTCGCCCGGCTTGACCACGTGGATCGAGAGCATGACCTCGATCAGCATGACGGCGGCAATCAGTCCGAACAAATAAAGCCACCAGCTGCGCATGACGCGCGCGCTGAATTTCTGCAGTGTCTCGATATCCATGAGTTTGGACTCCTAAGGAAAGACCCGGATGCGGTGGATCTTCTCCCAAATTTTCAGGTAGACCATCAGCACCAGGCTCATCACGAAGAGCAAGCAGAGCTTGATCGCGCCGAGCCAGCGGCTACGCGTGGGCGTTAGCCAGCGCCATTTGAATGTGAGTGCTTCGGGAATTTGTCGACGGAACTTGTAGAAGGTGGCGAGCGTGCCCAGTGCGACTGCAATCGCCCCGACCAGAAAGCTGGTCGGGTGATTGCGTTCGAGGGTGCGCAGGGCCTTGACGGCATCGGGCGCGACCCAGGCGGACAGCAGCAAGGCCACCAGCGCCAGGGCGACCAGCCCCGCGGGCCGTCCGAGCGGCTTGAGCTTCTGGTAGATGCGATAGAGGTACTTGCGGCGGATGTGATTCAGCGCATGCTCGAGCCCGTCGATCTGCCGTCGCTGCTGCTCCAGGTCGCCGGTCAGTCGACGGATCACGTCGTCCTTGTGGGCCACCGTGCCCTGGGCGTCGAGCAGCTCGGCCTGCTGTTGCGATTGCATGCGCTGGGTCTCGGAGAGCGCTTCGGTCCGCGCCTGCAGCGTCTCGTGCAGCGTTTCTTGTTCGACGACGATGCGGGCCACGTTGGCCTCGTGCTCGGCCGATTGCGCGGTGGCCTGCTCGGTCTGGGCGACCTGGGCGTCGAGCGTCTCGCGCGCACCGGTCAGCTCCTGCTCCAGCCGCACGAAATCCTCGTTGCGCCGCTCGAGCTCCTGCTCGGTGTGACGCTGCGCTTCGGCCACCTTGCCCAGCTCTTCGGAGACCGTGACCAGCTGCTCTCGGTCGGTCACGGCGACCAGGAAGCTGCGGCCCTTGCCTCGGCGCCGGACCGGGTTGGCGCAGAACTCGGCCAGCGGCTCGATCGCGACCTCCCAGTTGTAACGCTTGTGGGCCAGTGCACGGGCCGCCTGCGAGGCCTGATCGATCAGCGCCGGCTGGTCCAGTAGCTGGTTGATCCTGGCGCGCATGGCCTCCGGGTCGCGGTGGTCGACGACCCAGCCGGCGCCGGACGAGACCAGCTCCGGTCCCAGCGGGCTCTGCGGGCTGACCATCGGTGCGAGGCCGCACCAGAGGTAGTTGATCTCGCGGATCGGGAAGGCGTTCTCGCGTTCGACGTTGGGTTCGAGCAGGTTCAGCCCGACCCAGCCGCGCGTCAGCCGCTCGCAGAGCGCCGGCCAGGGCATTGGCTCGTGATAGCTGATGCGGCTGCTGTCGGGCAGCATCGTGCGCGGATCGAGGTAGCGGCCCTCGCCATAGACATCGGCCGGATGGCGGCCGCCGATGATCTCCAGCCGTCCGCTCTGGCGCTGCTCGAGCGTCTCGACCAGGATGCGCAGCGCCGGGCCCGGATTCTGCCAGCTATGAAAGAAACCGCTGTAGATGAAGGTCGGCTCGGTGCTGCGCGCCTGCGCCGGCGGGCTGTCGGGCGAGAGGCAGAACGGCACCACCTGCACATGCTGCTCGAGCAGGTTGACCCCGGCCAGCGCGAGCCATGAGAGGAAATAGGAGCGCTGTCGTTCGTGGCTGGTCAGGAACAGGTCGCCGTAGGAGAGCGAGTGGATCTTGTCCAGCACCTCCTCCTGGCTGCCCTCGCGAATGAAGCGGTCCTCGAGGAACAGCGGGCCCGGCAGGTCGATCACCACCGGCACGTCCAGGTTCTCGAACCAGAGCAGCGAGCGCGGCTGTTCGAGCAGCAGCACATCGGGTTTGATCTTGTCGATCAGCCTGCCCATGTGCCGCTGGTCATAGGCCGCTTCGCGGATGGCCTGCGGCACATCCTGGCGTCCCTCGAGGTAATGCTGGGGCATCGAGGTGACCACCTCGAAGCCGCGGGATTCGAGCCCCTGGGCAAGCCCCCAGACGCGCAGACCGCCGCCCGAGGCGGGGCCGTCGTCGAACGGCAGCATTTC
>CAZMLI010000327.1:0-5577 GCA_964566865.1 uncultured Planctomycetota bacterium
TGATAACGAAACAGCGTTACGTTTGGGAACGCTGGGCTGGGCCGATTTCGGCCAGACGGCTCTCCGCGGTCGCGGCCATGGCCCGCGCCCGCTGCAGCTCGTCCGGACCCAGCGGGCCAGGCCCGTAACGCGCGCGACTGAACAGCCTGACCAGCAGGTGGAGGTCGAGTGCTTTCGGCAGCACCGCGGCATACTCGGCCAGCGTCTGGGTCGGCTGATGGAGATAGCCCTGCTGCCCCAGACGCTCGACCAGCCCCATCGTCAGGGCCACGATCTGGTGCTCGATCGTGCCCGGCGTGTCATAGGCCACGGGCGGCCGGGCCGGGAGGCTGGCCTTGCGCTCGGTGCGCTGCGGCCTCGAGACAAACGCAAGGCCCGCCTTCAGCAGGAGCCAGATCAGCCCGGCCAGCCCGACGCAGAGCAGCAGGCCGCCCACCAAGGGCAATGACAGCAGCTGTGGCCAGGAGGGCCAGTACGGGGCCCTGGAACTGGGCTTGGAGGGCGGTTTGCTCGCAGCGGTCGCTTCCTTGCTGCCCTTGGCGCCTTTTCGCGCTGCGCCTGCGCTCCTGGGGCTCTCCGCCTTGTCCCAGAGCGAATCGAAGACGTTCTCGCGCCCTTCGGGCAGCTCGGGATTCGGGTTCTGGGGATTGCCCGGTGGGTCGGGCTCGGGCCTGTCAGGCTCGGGCCCATCCGGCTCGGGTTTGTCCGGCTCGGTCCCATCCGGCGCGGGCTTGTCCGGCTTGTCCGGCTCGGGGCTGTCCGGCTCAGGCTTGTCCGGCTTGTCCGGCTCGGGTTTGTCCGGCGCGGGCTTGTCCGGCTTGTCCGGCGGGGATCCATCCGGCGAGGGATCCGGGCTGGGGCGATCCGGACGCGGCACGATCGTCGGAGGCCGGCCGCCGAGTTGCCGGACAAAGGTCTGCAGCGGCGCCCGGACCGGATCGAAATCGACCCAGCCAAAGCGCT
The DNA here is from genome assembly GCA_964566865.1 of uncultured Planctomycetota bacterium. Classification (GTDB taxonomy): domain Bacteria; phylum Planctomycetota; class JACQVV01; order JACQVV01; family CAZANL01; genus CAZMLI01. The sequence goes on from CAZMLI010000327.1 coordinate 964, forward strand.
CGAAATGGACCTGCACCCAGCTATGGGCATTGCGTGTTCTGACGACGTAATACTGCCCCTGCTCGTGCCAGTCACCGCCCGACCAGCCCACCACCACGCGGGTCGGTATGCCGACGGCCCGCAGCAACAAGGCCATCGCCGAACAATAGTGCTGACAGTAACCGCGTCGGTGGCGCAGGAACTCGAGCGTCGGGTCTTTTTTCGCGTCGAAACCAGGTTGCAGGCTGTAACGAAACCTGGACAGAATCGCCATCAACCACTGGATGCGCTGGTACGGACGGTGCAGCCGACGGACTCTCCCGGCGAACAGGCTGAAGTATCGGTCCTTCATCAGCGCCTTGGGAAAAGCCAGATAGCGCGGGTCCGGCGCGACCACGCGGGCCAGGCGCAACTGGCGCGGGTCGGGCCGCCAGGGCTTGCTGTGCAGGCGGTACTTGAGGATCTCGAACTGCGGCGTATCGCGCGAGAGGATGCCCTCGCGATCGATGCGCAGCACCGGCAGTCCGACGCGGGTCACCGGATAGACCGCGGGCAGCAGCGGCTCTCGAAAAGGCAGCAAGATGTACTGCTGCTGGATCAGCCGTCCGCGCCTGCGCTCCGGCAGCCGGACCTGGCCGCCCGTTCCGATCAGCCGCGTCAGCTCCCCCTGGTCCCCACGCCAGCTCTTGCCATCGTAGTCGCTGGCCGCGGCCATCGTCAGCTGCAGCGACTTGTCGTCCGGCGGCAGCCTGCGCCCCCGCGCGTCGAGCAGACGCAGATAGAAGCTCGGCCGATGCATCGCCTGCGGGTTGGCGTCGCCGAACTTGAGATCACGATCGAAGTCGATCAACAAGCCCTTGGGCTGATGAGCCTGGGGCGGATCGGCCTGGGGGTCCAGCAACGTGGGCGCGCGAATCTTGCCCTTCGAGGAAAACGGTAGCCTACGCGCGACGCGGTCCACCTCGCTGGCCCAGGAGCTGACCAGTTGCCTTGGCGAGGTCCGCCTCGCCGCGGGTTTGCTGCGGTAGATTCCGAGAAAGATCGCCAGCAGCACGCCCGTGCCCAGCAGGGTCGCCTTGAGCCAGACCTGCCAGTCGGCCGATTGCTGCCTGCCGGGAAAACGCTCGCGTCGCTCGAGCAGCGCCTGGGAGGCGAGCAGCAGCACAAACGCGCTGATGAAGCCGATCGCCGCCCCCAGCGACGGCCGCAGCGCCTGCGCGATCAGCAGGACGACGCCCGCCGTCACGCCCAGCATGATGAATGCATTCTGCGAACGCAGGAAGAAGCTGAACAGCGCCAGAAAGATCAGGAACAGCTGCCAGCCCTCGATTTCCCAGGACAGCTGGTTCATCGCGATCAGCGTGCTGATCGCGAACAACGTCAAGGTCAGCAGCCAGGCCCCGACCTGTTCGCCGAGATTCGCCGCGACCCACTGCCGCTGCCGACTTCGAATCACGAAACTGAACAGGCAGCCCATGCCGAGCACCCAGAGCGACAGCCCCAGCATCGCGTCCTGCAGCCCGCCCTGCCCCAGCGCCAGGTGAATCTGCACGATCCCGAGCGCGCCGCAGCAAAACGCCATCAGATAAGGCACGCAGCTCATGCGGCCTCGCAGGGAATCGTGACCACGCGAATGCCCAGCCGCTCGAGCGAGACTCGCGTCTGCTCGAGCGCCTCGGGGGAACCGAACGGACCGTCCAGCAGCAGCGCGACGGCGGTGATCTCGCGCTGCCGCCAGCGGGCGCAGAGCTGGTCCAGCCGCGACAGGTCGGGTGTGGGATGGCTGAAGATGGCCACCAGCGTCGCCCCCTCCGGCACCAGCTGCGCACCCCGGTCGAGCAGCTCGACGAACGGCGTTTGCCCGGTCACGCGCAGGCGCGCCAGCAGCTCGAGCAGCGCCAGGTACTGCCGTCGACCCGAGCGCGCCGGCAGCACGACGGGGCAGCCATCGTCGGCGATCAACTGCAGCATCGACTCGTCGTCCAGCGCGCTGCCCAGCGTCGCGGCCAGTCGGATCGCCCATTCGACGTTCGAGAATCGACCCTCACCACGCAGACTGTCGCTGGCGAGATCGAGAAAAACCGACAGGTGCAAACCCGCGCCCGCCTCGTACTCCCGGATCACCAGCTCGCCGCGCCGGGCGCTGGCTCGCCAGTGAATGTGCCGCACCGGCGCCCCTCCGCGGTACTCGCGCGTGCCCAGCGGGTTGTTGGTCTGCCCGATCCGCGAAACCTGCGCGCGCGAGGCCAGGTCGCCCCGCGCCAGGCTCCGGAGCTCGAGCGGCAGGGCGGGCAGCGGCCGGGGATAGACCACCACCTCCTGCTCGACCGCCATCACGCGGCGCGCACGAAACAAGCCCAGCGGGTCCGACGTGGCCAGCTCGACCGCCGAGAGCTGGTAGACGCCCCGGCCGGCGCCACAGACCGCGTCGTAGCGCAGCGGCACATCGGTCGCCCGCGGCGCCAGCGCGAGCAGCAAGTTTGGTTTGCGCGGCGCCTGATCGGGCGAGAACCAATCGGTGACCTCGACCAGGTAACCCGGCAGCCAGCCGTCGTTGCTGACCAGCAGCTCGACGCTGACCGGATCCTGCTCGGTCAGTCCGAAGGCGCACTCGCGACGAACACGCAGCTTCAGCAGCGAGGCGCGGGCAGCCAGATAGCTCAGCATCCCCATCAACAGCAAGGCCTGCCCCAGCGAGATGGCCAACGAGCTGCGGGCCAGCAAACCGAGCAGCCAGGTCATGCCACAGAGCACGCCGAACGCGGTCAGGCGCGCCGCGGAGCCCACCTGCTCGCCTGACTTCATGCCTGTCCGACCGGCACCCGCACCTGTGCGAGCGCCCAGTCGACGACATCCTCCCCGCTGACGCCGCGCATCAACGCCTGGGGCTTGAGCAGGATTCGATGGGCCAGCACCGCCGGCGCCAACGACTTGATCAGGTCGGGCAGGACGAAGGTCCGTCCCGAGAGCAACGCCCGCGCCTGGGCGGCCCGCAGCAGATGCAGCGTGCCACGCGGGCTCGCGCCGAGCGTCACGTCCTCGTGGGTCCGTGTCGCGCGGACCACGCCCGCCGCGTACTCCTTGACCGAATGCTCGAGGTGGATGTCCAGCACCGCTTTCCGCAGCGTCTCGATCTCCTCCAGCGTCACCACCGCTTCGAGCGTCTCCAGCGGATGCGCGCGGGCCTGCAGGTCGAAGATCCGCACCTCCTCGTGCGCCTCGGGGTAACCCAGCGAGATACGCAACAGGAAACGGTCGAGCTGTGTCTCCGGTAGATCGAAGGTGCCCGACTGCTCGATGGGATTGAGGGTGCCGATCACCTGGAATACCTGGGGCAAGGCATAGGTCTGGCCGTCGACCGAGACCTGCGATTCTTCCATGCACTCCAGCAGGGCCGACTGCGTGCGCGGCGTGGCGCGGTTGATCTCGTCGGCCAGCAAGATGTTGGTGAAGATCGGCCCTTCCTTGAACTCGAACTGCTGCGTTTTCTGGTTGAAGATCGAGGATCCCGTCAGATCCATCGGCAACAGGTCGGAGGTGAACTGGCAGCGGCGGAACTGGCCGCTGATCGATCGGGCAATCGCCTTGGCCAGCGTCGTCTTGCCCACGCCGGGCACGTCCTCGATCAACAAATGCCCCCGAGAAAGCAACGCAACCAGTGACAGGGTCAGTGTTTCCGGCCGCCCAACGATCACCCGCTCCAGGTTTTGCTGAAAACGCCTGGCCGTCTCCAGATGCCGCTCCAGACCCGCCAGTGGCTCACCCATGGGCGCCGATCTTATCCGTTCCGCTTGATCCATGGCAGATAATAAGCCAATCTCCGTCCGTGTCGCAACAAGATGCACTGCCGCCGGGGTTGTCCCTGGGGACTTCGAGCTTTTCGAGCAAGGACTGGATCGGCGTGTTCTATCCACCCGGAACGCGCTCCGGGGATTTTCTGTCGGAGTACGCCCGTCAGCTGTCGACGGTGGAGATCGACTCGACCTTCTACGGCACGCCCGTCGCGCGCACCGTCGAGGGCTGGTACGCCAGGACCCCGCACGACTTCAAGATCGCCTGCAAGGTGCCGGGGCTGATCACCCACGAGAAGAAGCTGCTCGACTGTGAGGAGGAGCTGGATCAATTCCTGCGCACGATGGACATCCTGGAAGAGAAGCAGGGCCCGCTGCTGTTCCAGTTCCCGCGCTTCGCCGCGCGCTCCGATTTTCCGGAGGCCGGTCCGTTCCTCGAGCGGCTCGCCCCGTTGCTCGAGCGGCTCGACCCCAAGCGGCGCTACGTCGTCGAGGTGCGCAACCGGGACTGGATCCAGCCCCCGCTGCTCGAGCTGCTGCGCAGCCACGGGGTGGCGCTGGCGCTGATCGATCACCCCGGGATGAACCCCGTCGAGCCGCTGATGCAGGATCCCGGCGGATTGATCACCGCCGACTTCAGCTACATCCGCTGGCTGGGCGACCGGCACTGGATCGAGAAGATCACGCGCTGCTGGGACCGGGTGGTGGTCGATCGCGAGCGGGAGCTCGGCTGGTGGGCGATCATCGTCCAGCGCCTGCTGGCGCGCAAGATCGAGGTACTGGCTTACGCCAACAACCATTACAATGGTCACGCACCGGCCGCGCTGGCGCTGTTCTGCCGGCT
>CAZMLI010000328.1:0-3677 GCA_964566865.1 uncultured Planctomycetota bacterium
CTCCGCGTCGGATGTGCCACCAGAGATTTGGTTGCGGCCGAAGGCCTGCGCTAGGGAATCTGTGAAATCTGTGGCGAAGCCGCGTCGCAACATTTGGTTGCGGCCGAAGGCCTGCGCTAGGTGAATCACAGACCTAAATCCGCTTGTCGAGGAACCACTGGCGGTCGCCGGGCTTCTCGACCGCCACTTCCGGCCGCGCGGCCGGGCCCTGCAGCTGATAGGCCACGCGGTCGCCCGCGTCGCCCTTGCCGTAGCTGGAGCCGATACGGGCCGCGGTCTCGAGTTCCTCGTGACTCGCATCGGCGCCGATCACCAGCACGCTGGGGCCGATATGGCTCTGCGGCACCAGCAGCCAGTCGTCGGGCCGGACGTAGGAGGCCAGCATCTCGTTCTCTTCTTGATTGCGGCCGACGATGAACTTGACCTGCGGCGAAAGGCGAAAGTTGCGCCCGAACTGCAGCAGCCGGACGTCGATCGACGGGGGTGTCTCGGCCGGCATGAAGCGGAACAGATCGCGCACCTTGCGGGCATGTTGCGGGTCTGTCAGCAGACAACCGCCGGCCGGTGTCGGATAGTCGGTGATGCCCAGTTCCTCGGCCATCGCCATCTGCCGCTTGCGGCTGCGCCCCGAGATGTTCTCCAGCTTCGCGCGATCGATGATGCCCGCTTCTTCCATCTCGGTGTGCGGCAGCAGGCGAGCCGAGAGCGGACGGAGAATCCGCCGACCGAGGCCCAACTCCTTCTCGACCTGCGCCATCACCGGCTTGCGCTGGCTCATCGGCCGCTGCTGCAGGACCTCTCCGGTGATCAGCCAGGTTGCGCCGCAGGCCTCTGCGTACTCCCAGCCAGCGCGCAACATCATCAGCCGGCAGTCGATGCAGGGGTTCATGTTCTTGCCGTAGCCCCAGCGCGGGTTCTTGACCATCCGGTTGTAGGCGTCGCCGAGGTGGCAGAACTTGATGTCGAAACCCAGGTCGAGACCGCGGGTATCGGTCCCGCAGCCGCCCCCCGTTCCCGTGCCGCAGCCGAAGTCAGTGGCGAAGGTGATCGCCTTGACCTCGATCCCCTGGTTGGAGACGAGCGTGGCCGAGAGCAGGCTGTCCAGTCCGCCCGAAAGCAAGGACACCGCCCGGCGGTTCAGTGGCGGCAATCCTTCGGACATGACTACAGCGCTTTGGCGATCTCGATGACCCGGTAGGACGCGCTTCCATCCGGGAGTTGCACCAGCACCTCGTCGCCGGGATTGTGACCCAGCAGACCACCCGCCAGCGGTGACTTGTAGCTCAAGATGCCCGCCTCGACGTCGACATCCCAGGGGCCGAGGATCGTCAGCTCGCGCTCGGGTTCATCCTTGTCGAGCCGCTGGATGCGCACCCGCGTTCCGGGACAGACATGGGCGTCGTCGATCGGCTGGCCCTCCAGCACCTGGCAGATCTGCAGCTCGTGCTTCATCGTCTCGATCCGCTGCACCAGCTGGTTGCGACGTTCGATCGCGGCGGTCCACTCGGAGTTCTCGGACAGGTCGCCAAAGCTCGCCGCGTGGCCGATCTGCTTCTCGACCTCCGGCATCTCCCTGTCCATCATCTCCTGCAGCTTGGCGCGATGCTTCTCCTTACTCTCGCGGCTGACCAGCAGCTCGACCTTCTCCCAGAAGGGCGTGTCCGATTCGAGATTCAGGTCGGGCAGGCGCTCGGTCAGGGCGGGTCCGACCTGGTACAGCAGCTGCTCCAGGCTGTCGCTGCCATGCAGCAGCCGGGCGGCGCGCACCACGCGCGACTCCTCCGCTTCATTGATCACCTTCAGCACCCAGGCACAGTTATTCTCGGTCAACAGCTTCATCGCCGGGCGCACATAGTCCTTGCTCGCGCTGCGTCCGCGCTCGAAGGAGCGAATCAGCACCATCAGATCGATCACCAGCTCCAGCGGGTTGTTGGTCGAGTCCGAGGCCACCCAGCGCTCGGTCAGCACCCAGTCGGCCAGCGTCAGAAAGCGCTCCGGAAAGCGCGTCGGGTCCTGTACGATCGCCGCGTCGATTCCGGCCAGCAACACCGGGTCGAGCTCGAGCAACGTCTCGCGAATCCACGGACGCACCCGGCAGCCGGTCATCCAGAAGGTGTCGACCAGCAGCTCGCGGCAGTCCTCCCGCCCGGCCAGGATCGCGTCGCCCAGCGTGCGCTGCCCGCTCTGCGAGAGCGTGATCCAGAGCTCCGGCAGATCGTCCAGCGCGACGAATCCGTCGAGCGGCGTGCCGCGTTCGAGCGCCGCTGCGAGCAAGGACGGATAATCGTCCTCATCACGCTCCTCCAGCGAGCCCGACAGATCGTCCGCCAGTTCGGCCCAGATCTTGTCCGCGCCGTCGTTGCTGTGTTTCAGGTAGCGGCTGGCGATCTCCCAGCGCAGCGCGAAGCGCCGGCTGGCCTGCATCTGTTCGATCACCTCGTCGATGAAGCTCTTGGCTTCCTCGCGCAGGGTCAGCTTGACCGGCCGCTCGTCGACCACCTCGATGTAGGGGTCCGCCAGCGCCAGCTTCTTCACCCGGGTCCACCAACCGCTCCAGCGGGAGCCCTCGAGGAAGGTGTCGCGCAGCTTGTCCCGCACATGATTGGCGGTGGCCTTGCCGCCCATGGTCTTCAGCACCAGCTTCAGCGCCTTCAGCGGCTCCTTCTTGATCATCAACTTGACCGCGTCCGGGTCGGCGAACGCCATCGCATCGAAGTCGTCCGCGGGCAGCACCTCGAGCCCCAGGATCGCCGCATCCGGCGCCATGCGGTGGTTCTTTCGGCTGTCGAAGTCGATCACCAGCTCGGCGGTGAAGCGATCCACCTTCTTGATCTTGCCCGTGCCCCAGCTGGAGTGGCGAATCGTCGCGCCCTCTTCGTAGCGCAGCAGCTGGTCCATCATCTTGACGACGTCGGCCGGCAGCACCTCTTCCTTGTAGACGCCCGACAGCTCGAGCAGCGGGTCCAGCCCGCGGCGCCGCTTGTACTTCTTGCGGTACGCATCACGCAAACGACGTCTCACCGAAGGGTCCTGCGGCGCATACTCAGCCAGCATCTGGGCAAACGCCAGACGCGTCCCCGGCTCGCTGTTCTTCTCGATATCCTCGGGCACCACGCCCACCAGCGAAGCGGCCAGCTTGTTCTCGTCGGCTGCCTGCAGCGCGCGGATCGTGCGCACCGCCTGATCCAGGATCCCCCCGAGGGTCTCGGGGTCCTTCGGTGGATCGGAGAACACTCCGAGCCAGCTTTCTTCGAGTTCCGCCAGCGAACCTGCGCTGCAAAGCTCGACAAACCTCACGGACTTTTCTGACATGGCGGCATTGTAACGCGTGCAGGCGAAAAGGCCATTCATCTCGGACCCGCCGCCTTGATCTGCTCCTCACAGTCTTCCGCAAATACCGCTTGACGCATCCACCCCCCCCGGAGACCCTTAGAAAATTCTATGAAAAATGACTTATTCCTACGCGCCTGCCGCGGCGCCAAGACCGAGCGGCCCCCCGTCTGGATCATGCGCCAGGCAGGCCGATACATGCCCGAGTATCAGGCATTGCGAACGGGCATGCCGTTCCTCGAGTTCTGCAAGAACCCCGACTTGTGCACGCAGGCCACGATGCTGCCGATCGACATGCTCGATGTCGACGCGGCAATCCTCTTCGCCGACATCCTGCCCGCGCTCGA
>CAZMLI010000328.1:3777-5563 GCA_964566865.1 uncultured Planctomycetota bacterium
TTCCGCAAGGTCAAGGCGATGATGTATGCCGAGCCAGCGCTGTTCGAATCGCTGCTGGAGAAGATCGCGCGCACCGTCTCGGCCTACCTCGCGGCCCAGGTCGATGCTGGCGTGGACGCGATCCAGCTGTTCGATTCCTGGGCCGGTTGCCTGGGACCGGTTGAGTACGAGCGGTTCGCGGGCCGCTATGCGCGAATTGCGCTGGCGGGCGTGCAGGGCCGCGTTCCGACGATCAACTACGCCAACGGCTGCGGCACCTTTCTCCACGAGATGGCAGCCGTCGAGACCGACGTGCTCGGTATCGACTGGCGCGTCGACATCGCCCAGGCTCGCGCCCAGCTCGGCGACAAGGTGGTCCTGCAGGGCAACCTCGATCCCTGTGTATTGTACGCCTCCCCCGAGGAGATCACGCGGCAAGTGCATGCGCTGATCGAGGCCCACGGCAACCGGCCGGGGCACATCGTCAACCTGGGCAGTGGCATCTTCCCCGACGTGCCCGTGGCCCACGCGCGCGCCATGGTCGACGCCGTGAAAAGTCATAGCTGGAAAACATGAACGTCGACCTCGAACTGTTGAGCAAGTACGACCGACCCGGCCCGCGATATACGAGCTATCCCACCGCCGTCGAGTTTGGCGACGCGTTCGGACCCGCCGAATACCGCGAGGCGCTGACGACCGCCGACCGGTCCCGCCCGCTGTCGCTCTACGTGCACCAGCCCTACTGCCGTTCGCTCTGCCACTTCTGCGCCTGCAGCGTGCTGATCTCGAGCAACCCGCAACACATCGACAGCTACCAGGCGCAGCTCTTCAACGAGATCGCGTTACTCGAGCCGTACTTCAAAGATCGCCGGCTGACCCAGCTCCACTGGGGCGGCGGCACCCCGTCCTACCTGACGCCCGACCAGATCCGCACGCTGAGTCGTCGCTTCGATCCCGCGCCCGGCGCCGAGATCTCCGTCGAGGTCGATCCGCGCGAGCTCGACACCGAAAGACTCGAGGCATTTGCCGAGTCCGGTTTCAATCGAATCAGCATGGGCGTGCAGGATTTCGACGAGAAGGTGCAGATCGCGATCAACCGCGTGCAACCGGAGCCGCTGACACGCTGGGCCGTCGAGACCGCTCGCTCGCTGGGCATTCAATCGGTCAACCTGGACCTGATCTACGGCCTGCCGCACCAGACCATCGGCGGCTTCGAGCACACCGTTTCCCAGCTGATCGACCTGGCGCCGGACCGCATTGCGCTCTACAGCTTCGCACACCTGCCCTGGCTGATGAAACACCACACGATCATCGCCACCTCCGACCTGCCGGCGCCGGAGGAAAAGCTCGCGATCCTCAAGATGGCGATCGAGCAGCTGACCGGCGCCGGCTATCGCTACATCGGCATGGACCACTTCGCCTTACCCGAAGACGAGCTGTCCAGGGCGCTCGACAGCGGCACGCTCTACAGAAACTTCCAGGGCTACTCGACCCAATCCGGGACCGACCTGATCGGCCTCGGCATGACCTCGATCGGCCAGCTAGAGCGCTGCTACACCCAGAACCACAAGACACTATCCGAGTATTCGTCAGCACTGGCCTCCGGCGACCCGGCCACCCTGCGGGGCGTCGCGCTGACCGACGACGACATGCTGCGCCGCGACGTGATCATGGCGCTGATGTGCCGCAACGAGCTGCGCTACGCCGAGATCGAGGCGACGCACGGCATCGTCTTCGAAGCGACCTTCGCCGATGAACTGGCCGACCTGGCGCCGATGATCGACGACGGCCTGCTCTCGATCGGCAA
>CAZMLI010000329.1:0-5543 GCA_964566865.1 uncultured Planctomycetota bacterium
TGGCTCTACGGTGAAACACTCCCGGTCTGCAGCGGATTTGAGCGCAGAACAGAGCCGGCTGTAGTATCCGACGCTCGGAAGCCCCCTTCGCAAGCGGCCTCCGAGGCATTTATTGACGGAAACTAGCTAGCTGGCTGGCGTCGTCGCAGCCTCCTTCTTCTTGTTCAGCAGCCCAGCGATCACGGTGCCGGCGAGCACGCAGCGCGCGACGGTGTCGGCCATCGAGCCGAGCGTCCAGTGCCAGCTGAAGTCGTACCAGTGGTGGTAGGGTAGCCAGTGCATCACCGCGGCGGTGACGCCGACCAGCGTGGCCATGCCCACGCGGCAGCCGAAGCAGGGATTGCCGGAGAGCAGGATCAAGCCGGTGATCAGGGCGGCGGCGAGCAGGTCGAAGAGGAACTGGGTTCCGAGCAACTTGCCGATGCTGAAGGGCTTGGGACCGGGGCGGATGGAGGCGAAGATGAACGGGCCGCTCTCCAGTTTGGCCAGCACTTCTTCCTGCTCCTTCTTGCTGCTGTTCGGCTCCACGTGGGGGATCCAGTAGATGCCGGTCTCGGGGGCGTTGGCCTTGATCACCCGGGACACTTCGGCCTCGTTGCTAAACTTGTGGGTCGCGGCCTTGGGCCAGGCGATCACCTCGTGCGAGATGAAGCCGCAGACGTGCATCACCAGACCACCCAGAAAGACCGCAAGTGCGATTCGCATGACGTTCATTCCTCCCCGCTCTTGGGCAATGTGAAGATCTCGTTGAGCTGGGTGCGGATGTCGTCGGTGATCTCGACGTTCAATGCGCCCAGGTTGTGCTCGAGCTGGTCGACGCTGCTGGCGCCGGTGATCACGCTGCTGATGCCGGGCTGGGCGGCGGTCCAGGCGAGGGCCAGTTGGGTGCGGCTGCAGCCGGCGGCGTCGGCCACCTGCTTGAACTGGCGCACGCGCGCCAGGCTCTCGTCGGTGCGCACCATGTCGCGCAGCCAGTCGAGGCGGGAGAGGCGGCTGCCGTCGGGCACGCCGTCGTCGTACTTGCCGGTCAGCAGACCCGAGGCCAGCGGACTCCAGACGACCAGACCCATGCCGTAGGACTCGGCGGCGGGGGCGACATCTTGCTCGACGACGTCGCGCACCAGCAAGCTGTACTGGGGCTGCTCGACCTGGGGCCGGTAGAGATTGTGGCTCTGCGCCAGCTCGTTGGCTTCCCGCAGCTGGGCGCCAGTCCACTCGCTGGTTCCCCAGTAGAGCACCTTGCCTTGATGGACCAGGTCGTCCATCGCCCGCACGGTCTCCTCGACCGGAGTCTCCGCGTCGTATCGATGGCAGAAGTAGAGATCCAGGTAGTCGGTGCCGATGCGCTTGAGGCTCTTCTCGACCGACTCCATGATGTGCTTGCGCGAGAGGCCGCGATCGTTGGGGCAGTCGCTCTGCGGCCAGAACAGCTTGCTCGAGATGACCAGCTCGTGACGGGGGAAATCGGCCAGGACCTTGCCCATCACGATCTCGGCCTCGCCCTTGGCATACGCATCGGCGATGTCGAAGAAGTTGATGCCGGCCTCAAAGGCGCGCCGGATGATCGCGTCGACCTCCTGTTGCTCGGCCACGCTGCCGCCGTAGGTCAGCCAGCCGCCCAGGCTGAGCCTGCTGACCTTCATGCCACAGCGGCCGAGCGGGTTGTATGTCATTTCCGTCTGGGTCATCGGAGTTCCTTGTCGGGTACGGATCAGGTGATGTAGTGCTTGATTGCGCTTTTCAGCATTGTATCGCTTGTCTGCTGCTGCAACCGGGCGAGCTGCTGGTCGAGCTTCTCCCGGTGCTTGTCGGCCGCGCGGGGGTTGACCTGTTGCAGCGCCACGACACGGGTCCAGTTGATCTCGAGCAGCAGGGATTCGCTCTGCAGGCTCTGGGCGATTTCACTGGCTCGCTTGAGGTGCGTGATCAGGTCCACTTCGCTGCGCCGCGCCAGCTCGATCAGGGCCCTGACCAGCAGGTCGGGATAGTGCGCCTCGGAGAGGCCTGGCAGCAGCGCGGTCAACCGTTCGCTGGCCTCGCCCGGGTCGCACAGCCGAGCCCGGATCAGGTCGCCGCGCAGATCGTCGCGGTGGGTGGCCGACTGATCCGCAAACCGGGCGAGCAGCGCTTCGGCGGCCTGCTCTTTTCCCAGCGCGAGCTGGATCTCCGCCTCGGTCAGGGTCAGCCGGGCTGCGATGGGGCCGTCGAGCAGGTGCTCCAGTTGTGCGCGCGCCCGCTCGAGCTGATCCTGCGCGGAGTCAGGGCTGTGCAAGGCCAGGAACATCTCGCACAGGCCCAGATGGGCGGATGCCAGCTCGGCAGGATAGTGGCCGGGCAGCTGTGGAATTCGATTGTAGGCAGCCAGTGAATCGCCAAATGCGCCGAGCAGGAAGAGGCAGCGCCCCATGGCCAGCGTCGCCTGGCACAGCAGATCGACGCGGTCGCTCGGCCGGTCCCGCATCGTTTCCTGCAACAGAACTTGGGCCGCTTGCAGCTTGCCCTGGTCGACCAGCGCATCGGCGTGGACCGTGCGGGCCTGCAGTTCGAGTTCGAGGCTGTGGTGGCGCTTGAAGAGCGTGATCGCCTTCTGGCTGAGCTCCGCGGCCGAGGTCAGCTTGCCGGTCTGCCGGTCCATCCGCGCGATGTCGAGCAGCGCCAGGCCCAGCTCGACCCGCGCGCCCATGCGCTTGTGCAGTGTGAGGGCCTCCCTGAACTGCTGCCGGGCCAGCCCGAATTCGCCGGTCTGTTCAGCCACCAGGCCCAGGTTGCGGAAGATGCGCGACAGGACGAAGCCATCCAGCGAGGCGTCCGCCAGCTGCATCGCGTCCTCGAACTGGCTGGCAGCCTCCATCAGGTTGCCCAGCGCCCAGTGCGCCTCGCCGATCAGGTTGGCGCCGCGGGCCTGACTGAGCGAGCGATTGTTTTCGGCGTCGAGGGCATGGCCGCGCTCCAGTAGCGCGAGCGCCTCCTGCGCCTTGCCGTCATCGAGCAAGACTTCTCCCTGGTGCAGCAGACTGTCGGCCATGCCGGCCTGATCCGCGATGCCCTCGAAGGTCTGATAGGCCAGCCTGAAGCGCTCGCTCGCCTCCTGATTGTTGCCGCAGCTACGCTCGACCTGACCGAGGTGGTTCTGCACCGCGCCGGTCCCGGGGGCGTGGTCGGTTTGCTTGAACAAGGTCAGGGCGCGTTCCAGAAACTGCGTCGCCTCGCGCCAGTGCCCCTGGCGCAGGTGGATCTTGCCCTGCTCGGCCTGGGCCCGCGCGGCCAGCCGGGCCGCGTGCACCTCCTGCAGCTGGTACTTCTCGAGCGCCTTCTGGTAGTGCCCCTCCCGCTCGAAGACCTGGGCGTACTGCGCATAGAGCAGGACCAGCTGGTCTTGCGAGGCGGGGTCCTCCTCGAGCAGGCGCATCAAGCGGGCGTAGTGCTGGATCGCTTGCTGGTTGGCCGAGGCGGCGGCGAAACGCGGCGCGGCCTTGCTCAGATAGTCCAGCTCCTTGCGCAGCTCGCCGCTCTCGTGAAAGTGATGGGCCAGGATCGCGAAGTACGGATCGAGGTCGGGGAAGTGATGGTTCTCCAGCCAGCGGCCGATCGCCAGGTGATAGCGTCGGCGTGTCTCGTAGGCGATGCTCTCGTAGAGTGCCTGCCTCGCAGTCGAATGTCGAAACTCATACGCTTCGGGGTCGCCCGCGCTCTCGATCAGCTTGATCCGTGACGCCGCCTCGATCGCCGCCATCACACGTTTGCTGCTGCCCTCGAGCTGGGCTGTCACGTCGCGCAGCATCTCCAGGTCGAACTGCGAGCCGATGCAGGAGGCCAGCTTGAGCACGCTGCGCTGGCTGTCCGGCAACGTATCGATCTTGCCCATGATCAGCCCGACGATGCCCGTCGGCAGGACAGTCTCGGACAGGGTGCCGGCCAGCCGCGCGATGCCGCCATCCGAGATATTCAGCAACTCCGATGTGCGCAGCTCGTCGAGCAGCTCCTCGATGTACAGCGGGTTGCCGGCCGTGCGCTCCTGCAGCAGCGAGGCGAGCGGTCGCGCAATCTGTGTCACACCGAGGTGGCGGGCGGCCAGCAGGGCGGTCTCGTCCAGACTCAGCTCCTCGAGCAGGAGCTTGACCACCTTGGGACCGTCGACCTCGAATTCCCGCGGTCCGGTGGCCAGCACCATCAACTGCGTCTTTGCCAGCTTCGGTTGAAGCTGCTCGAGCATCGCCAGCGACAGCTCGTCCGCGTTGTGTGTGTTCTCGAGCACCAGCAAGCCCCGTTTCGAGCCGAACGCATCGACGATCACCGCGGTCATCGCCGTCAGTACGAGTTCGCGTCGATCGCTCGGCGAGAGCTCCGGCTCCACAGCTGACTCGGGAGGGGAGAAGCCCAGCGCGCGGGCCAGATGCGGGGCGGATTCCTCGAGGCCCGCGCGGATCTTCCCCAGCCGTTCGCCGATCTGGCTCACCGCCTGTTCCGCGCCGAGACCCTCCAGCTCGAGCAACGCAGAGAGCGGTTCGTGCCACAGGCCGTAGGGCACGTGACCGCCACCCAGATGGACACGGGCACGTAATGTGGTGAAGCCGTTGTGGGCTGCGACGCCGGAGAGTACCTCGGCGAAGTGTCGCTTGCCGATGCCGTCATCGCCGCAGACGGCGAGCGTGCGTCCTCCGCGCGCCACCTGCTCGAGCACTGCGATCGCCTGGTTGAACTGCTTTTGATGGCAGACGCTTTGCACGGCGGTCTTGGCGCTGTCGCTGACGGCGGTTGCCTCCCCGACCAGCTCGAAGCAGCAGACCGGCGCACGCTTGCCCTTGAGCGAGAGCGGGGCCAGCGCGTTCAGCTCGAAACGACCGCGAACCCTGCGCTCGGTGTGCTCATCGATCAACGTCTGGCCGGGCTGCGCGCGGGCCATCAGCCGCGCCGCCAGGTTGACGGAGTCGCCGATCACCGTGTACTCCTTGCGCATCGTCGAGCCGATGTTGCCGCAGAATACCTGGCCGGTCGAGATGCCGATCTTCCAGCGCAGCTCGCCCGGCGTGGTCTGTAGCTCGCGCGAGAGATCGAGGGCCAGCGAGACCGCGCGCTGTTCGTCATCGGGGTGTGCGCGCGGCGCCCCGAGCAGGACGAGCATGCTCTCGCATTCCCGGCCAGGAATGCTGGAGCAGATGATGCCGCCGTAGCGGCTGCAGGTCCGGTCGATGAGCTGGATCAGCCCGGTCATCTGCGCATGGAAGCTGGCGGCGCGCGCCTCGTCCAGCGGGGACTCGCCGATGCCGGTCGCCAGGCCGAGGAACAAGCTGGTCACCTTGCGATGTTCGCTCTCGAGGGTCACCTTGCCCGGGGAGTCCTTGATCTTCTCGAACACCGGCGCGGCCAGAAAAGGCCGGATCCGATCGGCGATCGAAACCAGATAAGCGATCCGCAACTGGCTGCTCGCAAAAGCGGGCATGCGCTGTTCTGGCTGGCTGATCTGCAGCTTGGTCGTCAGCGTATCGTCGATCCGGCCCACCGAGAAGAACTCGCCCTGGGGCTCGAACGAGACCCGCGATCCG
>CAZMLI010000330.1:0-5507 GCA_964566865.1 uncultured Planctomycetota bacterium
TGCTCGCAGACAAGGACCCAGTCGTGCGCTGGTTTGCGCTGAAGAACGTTCAGCGCACGTTCGCCAAGCCAGCCGTCTCGCTGGCGCCCACGTTACAGGACAAGCTGCGTGACGACCCGTCTGAAGCCGTGCGGGGTCTGGCCCGAACAATCTTCAAGCGCTAGATACTCCCCAGTTACGGTCACGGTCACGGTCCACGGTCCACGGTCCACGGTCACGGTCCACGGTCGGTCCAAAGTGTCACCCTTGTCCCGGGTTGCACAGTTGCACAAGACAGCCTCGGGGGCCCGCCCCTTTGTGCTTCGTGACCGTGTTTCGTGGGCCGTGACCGTGCTTCGTGACCGTGTTTCGTGACCGTGTTTCGTGACCGTGACCGTGACCGTGACCGTGATGAGATCGCCTACCGATGGTATTCCTTGTTGACCTCGTAGAGGAAGACCAGGATCTCGGCGATCACCTGATAGAGCTCGGGCGGAATCTCTTGCTGTAGCTCCAGCTTTTGCAGCAGGGCGGCCAGGTCGGGATCCTCGGTGACCGGGACGCCGTGCGCGTCGGCGATCTGCACGATGGCGCGCGCCACCTCGCCTCGGCCCTTGGCCACCAGCCGCGGCGCGCGGTCATGGCCGTCGTAGCGCAACGCGATAGCGACCTGGCGCGAGAGTCCCTGGGCCGCCCAGTCCTCGCTGTCCCGCGCCTGGTGCGCCTTGCGCAGTCTAGGCCAGTACATCGATGCCTCCCACGTCGTCCGCCGGTTGGGTTCCGGTCTGTATCAGTGCCATTGATGGGGCATCGCGGACTCGCGCGGAGGCCTGCACAGAGGCGTCGAGGCCGAAGGCGGAGAGCGCCTCGCGAATGGTGTCTGCGCGCTCGCCGAGGAACTGCGCCTGGCCAGCGCCCTGGGTGAAGAAGCGCAGCTCGGCTGTCTCGGCTGCAACGGTCCCGAGCACCTCGACCCGACCGAGCTCGGTCAGCTCGACATCGATGTAGAGCGTGCGCGGCTCGTCCTGCAGCAGCCGCCCCTTCTTGTCGCGTCGCATCAGTAGCTGGAACTGGCCTCTGCGGAACGGACCGCCCGGCGTGACCGGCAGGTCCAGCACGGTCAACATGATCGAGCCCGGGTCGGGCATGGCGGGCAGCAGCGTCTGGGCCTGCCAGCGAACCTGCAGCGAACGCACCACGTCCTGGGCATTCTGCAGCCGGTCCAGGTTGGCCAGCTGCTCGATCAGCTGCCGTTCGATACCAGAGAGTGCGTCGCCGAGGCGGGTTTGTGCCTTGCGGCTGGCCAGCAGCAGGATGCCCTGGAGCTGCTGCGCGGCGGCGCTCGGGTCGGTCTGGGCCAGCTTGGCCAGCAGCTCGGCCACGTTGCGCGGGCCCGCCGATTCGGTGAGTTGCCGCGCCAGCTGTTGCAACTCGCTGGTCTGGGCGGTGAGCTGGCCGAGCAGCGCCTTGA
Organism: uncultured Planctomycetota bacterium; assembly: GCA_964566865.1. GTDB lineage: Bacteria > Planctomycetota > JACQVV01 > JACQVV01 > CAZANL01 > CAZMLI01. The sequence goes on from CAZMLI010000330.1 coordinate 1,451, forward strand.
GTCGACCGAGCAGCCGCGCTGACTCCTTCTCCGGCAGGACGCCGTCTTCGAGCAGGGCCGCCAGCGCGGCGCCCTCGCCCTCGCTCGCCAGTGCACCGAGCAAGTAGCGCGCGAGCGCCGTGTCGGGCATGTCTTGCAGGAATTGCATCGCCAGCGGCAGCAGTGCCTCGGCCGAGGACGGGGCGCCCAGAATCGCGCTCAGCTGCTGCAGATCGCCGGGGGGCAGTGCTTGCCCGGCTGTCTGTTCGATCAGTCCCTGCAGCAGCGCGAGCGCCTGCAGCGGCCGGGAGCCGGCGAGCAGTTGTCGGGCCTGGCCGGCCAAGGCATCTGCCAGCTGATCGGCGAGTCGGAGGGCCTGTTGCAGCGTTGCCAGGCTCGGCGCTTCGCCGGTGGAAAAGAGCTGGGACAGTCTTGAGATCAGCGAGTCCGGGACCAGCCCGTCCAGCTGGGCGCCGAGCGGCGGTGCGCCTTCTCCAGCGACCAGCAGGCCGATCATCGCGCCGAGTTCCGGCCCGACGAGCAGTCCTCGCGCGAGCATGAACGCTCCGCCTTCGAGGGCTGCGGGGTCGCTGCGCGCGAGTAGCTGCAGGTGCTCGATGAAGGCCGGCAGCAGCGGCAGCTTGAAGCGAGCGAGCGCCAGCGCGGCCTCCCCCTGGACCGGTTGTGCGCGCTGCGGCGTGGTCGTCGACTGGGCGGTTCGCGCAGGGGTGTCGGCTCGCTCGAACCCCTCAGGGCCCAGGACGCGCAGTCGTAGAAACTGACCCTGGGTCAGCGGCTCGTCGGAGCGAACCTGGACCACCTGGCTGCGGATGCGCAGCTGATACATGCCCGCCTCCGGTGAACCGAGGACCCGCGCCATCACCAACTGTCCGGAGCGCAGGTTTCCCGGCAGCGCGTTCTTGGCCGGAAGGAAGCCTGGAATATTCATTGCTAGGACGCGGGCAGTCGGAGTCTCTGGGCCAGCCAGCGAACGCGGTGCCGCTCCAGCTGCAGTCGCAGCAGCGCGTTGATCGGCAGCACCAGCAGCAGGGCCCCCAGCGGATAGATGATCGAGAGCAACCAGGCGCCGCTCTGGTACAGCTTGACCGCGGCGACCAGGTAGCCCAGCGGGATGGCGATGGCCAGCGCCAGCGCCAGGAACCAGCCCAGCCGCGCGGGGCGCAGGTTCAAGCGCAGCAGCTGCCCCCCGAGCAGCACCGTCAGCAGGCAACCGAGCAGCCCGGCAAAACGCCAGCGATCCGGAACGGGCCGGACCCACGGGCCCTGGATCAGCGTGTCCAGGATGGCGCCGTGGATGTACATCCCCGGCAGCCGCTCGCTGGTCGGGGTGGGCAAGACGTCGACGGCGCCGCCGGGATCGGTGGCGACGAAGCCGACGAGCACGATCTTGCCGCTGAATCGAGCGCGCTGGTCGCCGTCGAGCAAACTTCTCGCGGGCAGCATACGCCGATCGAATGTCCGCCGCTGCGCTGGGAAGTGGATGCGAAAGGTGCCGTCGTCGCCCACGAAGCCGGGCGGTGGTGACGGGCGTCGGCCGGAGACCAGCAACGTGCGCACAGCCAGCGGGTAAGCGTCCTGAATCGGAATCCCGCCTCGCTTGTACTGGATGCGGCGGACCACCCCGTCGTCGTCCAGTTGCAGGTTGGTGAACCCGTGCTGGATCTGGTCCAGCGGGGACAGTGCGGCGATCGGTTGCACGTCGCTGCCGAATTTTTCGGATGTCAGACGATGCGCGAGCACGATTTCGCCCGAGCGTGAGGCGACCTCGACCAGCTTGGCGCGCTCGTCATCCGAGAGAAACTTGGGGTTGTCGAGATGCACGTCGACCAGCACGGCAGCCGGCCGGTCGGCGATGATGCGCGCCAGAACCCGGGCCAGCATTGGCTTGGGTACGGGCTGGACGTCGAATCCGACGAATGCCAGCGCAGGCGCGAGGGGTTGTGGCGCGCGCTTGCGCATCAGCAGATCGACGACGCGCTCCTGCTGGATCGCGGTCGAGGGGCAGGACTCGAGCAGACCGACCAGCAGCAGCAGCGCGAGGCTGACCAGCACGGAGGGCAGCAGGCGACGCGACAGCCTGGGCCAGGGGCGATGGCGCCGCGCCCGCACCGACTGGCCGCCGAGCCAGGCGCGCAGGTCGGCGGCCAGCTCGGCCATCGACTGATAGCGCTGCGCGGGCCGGTGCGCCAGGCAGTGCAGCAGGATCGACTCCAGCTCGCGGGGCAGGTCCGGTCGCCGACTGCGCGGCGAAACGACTGGCAGGTGAAGGATGCCAAAGGCGATCTGCGCGGCGCCGCGACCAGTATGCGGCGGTTTTCCGATCAGCAGCCAGTGCAGGATCGAGCCGAGACTGTAGATGTCCGATCGGTGATCGATGGGCCGGGCAACGGCGCTGATCTGTTCCGGAGACAGGCAGTGCGGCATGTCCGGCAGCGCGACGCAGGCCGGTACGGCGGGGGCGAATCCACGCAGGCGGGCGCCTCCGGCCTCGACCAGGATGTCTTGCGGGGTCAGCCTGCCGTGTTGCACGCCCATCCGGTGGGCGACCCCGAGCGCCTCCGCCAGGTCCAGCGCGATCTCGATCGCGAGCCGGGTGTCGAGCGGCCGATCTTCGGCGAGCCGCGCGGCGAGCGTCTGACCGCTCACCCGTTCGCGCACCAGGTAGCGCCAGCCCTGATGCACGCCATGCTCGTAGGTGCGCAGGATGCCGGGATGTTCCAGCTGGGTCAGCGCCGTGTAGCGCTCGCTCGCGCTGGTGGGAAGGTTGAGCGGCAGCAGGGTGATCTCGACGAGCTGATCGCGGATCGGATCCAGGGCCTCGAAGACGGTCTCCTGGGCGGATGTCCGGAGCAGCTTGCGCAGCGGGTAGCGGCCGATGCGCTGCGGTAGCTTCACCGGAGGGCCGTGGCTTGATGTTGCGTTGATCAATGGACTTGACCAAGGATACCCAGACGGGCTGACGAGGTCCAGAAATGACACGCGCAGGGCAGATAATGCACAATCCGCACAAGGGTGGCCAGCCTGACGTGGCGGGATGCGGGTCAACACTTGACAGCCCCATACCCGACCCTTATTAAGGAGCACACTTTGCCGGAACCGAATCCGGCCCAAGTTGTTTGAGGAGGTAAGGTTCAGATGGCTCTGGCTGCTGTTGACCGGAGGCGTGGCGCGTCTCCCATTCCTTTTGTGCTGTTTCTGCTTTTCTGGCTGGTGTCTTGTTACTTCGCATACAAGTACAACCAGCAGCTCGAGAAGGCGGAGAAGCTCCTTAAGAAGAAGATGATCTCTAAACTGAAGCTGGGGGAGACGATCCCCGGGCTGAAGAAGAAGAAGGAAGAGTACGACTCAGAGATCCGCAAACTCAAGAAGGTGCTCGGCTATATGCCCGGCGACCAGCTACCAGACGCGGTCTCGGTAGACAACGTGGTCAATTCCGCGATGGAGAAGCTCGACGAGTACTATGAAGGCGCGATTCCACGCGGCTCCAAGAGTAGCGTCTACATCTCCAAGCAGAAGGGCGGCAAGAAAACCGAGATCATGGTCAACGGCGAGTTCGTGCAGGTGCCGATCATGGGACAGAAGCTCAAGGCCGACAAGCTGGCGAATGTCCAGTTCGTGCTGAACCTGGAGAGCGTCGTCTCGGTCTTGCGCAGCCTGGCGGATCGCCTGGCGATTTATCGCGCCAAGGTCAAGAACAACATCTCCCAGCTGGAGAACCGTCTGGCCTCGATCAAGTCCGGCACCAGCCAGCGGCAGCGGGTTTTGCAGAAGAGCATCTCTGATAACGGCGCGAAGTTCGCCGCAGCTGCCTCCGAGTCGGGCAAGATCAAGAACAAGTTTCAGGCGCAGATCTCGACCGCAAAAGGCGAACGCTCCACGCTGGACAAGGAGATTCAGGCGATCGACAAGCGGATCCAGCGCGTGGGCCAGAAGGGCAACAAGGATGTTCAGGCCTATCAGAACCGGATCGTCGAGGCCAACAAGCGCAAGGGCAACCTGCGACGCGAGCTGGGCAAGAAGAAGCTGAAGCGCAACAAGCTGCAGTACGCCAGCCGCG
>CAZMLI010000331.1:0-5504 GCA_964566865.1 uncultured Planctomycetota bacterium
GATGATCTTGCCATTGCCGCGGACCGGGCCGTCGAGCCGCTGCAGGTTGCAGTTGATGACGAAGATCAGGTTGTCCAGCTTCTCGCGCGAACCCAGCGAGATGGCGCCCAGCGACTCGGGCTCGTCCATCTCGCCGTCGCCGAGGAAGGCCCAGACCTTGCGCTCCGCGGTATCGGCCAGGCCGCGGTTGTGCAGGTACTTCATGAAGCGCGCCTGGTAGATTGCCGAGATCGAGGTCAGGCCCATCGAGACGGTCGGGAACTGCCAGAACCCCGGCATCAGCCAGGGGTGCGGGTAGGAGGACAGGCCGTTGCCGCCCACCTCTTCGCGGAAGCTGTTGAGCTGATCGATCGACAGCCGTCCCTCGAGAAACGCGCGGGCGTAGACGCCCGGGGAGCTGTGCCCCTGGAACATCACCAGGTCGCCGCCATGTGTCTCGGTCGGGGCGCGGAAGAAGTGGTTGAAGCCGACCTCGAACAGGTTGGCCACCGACTGGTAGGTGGCGATATGACCGCCGAGCCCGCTGCCCTTGCGGTTGGCCCGGACCACCATCGACATCGCGTTCCAGCGGATGATCGACTTGATCCGCCGCTCGAGCGAAGGATCCCCCGGCCGCGGCGCTTGCTGATGCGTCGGGATCGTATTGATGTAGGCGGTCGTCGCGTTGTAGGGCAAGTAAGCGCCTGAGCGACGGGCCTTGTCGACGAGCGAATCGATCAGGAAGTGCGCCCGCTCGGGGCCGTCGCGATCGATGACCGCCGCGAGCGCGTCGTGCCACTCACGCGTTTCTTGCGGATCGATGTCCGTGTCGAGAGGAGACTGGGTTACTTCAGGCATGGGGCTGGTCACCGTTGTTTATGGGATGCTGCATTGTAGAGCAACTTCGGCTGTGCGAAACGGTTTCGTGACGATCTCGTAATCATCGCCGTCGATCGCTATACTCCACCGCTAGATGCGTTCTGTGCTGCCCCTGCTGTTGCTGACCCTCTGCGCGCCGCTCGCCGCCGCGCAGCGCATCCGTCCCGGCGACTCGACGATCAGCCTGGATGGCCGCAAGATCTCCGTCTGGGCACCGGCCGCAGTCCGGGGCCGCAAGCCATTGCCGTTGCTGATCGCGCTGCACGGCGCAGGGGGGCGTGGCAGCAACTACATCCGTTTCATCAAGCAGTTTCTCGGGGCGCGCAAGTGGATCGTGATCGCGCCCACCGCCGCGCCTGGGGCGGGCAGCACGTGGCAGGTGGGGACGGCGGCCTGGCTGGGCAAGCTGATCGACCATGTCGCCGGGCGCGCTCCGATCGATCGCCTGCGCGTCTATCTCAACGGGCACAGCGCCGGCTGCGCGTTTTCGTTTTATGTGCTGGGTGTGCTGCCCAAGCGGTTCGCGGCCGTGGCGGGCACCGCGGGCTACTATCCACCGGGCTGTGACGAGACCGGACTGCGCAAGGCGACGGCGACCCGCATCTGGTTCGGGGTGGGCCGGCAGGATGTCAACCACGCGCACTTGGCGCGCGGGGCAGCGCAACTGCGCGCCCTGGGTTTGACGGTCACGACCTACGCGCCCAACATAGGCCATACGATCAGTGCCGAGGAAGCACGTCGGATGCTGGGCTGGCTGGACAAGCAGCGGCTGCCCGGGACCAAGAAACAGAGCGCTGAAGATCCGCCGCCGACCAGGCCGAAAAAGCAGAAGACGAACAAGCCGAACAAGCCAAAGAGGACCTGGTTGGAGACGGAGCAGCTCGCGGCGGATGCGCTGGCGCGCGCAGAAAAGCTGCTGGCCGCCGGTAAGCTGCTGGCGGCGGACGCGGCCCTCGCCAGCATCCTCAGTCTGTACAAGGGCAGCGAGGCGGCCAGCCGTGCCGAGCGTTTGCGCAAGACGCCGCGCCTGGTCAAGGTCCGGCGCGGCGCCGAGGCCCGGCGCCTGTATCAGCTGGCCGAGAATTTTCGCTCCAGCGGCAGCCCCGAGAAGGCCCGCACTCATTACCGTCAGCTCGTTGCGCAGTATGCCGACACCCGCTGGGCGAAGCTGGCGCGCGCTCGCCTGGCCGACTGAGTCTGCCTCTCATGCTGCGTGCCGCTTGCCTGCTGTTCTTCTTTTCCGGCGCCAGCAGCCTGATCTTCGAGGTTGTCTGGGTCAAGTTGCTGACGGTCCAGTTCGGCAGTTCGGCCTGGTCGATCTCGACCGTCGTCGCCAGCTTCATGGCGGGGCTGGCCCTCGGCAGCGCCTGGGCCGGCCGACGGGCCGACCGGATCGCGCATCCCTTCCGGGTCTACGCAGCCCTGGAACTGGGCATCGGTCTGTTCGGTCTGCTCTCGATCCCGATCCTGGGGCAGCTCGACCGGATGATCGCGCCGATCTACACCGCCCTGCTCGGGCAGTTCGGACTGTTCGTGCTGGTCCGCTTCCTGATCTCGTTCAGCGTGCTGCTGGTGCCGACCTTTCTGATGGGCGCCTCCTTGCCGGTGCTGGTGGCCGGGCTGACGCGCAGCGAGTCGGTTCGCCAGCGGGTCGGGCTGCTCTACGGGGTCAATACCCTGGGCGCCGCGTTCGGCGTGGCGGCCGCGGGTTTCTACCTGCTGCCGCGTCTGGGCCTGAGCGGCAGCACGCTGGCGGCGGCCGTGGCGAGCGGCCTCGTCGCGCTGGGTGCGATGCTCTGCCATCGCGTTCTGAAGCCGGTGCTGTCGGTCGAGCAAGCGGCGACGCCGGAGGCGCCAGCGGGTGCGGTCCCGCGCGACTTGCTGGCGGTGCTGGTGCTCTCGGGCTGTGTCAGCATTGGCTGGGAGATCGCCTGCGTCCGGCTGCTGGCGCCGATCCTCGGCTCGTCGACCTACGCCTTCTCGATCATCCTGACCACCTTCCTGATCGGGATCGGTCTCGGCGGATTGCTCTCCGCCAGTCCGCTCGCGCCGCGCGAGGCCTACCGCGCGGGGCTGGGCTGGCTGCTGACACTCTGCGCGCTGGGCATGTTGGGGGGGCTGTTCTACGCCAACCAGCTGCCCGAGTGGATGGTCGTGCTGGCCCGCTCGAGCGGACGTCAGCCGGGCTGGCTGTTTGCCGCGCAGGGGCTGCTCGTCGGGGCGATGTTGCTGTTGCCGGCTTGCTGTCTGGGCGCCGCGCTGCCGCTGGCGATCGCCGGCTGGCAGGCCGAGACCGGCTCGGTCGGTCGGGCCGTGGGCGGGATCTATGCCGCCAATACGCTGGGCGCGATCGGCGGGTCGCTGGCGACCGGGTTTCTGCTGCTGCCGTACCTGGGCGCCTCGGGCACGATCAAGCTCTGCGCGGGGCTGGCGCAGCTGGCCGGCTGTGGCATGTTGCTCGCCGACTCGGGCATCCCGCTGCGCCGGCGTGCCCTGCGCGCGCTGGGCGGCGCGGGATTGCTGGGCATGGTCTACCTGCTCACGCCGAACGTCGACCTGCAGGCGCTGCATCGCGGCGTCTTCCGCGCGCTGCTCTCGGAGTCGGGCAAGACAGCTTCGCAGAGCGGCGACCTGCTCTATGCACGCGAGGGCATCAGCGCCACCGTCACGGTCTATCGTTCTCCCGACGTGACGACGCTCAAGGTCAACGGCAAGTCGGACGCCTCGACCGGTACCGATCTGACGACCCAGTACCTGCTCGGCCACTTGCCGATGTTCCTCTGCAAATCGCCGCGTACGGCCTGCGTGATCGGGTATGGCAGCGGCGCGACCGTGCGCGCCGTCGCCGCCCATTCGGGCCTCGAGCGGGTCGACGTGGTGGAGCTCGAACCGGCGGTCAGCGATGCGTCTCACTATTTTAACAGCATCAACGACAAGGTGCTGCAGGACCGGCGGGTCTTTCTGCATCACGAGGATGGACGCGCCTTCCTGCGTTATCGTCCGGCGCGCTACGACGTGCTGATCTCGGAGCCCTCCAACCCCTGGATCGCCGGCGTCAGCGCGCTGTTCACCCGCGAGTTCTACCAGCTGGCGCGGGCGCGTCTGAAAGACGGTGGGATCTTCTGCCAGTGGATTCAGACCTACGAGCTGTCGCGCGAGACGCTCAATGGAATGATCCGCACCCTGGCCGAGGTCTTTCCACATGTGGTGCTGTTCCGCTCGACTCACAACCTGGTCTGCCTGGCGGCCGACGCGCCGATCGTCGGTTCGCCGGAGCTCTACCGTCAGCGCATGGCGGATCCGGCGGTGCGTGAGACGCTGGCGCGCATCCGGATCACCAATCCGTACCAGTTGTTGATGCGCTACGAGGGTAGCCTGCCGGCCGATCGGCGCGTCTGGCTCTCCGGGCGAACCAATACCGACGACAACCTCTGGCTGGAGTATCGCGCGCCGATCGAGATGTACCTCGGGGTGACACCGCAACTGACCGCGCTGGCGCCCCCTGTCTACCTCGATCGCCTGCGCTCGGCCTTCTTCGCCGGCCAGTCGCGCGAGGTGGTGGCGATCGGGCTGGCGCGCGCGCTGGCCAAGCTGATCCCGAGCCAGTTCAACCGCATCGAAGGCATGGCCGGGACCTTTGGCCACGGACCGACGCAACAGGCGTTGAACGACGAGGCGGCCCGGGCCCGCCGGCGCCGACGCACGATCGGCCGCGAGCTGCAGCTACTGCGGGAGGCGCACAAGCACATCCGCAGCCAGCCAGTCACCGCGATCCGCCTGCTGCAGAAGCTGCTGGCGGTGATCCCCAGCGACGGGCGCGCCTACCGCTTGCTGGGGCAGGCCTACCTGTTCGACGGCCAGCCGGCGCGGGCCGAGCGCGCGTTCCGCGAGGCGATCCGCGTCCAGCCGCTGGACTATCTCTCGCGTGTCCAGCTGGGGCGGCTGTTGTACCGCTCGAATCGGTCGCGCCAGGCCAACCTGCTGCTGGCCGAGGCGGTCGAGATCAACCCCCGCTCGGTCCAGGCCTGGCTCGGGCGGATCATCTACATGATGCTCGGCGGTGGGCAGGCCGCTGCGGAGAAGCTGATCGACGAGGCGGAGGTGGCGCTGGGACAGCGGTCGTTTCGCGAACTGCGGGCGCTGATCGAGCAGGCGGCGTCTCAGGCAGGACGTTGACGTGCTTTTCGACCTCCGGCAGGAGTATACTGGTGTCAGGAGGTCACTGATCAGATGAACAGAAAAGCCCTGGTTGTCCTCAGCGCATTGGGTGTCTGCACTTCGATCTTCTCGTATGGCATCCTGGTCGGAGCACGGAAGTATCCTCCATATCATGCCCTGCGTGCCGCATACCATGGGCTCGCCGGTGGGGGAGCGGTCGACGCTGCGCGCGATGACGAAGTTGCGGCACGCTATCGGGAGACAGATCCACAACGACTGATCTTGCTCCGCAGCGCGGGCGATGTCACGCAGAAGCGGTTGAATCTCGTCAGGCTGCTCTGGGGGAGCGACGCGCTGCCTGACCGGCAGCCGCAGGTGGAACGCGCCATCTCCGACAAGCACTATCGGGAGCTGGATAATCTGCTGCGGATCGACAAGCTCACCGTCGAGATGGAGTTTGGTCTCAGCTCGGTTTGTTACCACTTTGT